>JAFXGP010000118.1 GCA_017521195.1 Lachnospiraceae bacterium
AGACATCATAATGGTAACTGCATGGTCCGAAATTCTTTCAAATTCAGTCAAACACTGCAAAATGATAGATACTGTATGATTGTCTCTTTCTGCCATCTGCTTCTGGGCAAGTTTTACAAGATAACTTCCCAAGGTATCTTCATAACGGTCAATTTCATTTTCAAGAAATCTGACACGTTCTGCTTTTTCTTCATCATACTCAGATACCAATCCCATAGATAAGAAGAATGCTTCTTTTGATAACTCAGCCATGTTTCTGGCAACTTCTCTTGACTGTTCTACCGCAAGACCCGGTGTATCCAAGAAACGAACATCCAGCAATCTGAAATCTCTGTCTGCAGGAGTTTCTACAACTTGAACCACATCATCCTTAATAGTAAGACAAGCCAGTTTTTCAAGCAATTTTGCAAATGGTAACAAAAGCGCTGTAGCACATACGTTAAATACTGTATGAATTACTGCAATTCCTGCCCCATTGGCTGCCTCTGTCATAAATGTAAAACCAATAAATGCATTTAAAACATAAAAAAACGCCATAAATACAACTGTACCAATCAAGTTAAAGTACAAATGTACCAAAGATGCTCTTCTTGCATTTTTACTTGCCCCGATACCGGATAAAAGTGCAGTTACACAAGTACCGATATTCTGTCCCATGATAATCGGAAGAGCTGTACTGTAACTTACCGCACCTGTAACACAAAGTGCCTGCAAAATACCTACAGATGCAGAGGAAGACTGAATTACTGCTGTTAACACAGCCCCGGCTATCAATCCTAAAATCGGATTACTGAACATTAACAAAATATTGGTAAATTCCGGTACATCCGCCAGTGGCTTTACTGCACCGCTCATAGTATCCATACCGGTCATTAAAATGGCAAAACCTACTAAAATCATACCGATATCTTTTTTCTTTTCTTTCTTAGAAAACATCAAGAAAGCAACACCGATAATAGCAAGAACCGGTGAAAAAGAGGTTGGTTTCAACAATTTGATAAAAACGTTAGAACTTTCAATACCACTTAAACTTAAAATCCAGGAAGTGATTGTAGTACCAATATTAGCACCCATAATGATATTCACTGCCTGTGCCAATTTCATCACACCGGAGTTAACGAAACCGACTACCATAACTGTGGTAGCAGAAGATGACTGAATGACTGCTGTAACACCGGCACCTAACAATACTGCTTTCAAAGGATTTGAAGTTAATTTCTCCAAAATCTTTTCTAAACGTCCGCCGGATGCATTGGAAAGCCCATCTCCCATAAGGTGCATACCATAAAGGAATAATGCCAAACCTCCAACCATAGTTAAAACACCAAAAATATCCATGTTTTCCTCCCGTCTCTCTCAAGACCATACTGTATTTTTCATTGGCAGTACCTAACCGCCACCTCTCATTACTGTTCTGTCGGAATCAACTGTACTTTCACATCATAACATATTTTATTTAATAGATAAAGTGTACTTTTTCTCCCAAATCAGATACTGTAATCTTTTTTGCCTGAGTTTTCACTTCTCCGTCTGTCTGTACCCACATAGGTTTGTCTGCTTCTATGGTAGCTTTTTTACCGCGAAGCATCTTAATTTCTTTAAATCTGACATGTTTTCCTTCATAAGCGGTAGGAAGGATTCTTAACACTTTCAACTTACTGGCATCTGCTGCAATACAGAAATCCAGTAATCCGTCATTATCCAAGGCATCCGGACAAAATTTAAAACCTCCGCCTTCATAATGATGAACCATAGCTACGGAAAAATACATTCTCTTTATAGGTATTTCTTCTTTTTCATCAAGAATAATTTTACCATCTATCATTTCTGACTGAATCAACTGTTTTAAAGCAATACCTACATATGTAAGTTTTCCTAATTTTATTTTGTTAAGGACATTTTTAAACTTAGAACGCATACTTTCTTCACAAACTGCAGCATCAAATCCCATTCCGCAGCCTACCATAAATCTACGGTCAGAAACTTCTAGCTGTTTGCCATCTAAAAATGCTTCATCATAGTGAACCAGTCCCATATCCATATAAACTTCTTTTTCTGCCTTTAATATAGCTTCCAAAGCCTCTTCCGGATTTCTGGATATTCCCATATCCCTTGCCAAATCATTGCTGGAACCTGTAGGGATATAACTGATGATGGCTTTTTCAAAATCGTCAATTCCCTGAATGGCTTCATTTACGGTTCCGTCTCCCCCCAGAATTACCATATGAACCTTATCTTTTTTCGTTTCAGTAGTAAGCTTCCTTACAATTTCTTCCACATGACCTGCTTTTTTTGAAAAGATTACTTTGTATTCAATTTTCTTTTCATCTAATACTTTCTTAACTCTCTGCCAGTATTTTTCACCCAACCCTGTCTTTGAGGTAGGATTAACTATAAAATAATACATAATTATTCCTCTTTTGTTCTTAGTTTACTTGCCTTCTCAATGGTATATTACAAAATATTTTTAATTAAATTTAAAAAATCTTCTGCAAATCTTATATCCTTCTACAGAAATGCGACGTCCGCTTTTCCCCGGAAGATTAATACATTGCCCTAATAATCCATAACGCAATTTTCTAAAAATTACCTGATCACATTCTTTGATGTATTTCCAAAGTTCACGCTTCTTTTCCAATGACTCCTCCGTATTTGCACGAATCAGTAAAATGGAAGAAACCGTAGTAATAATATCCAGATAATTCAACATATACTGTTTACATTTACGATTTGCCCAAATCATCTGTTTATTTTCGACCATATACTCCATCATAATTTTATTCACACGGAGCTGTTGATCAATTCTTCCAATCATAACCTTTTCATTCACAGACTGGTCTTCCCTACCTATATAGTAGCGATAGAAATTTACATCCATATAATACATTTTCTTTACATATGGTAATGGTTTAAATACAAATATATTATCTACATAAAAGGTGTGCTCCGGCAGTTTTAAATTACACTCCCTGAGTAATCCTGTGCGATAAATCACGGAATGCATCAGAATATACTGTCCGGTCCTGAAATGCTTTACATCCTTCCACTCAAAGACTTTTCCTTCCGGTATGGCATGCCTATAACGCATTACCTTTCCTTTTTTCTCGCCTTCTTTTTCGTACACAAAATTACTGATAAACATGTCAATCATCTGACCGCTTTTAACCAGTTCACGCAATTTATCTAAAATAGCATCATAGGCATCTTCTTTTACCCAGTCATCACTGTCTACTACTTTAAAAAACAAACCTGTTGCATTCTCTATCCCTGCATTCACTGCAGAACCATGTCCTCCGTTAGGTTTGTGTACGGCTTTCACAATAGACGGATATTTTCTCACATATTCATCTGCAATATTGGCGGTATTATCTTTAGAACCGTCATTTACAACAATTATTTCAACATCTTCTCCGCCTTTTAATAAAGACTCAATACATTTTCGCATATATTCCTGTGAATTATAACACGGAATTGCTACAGATAATAATTTCATACTTTACCTCTTTTCTGAAATTCTCACTTTACGCCTGCGACGTAGTAATCAAAACTACTTCCTCATTTTACCACTTCCCTGCGCAATATTCAAATACTTCGTATATGCTGCAAAGGCTGATGGTAACGGATAATTCTTCTCCACATCTGCGGATTCGGCAAAAATCCAATTTTCATGTTTTAACCGTTCTCCTTTGGGTGCCAGCTCATCTACCCGAATCTGATAAGCTGTCATATGCCATTCCTTATGACTGAAAATATGTTTTGATGCTTCCATTTTCTTGATTCTAAGCACTTCCAAACCAATTTCTTTCAGATATTCCAATACTCTTTTTTCAGTTTGATGACCTTCCAAATTAGGAAATTCATACAATCCTGCCAAAAGTCCTTTGGAGGAACGTTTATGCAACGCAGATTTATTTTCATCCTGAATGATAAGGATCGTTTTCTTTTCTATCGTTCTGTTCCGTTTCGGTTCCTTTTTAGGAAATTCTTCTTCTCTGCCTTCTAAATGTGCAAGGCAAAATTCCTTCCAGGGACATTCCTCACACTTCGGCTTTCCGTTTGGAATACAGACCATTGCTCCCAATTCCATCAATGCCTGATTAAAATCCCCCGGTCTTTCTGCCGGCATAATTTCTTTCAACTGTCTTTCTACCCGTTTTTTCGTGGAGTCCTTTAAAATATCTTCTGTATCAAGAGACAAACGGCTTAAAACGCGCAGCACATTACCATCTACGGCAGGTACTTTTTCTCCAAAGGCAATGGAAGCAATTGCACCGGAAGTATAACTTCCTATTCCCGAAAGCTTGCATAATTCCTCTTGTGTTTTGGGCATCTGTCCATGGTAATCTGTCATAATCTGACATGCTGCCTTTTGTAAATTACGTGCCCGGTTATAATATCCCAGTCCTTCCCACAGCTTTAACAGTTTATCTTCTTCACATTCTGCCAGACTCTTAATGTCCGGTAATTCCTCAACAAACCGGTTAAAATAAGGTTTTACAGCCTCTACCCTGGTCTGCTGTAACATTATTTCAGAAATCCACACATTATACCCTGTTGACGTCTCCCTCCAAGGCAGAATTCTATGTCCTTTATCGTACCACTCCAAAAGTGGTTCTGCTATCTTTTCATATTGTCTTTGATAATACAGTCTCACATCAACCTGCTGATTCAATGTCATACTGTCAGGAGTTACAATAGTATCATATGCTAAAATCTGTACTCCGGCATCTTTAGCTCTTCTTAATGCATCTGCAAATTCCTTATGCGTCACTTCATTTGGAGTCAAAAATCTGACATTTTCCATCTGAATCACAAAAAGAATATACGCATCATAACCTTCCTTCCGTGCCTGAATCAATTCATTTACATGCTTTACAGCTCTTTCGGAAGGTGCATCCGGAAATGAAACAATATTATCATTTTCCAGTGTAACTCCTTTTACTTCTATAAAAGCACCTTTTTCATTTCTTTCCGTCTGCACATAAAAATCAAATCTGGATTCTCCATAAGTATATTCCGGTTTAATCTCTTTTACTCCACGCAAAACCAGCCCCTGTTGCAGTGCTTCTTTCACCACCACATTAGGAGCTCCCGAATCCATATTAATTACCCTGTTATCTTTTAGTGTCGCAATAAGATCATATCTGGTCTTGCGTTCTTTTCCTTCTTCATCTGCCAAATAAACCTTAGCACCCTTTGGCAATAATTCCCGGCATCGTCCGGTATTTTTCACATGTACCGTCTCTTCCTTACCATCAATTATCACTTTGGCTATAAACCTATTAGGACGTTCTACAAATATGCCCTCTACAATTTTCTGATACTTCATATTTAGATTATCCTGTTACATTCATATTTTTCTTTTGTGAGAAGACAATCGTTTAATGCATCATATTTAGTTCGAATATCACCTTCCGGTAATTCAAAATCAATTACAATGGCCATGGTATTTAACATATGTTCTGTAATTCTATGCTGCAAACCGTGTAAAACATTCAACTTTTCTCTGTAAGAATCTGTATCCAAATAAGCTTCCAAAAGGGGATCAATGGTTACTTCTTCCCCATATTCTTCAGCTTCTTCCGATTCGTTCTCAGAAAGTGTTTCTTTTTTTTCTTCTACTTTTACATCTACAACTTTCTCTGCACACAAATCACTCACCTGCTCCGGAGCTGCAACCGCCTGCACCATTTGCTCCACCGGTTCAAATCTCATCTTCTGTGCTACTTCCGGATACTTCTCGTGATCCACTTCACTCATAAACATGGATAACGGGCGGGCATACACCTCAAAATCCCCATACAATGCCTGATAAATTACCAATTCTTCTTCTGTTTCCGTATGCACTGCTACGGTAATAATTTTATATAAATTTCCTTTAAAATGTCTGTAAATCTGATTTGCCTGAGGAATCATAAATACGTTTCCTTTCTTCAAATAGTTTTTTCTTAACTATAAAACATTATTAGCTTTTTTTCTATTACTATTTTAGTTAAAAATACTGTTTTTTTAACTGTATTTTTTCCCCATTTTTAACTATAACTGCTTTAATTCCACTGCTGCAAACAATACCTTTTCTCCACTTTCCTGTATTCTGGCTTCAAGCAATGTTAACTCCTGTTCTTCCATTCTTTCTAATTTTGCATGATGGATTTTCACGGTATAGCTTCTGTTTTCTTCTGCATCGGTAATATATGTTAAAGTAATTCCTGCATTCTTACACCCTTTTTCCAATAAAATATCACGTACTGTTTCCAAATACTCCTCTTCCATTATACGATATTGTTCTTTACTAATCTTATAGTTATCTTTAGAAGATGCTGCTTTCACTGTCATTCCGATTCCTAACACCAAAACTGTAATCATTGTTAATAACAATACTATTTTTTTCATATAAAATATCCCCCTATTATCTTATTAAGGTTGTTATAAACTGCCATTCCCATAGCAGTTATTGTCCTTGTAGTTCCTGATAATAGGAGGATATCATTTGTTGTGTCCCATATTTCGGACACAATCCATATTTTACTTCACTCCGGCTACTAATTCTTCACTATCCGGATTTAAATCAATCATAATCACATCTTTTGCACTCACTTTATCTGCCAAAATCATTTTTGCCGCCAAAGTTTCCACATGCTTTTGTACAAATCTCTTCAAAGGTCTTGCCCCATATACAGGATCATAGCCCTCTTCCACAATATAGTTTTCTGCTGCCGGAGTGATCTCAATGGAAAGTTCCCTGTCAGCTAATCTGGCATTGATGTCTTTAACAATCAGATGAATAATGTTGCCTATATCTGACTTGGTTAGCGGCTTAAAGAGAATGGTTTCGTCCAATCGGTTTAAAAACTCCGGTCTGAAATGCATTCTCAGTTCATTCATAACCGCAGTTCTGGCAGACTCTTCAATAGTACCATCTTCTGCTATTCCGTCTAACAGATAAGAAGAACCAATATTAGAAGTCATAATCAAAATTGTATTTTTAAAATCTACGGTTCTTCCCTGAGAATCTGTAATTCGTCCGTCATCCAATACCTGTAAAAGCACATTAAATACATCCGGATGGGCTTTTTCAATTTCGTCAAAAAGAACTACTGCATATGGTCTTCTGCGAACTGCTTCCGTCAACTGACCGCCTTCATCATATCCTACATATCCGGGAGGCGCTCCAATCAGTCTGGACACGGAATGTTTCTCCATGTACTCACTCATG
>JAFXGP010000119.1 GCA_017521195.1 Lachnospiraceae bacterium
CACGCTCACGAAATCCTAAAAACATTCAAAATCCGCACATTTTTCTGCGAAAAATGGCTACTTTCTCATGTTTTGTGGATCCCAAGGTCATCTATTTTCATGCAAGCAAGAAAATAGATGACCTTTTGACCCTAGCATCATAAAAATAATATTAGATAGGGAATTGCTATTTTCACTAATTGATATAGTAATATTTCCATCTGAAAAACTGTTTCTTGTTGCAAATTCTTTCATTCCCCCATTTATTGAAACAAATATACCAAATAAAATATAGGATATTGTTGTAATAGTAACCAAGACAAAAATAGATAAAACTTTGTTACTTATTGTATTTTCCTTTATAAATAATACAATATTATAAATAACTGGAAGCAAAATTACCATCCCTAAAAATCCCAAGGCGGATATTTCAGGCATCATCATATATGTCATTCCAAAACATAAAGCGTTTAAAAAAACAGCAATTAATATATTATTCATCACATCCACTCCTCTTTTTTATCTATATCATTGATATGATTACATTATATATCCAGTGCGTAGCTATTGCTGCAGCCACTCCAAATTTATATCGAATAAGACATAAAATCATTCCCAATGGTAATCTAATTACTAGATTTCCCCATATTGGATCATTTAAATGTAATATATTTCTCTCTCCTTATCCTGTTTTGTTCCTCTGAATAATTACATATTAGCACTTTTTTATCCTTACTGCACATTTAGGGAGTCAAAGGTAGCTTTTGGGGAGTAAACTGCATTTAAACTTATTTCTTTTACCATTTACTCCAATTTTACACATAAAAAACCATGTGCTGACATACAAGATACACATGGCTTTTACAAGACTTTATTTCTTTCTCAATACTACCATCGCTCGAGCAGTAAAAAAACCTTCCTTACAGCTCAGCTTTAAGTTTCCATCATATTTTTGTGTCACTTTCTCCATATTTTGAAGACCATATCCATGAAGCTCTTTATTACTTTTTGTCGTCATAATCCTGTTTTTTCTAATCTTTACTTCTTTATCCACAGGATTTTTCACAGAAATAATCCACATTTGCTTCTGTAATATTGATTCAACCGAAATTTGTTTTTTACCGGTCATTTTTTCACATGCCTCTATCGCATTATCTAGGATGTTTGACAGTAAAATAACTAAATCAACATTTTCAATAATATCACTGGGAATATATCCATCAAATGTTATCTCTGTACATATCTCCTCTGCTGCTGTAGACTTGGCACTAAGTAAGGTGTCAGCAATAAAATTCCCTGTATCATATTTTTTTGTTGTCTGTCTACATATATCACTCATCTTATCAAGATATTCTAATGCTTTATCATCTTCTCCCTGCTCTACCAAGGAGTATAATACTAATAAAAGATTCCTGATATCATGTCTAAATTTTTTAGTTTGGTTTTCCTGCTCTATCACCTCATTATAATAGTCTGTTATTTTATCCATTTGCTCATCCAACACATCAATAATTTTTCCTTTTCTTGTATCTGATTCTCTTACCAGAATAATCTGACCTATCAAAACACACACCATCACAACATTAAATAAAGATAGCACTTTGAACAGGATATCGTCTGGATAACGTAATATAGTGACTGCCCCAAATAAGTTAGAAGAAAATAACGCAATACAAAATATAATATATTGAAATGAGGATAATTCTTCAAAATATATCTTAACAATATTATTTTTACGAAAAAACAACAATATAAGTAAAAATACTGTTATTAGTATTACTGTAAATACTTCACATACATGATATACGAATAATTCATAAAAGATTACATCTAAGTCATTATTTACAGTGGCATATATAGCTTGCGATATTGTTACTATTAATAACTGATAAAATAAGATAATTAATATATCCTTTCTTCGCCTTAAAAAATACGACCAGAGAACTGGCAGCATCTTTAAGTAATAAGGAATATATATACTCAAAGCAATCACTTTATTATAAAGTACATCCGCATATTGCAATCCATATATATAACTAATTACAAACATCCAAACAATCCAAAAAAACCTTATGTTTTTCGTCTGCTTACGTTCTACCAATAGAAACTTATCATAAATCAGAAAAATATTTACATAATCCAACGCAGCCATCATTGTGTAAAGCACGATAACCCATATAATTTTTTCCATCTATATTCCCCGCTTTCCAGAGATATAGTCTGCTAAAGCCTCCCCAAAATACTTATACTTATTTCTGCTAATCAAAATGGTTTCACCAGTACTCAAGGTAATGTCTGTATGACTATACGATTCCACATGCCTCATATTAACCAAAAAAGATTTGTGGCATCTAAAAAAATCCTCCTTAGAAAGACGGTCTTCCACAGAGGAAATGGTTTCATTGCTTACCACTGCCCTGCGATTATCTGAAAAATGAAGAATACAGTTTTTTCCACAACCTTCTATATGAGAGATAATGCTTTCCTGATAAAAAAAATTCTCTCCCTCTACTCGAATGGTCAGAACCCGCTCTTCTGCAATAGAAGCCATAAAATCATCCATTGCTTTAAATAGTTTATCCTCCTCCAGTGGCTTTACCAAAAATCTGAAGGCTTCTACTTCAAAGCTTTGAAATACTACCTGTGGATAGCTTGATAAGAAAATTACCTTTGTATTTTTGTTAAACTTTCTAAATTCACTGATTATCGCAATTCCATTTTCTCCTTTTTCTTCAAATTCATAATCAATAAAGATAAGCTGATGCTGCTTTTCCCCTGATTTTTCTGCCTGAAGAAGAAGCTCTCCTGTTTCATACTCGTCTATTTCCACATCTATATTATTCTGAAAAGAATACTTCACTAAACTTTTCTTGGTTATCCCTCTTATAAACGATGAATCATCGCAGACTGCAATCCGTAGCATCGTTACTTCCCCCTTAGTTCCTCTGACAAATAGCCATTCATTTCAAAGGCTTTTCCTCTCATATTCCTATAAATTATTATAGGTGTTATCCTATAATTCTACAAGAAAATCTTCTATGATTACATATAACTGTTTAATCGACACAAAGAAGTCCCCTTACCCCCTTCAAGTACACCAAGTACTAAGGGGAGGTAAGGGGACTTCCTTGTGTCAGGTGAAGTACAAGCTCCATTTAATAAATCACAAAGTGGTTTCCTCACTTTATGATGATGAGGTTGTGAACTACTCATTATCTAACGTCAATAGGCTTCCTGCATCTCCAGCCTGCGCATTCTTTCTGTGATAAACTCCTCCATCTCCTCTTTAGGAATATCCAGCACCAGAGAAAGCTCAGAATACAGATTTTCTCTGGCTAACCGTAAATACTTCTCATCCATTGCTGTAGCCTTCTTACCCTGAGCCTGCCTCTCCTGTCCTCTCAGATACAGAGTTTTAATAATACTAATCCAGGCTCTGCACTGACAACTGCGTAGAGTTTCTTTATATTTTTCCTCCCGAAGCTTGTCACTTCCCACCCATAGTTCTTCAATCTCAGGTATATCATCAATCAAAGCCTCTGCTTCTTCTCTGGTAAGCACTGCTCTTGCCACTGTCTTGTTTCCCTCCACGGGGGCAAAAATCTTACTCTCCCTTTCTCTGACAGGATTTAAAATATAATATAGCCTGTCCTTAGAAACCCCCTTCATATCCAAAGTTGTTACATCCATCACCTGACATACCCCAGTATTCCCATAAACAATAAACTCACCTTTTCCAAACATGTTGACCTCCATTTTGAAACATCTTCACGTTGCATCAAGTTCACTTATTATTATTTTATCCTAAAATTTGGATTTTAACTAACATTTTTTACCATTTAGCAAAATTTCGTCACATTATACAGATATATAGGGGGAATTGTTTGTGCAATTATTCCATACTCTATTTTCATCTATCCTCGGTCTTAATACTCCTTTAATTTTTGCAAACTATGATAAATAGGTGTATTCTGTAAATAAAACCTGGAGGAAATTTATGCGTATATTAATTGCAGAAGATGAAAAAACTTTAAATGATGTTATTCGTAAAACCCTTTCCAAAAATGGTTATAGTGTAGACTCCTGCTTTGATGGAGAAGAAGCACTGTATTATCTGGAATCAACAGAGTATGATGCTGCCATCCTTGATATTATGATGCCGGGCTTAAGTGGGCTGGAGGTCTTGAAAAAAATTCGGGCGACAGGCAATTCTCTCCCGGTCCTCTTTTTAACAGCAAAGGATGCTGTTCCCGACCGGGTAGCCGGACTGGATGCGGGAGCCGACGACTATCTTACCAAGCCCTTTTCCTTTGATGAGCTTCTTGCCCGTATTCGGGTGATGCTAAGAAAACACAGTGGAAAGTCGGAAAATATATATCGGATAGCCAACCTTTCTGTAGACATTAATACTCATACTGTCTGCAGGAATGATAATCCTATTTCCCTTTCTTCTAAGGAATTTTCCATTCTGGAATACCTGATTCGTAATCAGGGTATCGTCCTGAGCCGGGAAAAAATCGAGCAGCATATCTGGAACTATGACTATGAAGGCAGTTCCAATCTGGTAGATGTCTATATTCGTTATCTACGCAGGAAAATTGATGAAGCCTATAGCCCAAAGCTCATCCACACAGTTAGAGGAGCAGGCTATGTACTAAAGGAAACGCCATGAAAATATTGAAAAACATTTCGATAAAATTTAAAGTCACACTCTGGTACACAATTTTTATGACTCTTCTGGTCATCCTTGCCCTTGGACTTCTGCTCTCCTTTAGTACAACCAGAGTACTCTCCGGAGCCAACAACCGTTTAAAAAATACGGTAATCAGAAGCTATAAGGAAATCAGCTTTCGTGATAATCGTTTACAATTTGATGATGATTTTACCTATCTGGGATTGGAAAAGGGTATCTATCTTTCGGTTTATGATGTAGAAGGCAACTTTCTCCATGGACGCCTTCCTTCTTATTATAAGGGTACTCCATCTTTAATTATGGATCAGCTGCAGCAGGAATATGATTTTTATACCCAATGGTATATTTATGACTACTGTATGTATATAGAGGGCTATGGGAATCTTTGGGTCAGAGGTATCACCTCGCAGACAGAGTCTGACAGAATTATGACTACCATTCTCAGATTTTCCATGATTATCCTGCCCTTTGTTGTAATTTGTATTGCCATTGGAGGATACCTGATTATCCGTCGTGCTTTGACTCCTCTCGATACTATGATTGTCACTGCTCGAAAAATCAGTACAGGAAACGATTTGTCCCAACGCATCCAGCTTCCGGACAGGCAAGATGAGGTGCATCGGATGGCGTATACCTTTGATCAGATGATGGACAGGCTGGAGAATGCCTTTGAAGCGGAAAAGCAGTTTACCTCCGATGTTTCCCATGAACTTCGTACACCTGTCTCTGTTATTCTCTCCCAATGTGAATACGGACTTTCCCAGGATATTTCCAAAGAAGAAATGACAGAATGTCTGCACTCCATTATGACACAGACCAAAAAAATGTCCGGTCTGATTTCCCAGCTTCTTACTTTGGCTCGCAGTGACAGCGGTAAGCAGCAGCTTCAACTGGAGCTGATTAATCTTAGTGAACTGGCTGAAATTATTATGGAAGAACAGCAGCCATGGGCGAATGAAAAAAACATTACCATAACAGGAAATATTTCACCAGACATTTTTATGCAGGCTGATGAAACGATGATGATGCGGCTTTTTATTAACTTAATTTCCAATAGTATTACCTATGGAAAAGAAAATGGTCATATATGGGTAGCATTAAGCTGTCAGGATGGTCAAATTACAGGCTCAGTCAGTGATGATGGTATTGGTATTCCTGAAGAACATCTGGAAAATATCTGGAAACGTTTTTATCAGGTAAATCCTTCCCGAAGCTCCTCTGACGGACATGGTGCAGGATTGGGACTGCCTATGGTAAAATGGATTGTCACAGCCCATGGCGGAAAAATCTGCACTGACAGTACACCTGAAAAGGGAACTGCCTTTACCTTTACCTTCTACAGTAATGCAGAAAAAATTTAAGTGAATCCAGGAAGTCCTCCGCTTCAAACAGATAAAATGCTAATCAAAATGATTTTACTGCTTCATCGTGGTGATGAGATAACGCACAGGCAGGGAAATTCAATAACGTCAAATTTACAAATTGTGAATATTTGTTTTAGCTTTAATAAAACTTTAATGTTGTATCTGTAGAATATAAAAATAAGTTATGTAAAATTTATGCAAACTTATGTAATATTTATGTAAATTATAAAGAGGAGAACATTGATGAAAAAAAGAAACTATTTCATTGCTATGGCTTTAGGCTTCACCATTATTATAGGAGGATGTGGCTCCACAGCTTCCCGACAGACCCCTCCTGTTACCACAAATCAGGAGAGTTCTCAGACAGATACTGCTCAAAATACCATTCCCACCGAAACGGTAATCCAGAGTACACAGCCTGCTGATACCGCTACCCAGAATTTACAGCCGGCAGATACTTCTACCCAGATTTCTGATAGCTTTGTACAGAATGCCCAGTCATCTTCCCATGACAACGGAAATACTTCTACTGCTTCCTCTATTGGAGAAGTACAAGCTTTGGAGATTGCTCTTAACCATGCTGGTGTAAAGTCCTCTGATCTTGCCTTTTCCTATGCTCATGGCGACTTTGACGATGGCAGGTCAGTTTATGATGTAGAATTTGTAGTGGGAAATACGGAATATGATTATGAAATTGATGCGACTACAGGCAATATCCTGAGCTTTGATTCTGATATGGAACGTCAGTTTGTTCCCTCCAATACTCCGTCTGACCATGCCAACACTGGCAGCACAAATGCTTCCTCCATTGGAGAATCAAAGGCTTTGGAGATTGCTCTTAACCATGCTGGTGTAAAGTCCTCTGATCTTGCCTTTTCCTATGCTCATGGCGATTTTGACGATGGCAGGTCAGTTTATGATGTAGAATTTGTAGTGGGAAATAAAGAATATGATTATGAAATTGATGCGACTACAGGCAATATCCTGGATTTTGATTATGATATGGAAAGCCATTTTACTCCATCTAGTCCGCAGTCCAGCACTCCATCCACTACCACTAATACTGCCGCTGTGAGTATTGAAACGGCAAAGCAGACTGCTCTGGCCAAAGTTCCCGGTGCTACAGACAGCCATATCCGAATCCAGACAGATTATGACGATGGCAGAACAATCTATGAAGGCAAAATCATCTACAATGAAATGGAGTATGACTTTGAAATTGACGCTGCCACTGGACAGATTACCGACTGGGACGCAGAATCTATCTATGACTAACTGAGTCTGAAAGATACACCTTAAAGCAGACTTAACTTCATCTCTCTATAGGTCAAAAAAGTAGCCAAGCATGGATAAATCTTCCGGCTTGACTACTCTTTTGACCTAAAATGTATTTTTTTCAATACCTTGTAAAAACTTACTTAGAAAGTGTTTTCAGTTATCGAAAAATCTGTTACATTCATATAAAAAGTTATATTTTTTACTACACAGGAGGGTTTCATTATGAGGTATTTTTTTGATGGCAAAATCGAGAAGCTAAACAATATTTATTCTATCCGTATTCCCTTTAATGTATGGGAGGTCTGCAAGCAGAGGGATGTTATTCAGGCAGAGATTTTTTTGGATAACAAGCTGATTCAGTGTGAGCTGCTGCCAGAGGAAAAGGGTAACTACACTATCCATCTGCAGGATGAGGATGTGTCCCATGTAGATACATCTCAGGTACATAAAATCCTGCTTCATGTATCAGGCAGCCTGATTCAGATGAATCAGAACAGTCCATACAGTGTAGACAATCCCGTTCGTAAGATTGATGGAATTACACCTATTCTGCAGCCAGCTGATGGACTGTGCGGACAGACCTGTGTTGCTATGCTGGCAAATGTAACCATTGCAGAGGTTATCAGCGTAATGGGCTGTGAGGAATGGCAGGCTACTATGGGCATGATGATTTCCGCCCTGAACTACTATGGTATTGATCACTCAGATGTTATTATGTATACAGAAGGACAGGAAACTACTCTTCCCAAGTGCTGTATTATGATGGAAAAGATGGGACGCTATTGCCATTACCTTCTCCACTATGATGGTAAATTCTATGATCCTAATCTAAAGGTAATGGAATCCTATGATATGAGCCAGCTGCTGGGGTATTTAGAGGTTAAAGTGGACTAAGGCGATAGATTACCTAACTAATAAAAAAGAGACTGTGGATAATTTTCCATGGTCTCTTTTTTCTCTGAATCAAAGAAATTATTCAACTACCGCAGCATAATATCTCCCAGTCCCAATCCACAGGCAATCAGATATAATACCAGGATATGCACCGGATAGAATGCGTAAAACAACCACTTAATATTCCATCCCCTTTTTCCATTATATAAACATATTGGTAACAAAGTAGCAAAAGCAGTGACCTCCAATATACTCATCACTGTCAATATGGCACAACCAATTCCTACAGAAAGTACCCTTTTTCTTCTATACTGATACATGGCGGCAATGGTAAGAACACCCATAGCACTGTAATCTGTTTGCAGTAGCTCTGCAGCACCCATTCCCACACCTAAAACCAATAAATAAAGCAGATAACCGGATATGGTTCCCCATTTCTTGCTGTCTTCCAGTTTTCTAAAGCCAATCATAACTAAAAGACCAATAAAAAGAGTAAAGAAAACATTTTGGTATTGCCAGTATATTCCTCTGCCGGCAAAGCCTAAATCAAAAGGTACTTCTGAAATCACTGCAAACAAAAACAGGCGTAGAGCATACTTTTTTATATCCTTCGTATACTGCATACCTTCAATCAACAAAAAACAGAATATAGGAAAGCCAAGTCTGCCTATTAGCCTCATCACCATATAAATAACATAGAGTCCTGATAGATCAATACCAATCTCCATACGTTCCAGCCCTGTATTTCCCAGCCGTAACATTCTTTCAAGGACAATCGCTCCTATATGATCAATCAGCATGGCAATGATCGCTATCAGCTTTAGGGTACTGCCAGATATTCCCATTCTCTTTTCATCCATTCTTTTCCATCCTTTTTCTATCAATCGATTTGATTTGCTGTCTGCCTGATTCCCATTGCAAACTTTTTCGCAACCTTTTACTCAATACCCAGGCCAGAGAAATTTTAATGATATCCGGAATAAGAAAGGGAAAGACACACCACCCCAATACAGCCATCAGACCGATGGATCCACTATTTTTTGCATACAGTATAAGAAACCATCCTGTCCCAAAGGCATTGTATACTACCATGCCAAACAACATAGACAGCGCCAGCACCCAAGGCTTTTTTCCACCCAGTCTTTCCATTCCCCACATCATCAAAGCTGCAAAAAGAAATCCCCAAATATAACCACCTGTATTACCAAACAGTACACCTATTCCTCCTCTAAATCCAGAAAATACAGGAATCCCTGCCAATCCCAGCAAAATATAAATCAAAATGGCAGCGGTTCCCTTTCTTCCTCCTAAAACTCCTACTGTAAGAAATATGGCAAAGGTCTGCATAGTAAAGGGAATTACTGTAGGAATAGAAATCCATGCACAAATGGCAATCAGTACTGCAAATAAGGCGATATAAACCATATCATAGGTTTTTCCCATAGCAGATACTTCCTTTTTCCTTACCCTTTTTATCCTTTACGGAAACGATCTGCTCCCTGACTGCAGATAGGACACTTATAATCTGCAGGCAACTCATCCCCTTCATAAATATATCCACAAACACTACAGATATATTTGTTGCCTGCCCCATCCTTTTTCTCAACTTCCTCTGTTTCCGGCAGATAAGTAGGTGCATTCTTTGGACTTTTTCCCTTTACTACTTTATGGTAATAAGCATAAGTCATGGCATCTCCCATTCCCTCATATACCTCACCCTCAATTACCTCACCCAGAAATACGGTATGGGTAGCCGTTTCCATCTTATCAATCACTTTACATACCACATAGCCACAGGTATTTTTTACCACCGGTACTCCCTGTACCATTTCATAATCCACAGACTCAAACTTATCAGCATCCTTCCCGGATCGGAAGCCAAAGTTTCCAATCAAAGAAGGGTCTGAATCTTCTGCCAGAATAGAAAAAGCAAACTTTCCTGTCTTTTCAATACAACTATTAGTATAATTATTATGGTTGATGCTGGCAGCCACTGTAGCCGGGTCAGATGTAATCTGCATAATACTGTTGGCAGTACATCCTGTAGGACGATCCCCATCCATTGTAGAAACAATGTAAACACCATAAGACATACTTCTGAAAATATTCATATTCATCATCTTTACCTCCATTCTATTTTCTATGACAAAAATGTATCATAAATTTCTGTTTTCGGCAACCTTTAAAGCTTCTTTCGCCTCCTAAAAGCAGTCGTTTCGTTACCATTCACACATCAGCCAGCTAACTGGCAAATGGTAACGAACATCGCCTGCATATAGCAAGTATGTAAATCGAAAGAATAGTTACCTTAATTTTTCATAAACTTCAGGAACTTCTCCTCTTAAGCATAATAAAATAATAAAAAAAGAATGGAGGCTTCCATGTATCAATTTACTCCCCGACTTACCTTCGTCAATATTCTGGAAAAAAACAGTCCTCAGGCTATGGCCTGGGTCACTGGAAACAGCCATCACTCTACACTCAGTGGTCTGGTAAAATTTTATGCAACCCCCTATGGGGGTATTCTTGTGGAAGCTGAGGTATTTGGACTCCCTAATCTGTCTGAAGAGGCATCTTCTCCTTCACACTCCGTCTTCTATGCCATGCATATTCATGAACAGGGAGATTGCCGCGGCAGCTTTGAAGGTGCAGGAGGCCATTTTAATCCCAAACACCTTCCTCATCCCCTTCATGCCGGAGACTTCATGCCACTGCTTGGCAATCAGGGCTATGCCTGGGGATGTTTTTATGACAAACGCTTTGCCATAGAAAATATCCTTGGACTTTCCGTGATTATCCATGCCCAAAGAGATGACTTTCTCACTCAGCCAGGAGGAGATTCTGGTGTAAGGATAGGCTGTGGAATTATTCGCCCGGAATCCCAGTATTAACCCACATACGTCTCGAAACCACATAATTCAAGATTTATCCTATTCCATTCCAGCCATTACAGATAGATTCACAACATTTATTTCATGATGCTAGGGTCAAAAGGTCATCTATTTTCTTGCTTGCATGAAAATAGATGACTTTGGGATCCACAAAACATGAGAAAGTAGCCATTTTTCGCAGAAAATGTGCGGATTTTGAATCTTTTAGGATTTCGTGAGCGTGAAACGCGAAGAAATCCGTAAGCATCAAGGGGTCAAATGCTTTTGACCCCAACATCATTTCATTATGTTCTGTTATCCACAGATATATCCACAACACACGCTCTTTACCATTCTGTTATCCACAAAAGCAGTCAAAAAAACTGCCATATCCACAGTCTCCCTTTCGTGGATATGGCAGTCTCTAAGCAACTCATACATCGAATAATTAATAACTGATACATTGGCTGAGGCGTGGTTTACAGAGTGCATATCAAAAAACGCAGGCGTAGTGGTGCTACGCTGAGGCTTTTTGATGTGTGCTATGGAAAGCACAGACCAGTCAAGGGGTCAGTTAATTAATATTCGGTGTACTAGCTTTTATCTGTACACAAACCAAACATCTGTTTATGATGTCTTTTTTTCTTCTCTCCTGTCCTCATTTTTCCACTGCTCTACAATGGTATCCATAAACTTCTGTGCCGGACAGGGCTTACCAAAATAGTATCCCTGAATTAAATCCGGATTAATCTGGCTGATTTTATTCAATTCTGCTGCTGTCTCAATTCCTTCAATACATATCCTCAGTCCAATACTATGTACCATCTCCACCATATGTCTCAGCAAAACATACTCATGGTCGTTATTCAACGCCTTTAAGGTAAAAGAACGGTCAATCTTAATCACCTGAGGATTTAAGTTGCACAGATAATGGAAGTTGGAATAACCCGTTCCAAAATCATCCAGAGCCAAAGGGATACCATATTCTTTAAGACCATCACAGAAATTTGCCAAATTGGTATTTTCTTCCAGAAATCCACTTTCCGTCAGCTCAATAATAATACTTTCCGGCTTTAATTTATACTGCTTTTCTGCTGCCAGAATTTCTTCTAATACATTGCTTTTCAATACCTGTATATAAGAAAGGTTGACCGACACCTTAAAGTCCGGAATATCCTTTTGTACCCTGCTGCAATGCTCCATAGCTTGATGAATAATCCATTTTCCCACAGGAATAATCAGACCGCTCTCCTCCAACAGAGGAATCAGCTCTACTGGAGATACCATTCCGATTTCATCTGTGTAAAAGCGCAGCAGAGTCTCGGCACTATACAGTCGATTTTCCTTAATATTGACGATAGGCTGATAATAGGCCTCAAATCCCTTAAAATCATTCAGCACTGACTGACGGACAATCTGTATCAGTTCCTTTCTACGCAAGAAAGCCTGATAGTCCTTTAACGCATAGACATGGCATCTGTTCTTTCCGTTGCTCTTTGCCTCATTTAATGCATATTCTGAAAGCATCATCAGATTATAATAGGTCTGATGCTTAATATCATCAAAATCTACAATTCCTCCTGATACTGTATAAAATACCTCATAACAGTTTTCTTCAATAAACAGACTGATTTTCCAGCGGATTCTCTGGTAAATCTGCATAGCCTCTTCTACGGTACGCCCCGTGGTATCCAGAACCACAAACTCATCCGATACAATCCGGTACAGCTTCTGCCCCGGCAAAATGACAGAGGCAATGCATTCTGCCGTCCTCCGCAGAATCATATCCCCATAGTCCATACTGTTATTTTCATTTATTTCCTTAAAATTGTCGATTCCCACACGAAGCAGAAATCCCTTCATCCTCTTATGGTTATTCTGTCCAATCTCATAATGCAGGCTGGTTTCCCCCAATAAACCACTTACATTGTCTGCTTTAGGCTTTTTTCCAATCTCGTTGATACACCCTATTAAAAATTCCGGCTTTCCTTCTTCATCATAGAGCACAATCCCCCTACAGTCAATCCAGACTGCCTTACCATTTTTATCCAGCCAGCGGTACTGCAGATTGTGAACATTTTTCTCCCCCTTCGCGACCTGCTTTAATTCCTCCATTAAAAGCGGATAATCCTCCGGAAATACAAAACTTTTTAAATTTTCCATTACATGGTGGAAACGGTTTGCAGGTATCATAAAACGATCTAACGAACTAGGAGAAATAAAATAATAGTCCTCATTCACATTATATACATAGAGAAAATCATCCATGCAGGGACTATACATGTTGATAATACTCTTAAACTGAGCCATCGTTATTTTGTTTTTGCTTTCATCCATACTATCATCCTCATCTCATCGTAATCTTCGCCGGTTTTTCAGCTATTTTCAGAAATACTTATAGATAGTATAATTTTAGCACTATTTCATCAAATTTTCAATGGTTTTGTCAGCTCCTGATATACTTGAAAATTATCTTGATGGTTAGTAACCTTGTTATAACAACCAAAAAATGCTATAATTTTTTTGAAAATTGTCCATTACCTCATTTTTGATATTGGACAAATACAGGGAACTTTCAGACAGAAAAAGATACCTTGTGTTAAGAGAAAATACAAGGGAGTGAACTATCTATGAAAAAGCCAGATAGCGTAATATTCAAGAAACACCTAATGAAACATCATTAGAGGAACTGACAGCCTATCTCAAAGAAGATGAAAAGGTTAGACAAGTAAAGGTTTTAGACCAAATCAACCAAATGAAGCAAGAGGAAATCCAGACCAAATTAGAGGTGCTGGCTCCTGTATCTGCTTGTCCGTCCTGCAATTCAGATAACTTTGTGAAGAACGGCTCCAGGTATGGTCTTCAAAGATATTACTGCAAGAATTGTAAGACCACATTCGCCCTTACCACAGATACCTTTATGGAGGGCACCAACTGGACTTGGGAAGTATGGATTAAACTCGTTCAAATGATTGTCAATAACTTTTCATTAGACGAAATGGTAGATACTCTTGAAAAGGATTAGTACCTTGACGGGATAACAAGAAATGCCGTTCACCTTGCAAGGCATAAACTGCTCCACGCTATGAGCCTAATGCCAAAGCCTACCCTGATGGGTATCGTACAAGTTGACGAAACCTTTTTCAGAGAAAATCAAAAGGGTACCCGAACAGATTTAGGCAAGAAGTTAATCAATGTTGTTCCCAATGTAATCCCCGTCCGACTTCGTAGAAAAGGCTATGTACCAAGCCGATTGGGAACTATGAACCCAGAGCATGTCTGCGTAGTCTGCACCGTGGATAACCATAACCGTGCTGTGTCAATCGTAATCAGTATGGGTAAGGTCAATCCCCAACAGTTTACAGACCACTTCGACCAGCATTTTCAAGATATTACCTATCTGTGTTCGGATGGTAGTCCAATCTATAATGACTACTGCGGATTGAAGAGCATACCTCATTATGTCAGACCATCCTCATTCATTACCACATTAAGACAAAAAGGGTATATTCCAGGTGTTAGAGGTAGGTCAAATGACGAGGCTATCAACGAACTGTACCAGAACAACAAAAAGATTACAGCACAGTTGTATGCTGACGGTTTGCTCGATTATATAGAGACTGCCAGCAGTATGCCGTTCAAAGAGTTTTGCAAAATCAAGTATGAGTGTGGTCTAAACCTATCCCGTGTCAATGCGTTCCATAACTATCTGAAACTGACTTTGGAGAGGGAAACCACGGGCGTAGCAACCAAGAATTTACCCGCCTATGTGGACGCTTTCGCATTCCTTTACAACTGGCGACACGACCACAAGATACCCGACGAGGAACTTACCTATTCCAAAGGTGGAGATATGGTTGACCTTGAACGCCTGTTCATTCTGAAATATGACAATAGCACTGTTGACGAGGATATTGACAACGCTGACGAGGACTATCTATTCTAACGCAGAAACTCCTGCTCCGTTTTGGTGGAGTGGGAGTTTTTTTGCAGTTTAACAAATTGGGATTAGTCAAATTGAAAGTACCGCTTTCACAAACTGTTTGGGCTTTTCAGAATGAATACCATGACCGCAATCGAAATATTGGATTTTTAAGTTTTCAATCAATGCACCAACCTTTTGTAAATCTTCATCAGACAATGCACCTTGCAATAAACCATTTTCACCAATCGTTGTGTTTGCTTTCATAAATAAAGCCTTACATTTGATTTGAGAAAGAAGTTCATTGTAATCAACACCATCATTGAATGAATCGTTATAAAAGGCTTCTCCAAAACGGGGGTCATAGTTTTGTAAACCGTTAAAACCTTCTAAAAACTTTTTAGGCCAAAACATAACCTTTAGATTTTTGTCGGGGTGCTTGCTTCGGTACTTCAATGCAAATCCACTTAATTTTTCTCTGACAGTTTCTCTGGAGTTATCAGGGAAAAAATTCCAGCAATACTGATTCTTGAAATAGTAATAGACGAAATCTTTTTCCGTATCCTGTAAAAGAAAATTGTGGCATACAGAAGATAAATCCTTGTAATTGTATGTATTATATCGTCTTTCTCCCCAACTTGAGAAAAATGGAGGGTCTTCCAATATTAGTTTATTACATTTAGGGCATTGTGCTGCAATGTAAGTTGCAATCAGCCCACCCGATGAGTGTCCCAACACGGCAACAGAATCACAAATCACATTTTCAATAAAATCAATAATATCGTTGCCAGTACTGACCAGATTATATTTTTCTGGATTGTGGGAACTCATTCCATGTCCATAATAGTCTACCAAATATACATGATAAAACTTTGAAAGTTTCTCAATAACATTATTGAAACTGGACGAGTTCGTTCCTTGAGCATGAAGCAATAATAATTTGTCTTTTGCAGTTCCAGTCTCGTAGTAGTTCAAAATACTGCTGTTATCAACTCTATACTGTGCATTATATATCTTCATGTTTTATTCTCACCTTGCCAATTCAAGTTTTGTCTAACTGTTTAATTCATTTCTAAAACAAAATAGTTCTAATTGTCCAGTTTCTTCTTGCATCTGTGCAAAAACTATCGGAATATTCCAAATCATACCTAAATTATAGCATATCCTTGCTCGTTTGTCTCACTACAGGAATGAAAATTTACAATTTGGAGCGTTTGGTGTGATAGATTTATGGGGTGAATGGCTGATTTTGCCCAATGTCATTAACTTTAGAATAAAGATAAAAAGCAGAAATTTTTATTTCGGTTTAGAAAAGAAAATTTCTGCTTTTTTCTTTTAAATGAAGACATAGTTTCTCCTATGTTTTAAATTATCGGTCTTTTAGTATGCTCTTTTATGGGTACTTGAATATTTTCCAGCCAACTGTCCTTTTGTACGATGATAGTAACGATTCGGTCGAATCGGAACCAGATTTTGGCTGATATCATCATATAACTGCTGGAATAGCTGTTCTTTCTTCTTTTGATCTGTTTCAAGCAAAATATCTATCCGATCATTCTTTAAAATGCCTATGCTTACTGTACAGTTGACCATCATTTTATGTTTTTTGCCTTGCTCCTTTTCATTCATTTCCTGTTCTGCATCACGAATAATGACAAGTGTTCAACAGCTTCATCCATTTTCTCTTTTGTAAATATATTTTCCATCATTTCCCTTTACAAAATATTATCTCTTAACTTTACCATCCCAATCTGCTCTTTACTGGTATATTTCAAATTATCAATCTTATCAATACATATCTCATCTTCTTTATATACAATTAACTGTTCTAATTCTTCTTTAAGTTGATTTAATTTTCCTTCCGTAATTATTCCCTCAAAAACAGATTTTTGTACATGTGTTAAATATTTTCTGCACGTTTTCATCACTTTAGCAACTCTCTTTGTTGCAATATCATATGTTATAATTACAAACATTTTGAACGTCTCCTTTATCATAAAAAATGGAGATATTTCAATGCCCTATAACGGGCTTCACCAACGATAACGACAATATATCAGTCGAACCTGTTGTACCGGTGTCAGTTTCAATGCCCTATAACGGGCTTCCCCAACGCGGATATGCAATAATATATGGTCATTGTACAATTGTTTCAATGCCCTATAACGGGCTTCCCCAACATGATGATTGAAATGAAGAAACAAAAAAGCAGACATGAGGGTTTCAATGCCCTATAACGGGCTTCCCCAACGAAACAACATGGCACAGGCAATAAGTTTTTCAAAAAAAAGGTTTCAATGCCCTATAACGGGCTTCCCCAACAACAGTATTTTTCACACTTATTGTCTCTATTCTATCACTTATCCCACAAAAAGCAACTATTTTTCGTGAACTACCCATTGTCTAAAGCCAATGGGCTTCCTGCTTCGCAGACCTCGTAACCTACTATCTCCACAGGCGTTAATTCGGGCAGTCCCTGCCCTATTTATTCTTCTTATGCTATTTGTCTTTGTCTTAATCCTTCTGCC
>JAFXGP010000120.1 GCA_017521195.1 Lachnospiraceae bacterium
CCTCAAGATGATCCTGTCTACCTTTTTATGCTGAAAAAGGAGCAGGAAGGAAAACCTTACAACGTAGCCAAAATGGCTGGTGTAAATAAGTTTCTCCGAATTTACTATGCCCGTGCGATGGAGCTATATAAGTAAATCCGAGTTCATTATCATATATTTCTAAAAAATCTACAATAGGTAGGTTTATTAAGGTTGTCCTTTTTTACTCCTATTTTTTTAATATTTCTCATTGACAAACATTAGCTAGATTTTTCTAATTTCTTTTATTCTACCATGCTAAAGTATCTTTGAAAATAAACTTCCGAAAATCTGCCCGCATGAGAACCATCCATCTGCGTATGATGAAATTGAAAAGAAAGTGTTAGATAATACCGTAACCTTTTCTCAAATAAAATCATTGTAAAAATTCAATTTTAATAGTTTTTTGCAGAAAAAAGGTCATTTGTTCTACTATGCTTCCTTGGACATTTGTTCCTTGTGTAATACCCACCATTTTGCTAGCGTTGGACACCACCAGTTGTTTTGCCATGTTTCTTGATTGCTACTGATCCACAGTGTAAGCAACATTCCGGGAGTACATAATGCAACTCTTGTTAGTTATAACGGCGAGTATATGGCTTAATCACAAAAGAATGACGCTCCCTGTTCATACAAGCGGGAGCATCCATTTATTTTAAATCATTGAATATTTGAACCAGGCATAGTTGACATTTACACAATTTTTATAATTCCCAAAACAAAAATTCCCCTTGTTAAACTCTTCTCTTGCTTCTACTGTATCATTTAATTTCCGAAAAGAAATCATACAGAGAGTCCTGTGATAAAATCCCTCTTTTTAAGTTTTTAGGTAGTTCGCCACGTTCATCGCATTCGTAATCTTGAAGCCATAATCCACTTTGATAGTACTCCTCCAAAACATTAATCTTATCTTGAAATATTTGAGACGTACGAAGCAATCCCGGATTTTTAAAGTTATCTTCTAACAACTCATCAAAATATCGTTCCATTTTTATGATTCGCTGAAGTCTTTCATTATCTGCATAGGACCATTGGTATACTTTTAGGTCAACTTTGTTGTTTTTTATGATAACACCATCCGCTTCCAAGCGCATCTTTTGGCAACCAACTCCACCAAAGGCATAATTTTTTGCTAAGTTTCCCTTTGCATTCACGACTTTATAACAGGGATACTTATCTCCATCCGGATTTTCATGCAGAATATTTCCGACGATGCGTGCAAAGTTTTTGTTTCCTAAAAACTCTGCAATCTGACCGTAAGTTACCACTTTCCCATTAGGAATTGCAATCAAATATTCATAAACTATCTGTTTATCAATCTTTCTGTCCATTACCAATAACTCCAAACAAAGCTTCCTTCTCCTGATTTTCAGGAGCGGAAGCTTTGTATTTACATCACATATTTTAAAATTTTATATGGCTACTCCGCTTCGCTTCGAGCCAATATAATATCTGTCGATATTATACCATGGTTCTTCCAATCGCATCTGCTGCAAGAATTGCAGCATAGATATCTTTCGCGGTTACTGCAAAAGGCATATTTCCAACAGTATCTACTGCTGTAGCTTCTGCAACTGCCATAATTTCTTCTTCTTTAATTTCTGTAATTCCAAGTTCTTCCAAAGTTACAGGAAGTCCTACTCTTACACAGAAATCCAAAACTTCATATAATTCTTCTTCAGGAGAATTTTCAAGTACCAACTGTACGATAGTACCGAAAGCAACTTTTTCTCCGTGATACATATGGTGACACTGTGGAAGTACTGTAAGACCATTATGAACCGCATGTGCACCTGCAAGTCCGCCGGATTCAAAACCGATACCGGAAAGCAAAGTATTTGCTTCTACTACGTTTTCAACTGCTTTGGTACAAACATGAGCTTCAGCCGCCAATTTAGCCAATTCACCTTCTGCGATTAATGTTTCATAACATTTTTTTGCAAGACACATTGCTGCTACAGTAGGAAGTCCGCCTGCACAAGAGTTGGCACCGGATGCTTCACATGCTCTTGCTTCAAAATATGTAGCTAATGCATCGCCCATACCGGAAACTAATAATCTGGCAGGAGCTTTCACAATAACATCTGTATCAACTAATACTAAATTAGGATTTGCAGGCAGCCAGTAATAATCTTCAAATACACCTTCATCAGAATATACTACAGATAATGCAGAACAAGGTGCATCTGTAGAAGCAATGGTAGGTACAATCGCTACCGGAATATTGTTTTCATGTGCAACCGCTTTAGAAGTATCCAAAATCTTTCCACCGCCTACACCAACTACAACATCAATACCATTTTCTTTTACAATATTTACTAATCTTGCAATTTCATTTCTGGAACATTCTCCATTAAAATCTTCATAAACAATTTCCACATCTGCTGCTTTAAAAGATGCTTCAATCACTTCTGCATTTCTCTTTCTTCCGGAAGGAGAAACTACGATTAATGCTTTTTTTCCAAGTTTCGCAACGTATGCTCCAAGATTTGCCATTTCTCCTGCACCCTGTACATATTTACCCGGTGCAATAATTACTTTTCCCATAAGAAACCTCCATTTATTTCTAATTTTTCTTATAGTCTAACATTGTACCTATACTCTTGCAATTACTTTTATCCGTCTCTTTCACTTAAAATGTAAATTCACATTCCCATGTTCCGCTTATTACAAGCGGTTGTTCTGCTTTTGCACTGCCAATCAATTTACTGACAACTAATGTATATTTTCCTTCCGAAATAGTATTCAAAGGAATCTTTACGGTTACATTGTTATTTTCCAACACTGACATTTCTATGGTTTCATTTTCTATGACCGTATTTCCATCTTCATCCACAATTTTGTATTCATTAATTCCAAACATCTCTAAAAAACTATATGGGGCAGTATCGGGTTCCAGCATTGTAAACTCTACAATAAGTTCATCTGTTATATTAGCAACCTTCATATCTATCTCGTCGGTTGCCTGTTCATATGATGTTCCGACAACAGCTCCATCCCATCGCTTAACATCTTTAAAAAAACCTTCTAATTTCCCGGTTGTAGCTAAGGCTGTTACACCTGTTAAACACACGCATAAAGCAAAAGATGCTGCCACCACCATAGGTCTCTTAAACATTTTATTCATTCTCTTTTTCTCCGTTTCCATATAACAATTTTCAATAATTCTTCGTTGCATATCTTTGGGCATTTCTATTTCTCTTATTTTATTAACAAATTCATTTTTATTCATGCTACGTATACTCCTTCCGATATGTTTCATTTAACATCCTGCGTCCTTTTTGTAATCGCATTTTAACAGCAGATGTAGATTTACCTATGAATCCTGCAATTTCTTTCACACTGTATTCCTCTACATAGTACAAAATCAGAACCACTCTGAATCATTCAGGTAATGTCATAAGAGCATCTATGATATGGCTGTCATTTGCATCTTTTGTTAATTCCATGATTTCTTCCACATCCACTACCGGATGATTTTTCCTATATCGCAATACATCTCTGCATTTGTTCGTTGCCACCTTTATTAACCATGCTTTTTCATGTTCCCCGTTTTCAAACTTAGGAGCTTTTTGTAAATATTTAATCATGGTTTCCTGCACAACATCCTCTGCATCACTTGCATTCCCCAGTGTAATAAGACATAAACGGAATAGCATATTTCCATATGTATGCACAACTTCTTCTATACTATCAGTCGGCCGTACCGAAGTATTTCTCATTTCATCTACCTCCTTTCACTTATTACACGTTTTAAAATATCATTTGGTCAATTTATTTTATAATTTTATTTAAAAATAGAAAAGGCGAGGTATTCCCCGCCTAATGCTATTTTTATACTATCACTTTTATTAACAAATAAAGTAACTATCCTTAATCACTTACATACTCCAATGGATCCACATAAGTTCCATTCTTAATGATTCCAAAATGCAAATGATTCCCACTGGAATATCCTGTCGATCCAACTTTAGCAATCATTTCGCCTTGCTCCACATTATCTCCCACGGACACTAAAAGCAAGGAACAATGCATGTATACTGTAGACATTCCATTTCCATGAGCAATTACTATATAATTACCTGCAGAATTACTATGCGTAGCTGTCGTAACCATACCGGATGCGGATGCCAAAATAGCAGTACCATAAGATGCCGTTAAATCTATTCCTTTATGATTCGTAGAAGCTCCTGGTACCGGCTGTGGACGAGGCCCAAAATAACTGCTGATTCGATTATAATCCGGACAGGGCCAAATAAATCCACTAATGGTTCCTGTATATCGATCTGGATTTGCAGCTTTCGCAATCTCCTCTTCTATTTCATTCAGCAACTTTTCCTGTTGTTCTAACTCCTCTTCATAATCCTTACGGTTTACAAGTGCATCACTAATTTCGCCGTTTTTTTCTATTAACTCCCCTTTTTTCCGATTAACAATATTATCTATCTTTTCCTTCTGAGTTCTCAATTCAGCCTGCATTAGTTCAAGATTATTAAGTTCTGCCTCCAAAACGTTTTCTTTCCTTGCAATCTCATCCTTTATGGCAGTATACTCATCCAACATATTGCGGTCATATGTATATACTGCTTCCATAAAAGTTGCCTGTTTTAACATTTCTGCCATGCTTTCTAATCCAATAAATATTTCTAATATATTAGATTTACCATTTTCATACATATACCGAATACGTAATTTCATAGCTTCGTATTGTTGTTCGCATGCTTCCTTTGCCTGTTCCAGCGAAATTCTTGTTTCTTCAATATCAACAATCTTTTCCTCTATTTTTCTTTCAAAAGCCGTTATTTCATTTGTTAATATATTTATCTGACCATCCAATGATTTTATGTAGCCTTGAATATCATTTTTCTCTATTGTAAGATTATCAATATCTTCCTGAACCTCGCTAATAGAAGATTTCAATCCTTCAATCATCTCCAGTGCCTGTTGCCGTTCCATTTCTAATTGCTCTATTTCTTCATTTACAGAAGCATAAACAGACAATCTCATTCCCACAATCATAATTACAATTAATGGAAAAATAATAACAAACTTTATATATTTTAATAAGAACTGTTCCTTTTCCATATTTTATTTCTTAATCTCAAATTCTGCAAAATAGATGGCTGTATCAAAATCCCCGGTACTACAAAAATCCATAATATTCTTTCCAATTCGATATTTCCCACTCGGAACAGCTCCATATAACCATTCCCAATTTACTATCCATTCACGAGTATCATTCATGGGAATCATCCAAGCCTCAGATGTCCAGCCAATTTCACCCTCTATAACATACGGCATTTCCTTCCACCCATACTCTCTTGTCCAGGTTTCTAAAATGTACCAACTACCCGTCTGTAATTCACCTGTTGGTTCTCCTCCGGATTGCGTACATCTGATTGTTACACCTGTCGATGTGATATCCTCTGCAGTGAGTGTAATCCCCCATGTTTCCTCGAATACCATAAATTCCGGTGGTAAATAAGATGACAACATTTTTTCTTGTTCCGATAATTCTAACCATTTTAATGTAGCATTGCATAATTCAGATTTCTTATATTCTTTCCCATTATATGTAATGGTCTCTTCCAAAAAATCTGTTTCAAAATAAGGCATAGGATTTACTGCTTCTCCATCAACTTTTACAGATATGGATAGAAAAGGACCTGTTGCATTTCCGGTTTTTCCCATTACTCCTATAATCTCACCCGCCTTTACACTTGCTCCTTTTGGCACCTTACTTCCATCCAAATGTCCATAAGTTACTTCTTCACCTGTTGCGGTAACTAAGACAATATAGCTGCCTAGTGTATTATCAAATCCCACATCAGTGATATCACCATCCGTCACAGCATAAATAGAATCCCCTTGATTACCTGCTATGCCAATATAATCTATCATCTTCTTTTCGCCGGTAATTGGGTGTATGCGTTCGCCAAATTCATTAGACATGATTGTACTCACTGTAGGCCAAACATATTTGGTTTCTTCTAGAATTATTTCTTCATCTGCCTCTGATGTACTCTCTCCTACAACATCTACAGTCTCATCCACGTCATTAAATACTTCTTCCTTTTCATTAACAGCCTCTACTTCTTCCGATGTACTTTCATTCATCGATTCTCCAAAGGTGCATCCGATACATACTACAGATAATGCTATCGTTAATACCAATGCAATTCTACTTGTCTTTTTCCTTTTCACAATAACCTCAATCCTTTTCTTCATTTCTCTCTTGCCTCCAGTTGCAGTAGTGGAATTCAAAAAGACTACTGATGTAATATCATTTCCCTTGGAAGCTTTTGATACAACATCCAAAAGTGTTTGGCCATAAACAGTTCTCTTACTTTTTCCAAGGCGTCTGATAGTACCTTCATCACAAGCCAGTTCACTATCTTTCCTTGAAACAGAAGCTGCCAGCCAAACCAAGGGATTGTACCAATACAGCGCAACACATAAATTCCGTATCATGGACCATATATGATCTCCATGAGCATAATGAACATATTCATGAAGCAGAATCATATGCTGCTGCTCACTTGACAAGTTTATATTATTTCCTACTATGATTACCGGTGAAAAACCTCCGTATAAACAAGCTCCATAATAATCTTCTATCTTATATACAGGAATCTTATCATTGTATGTATTTATATATTTTCTTTTGTCTTTGAATGCCTTATAAAAACAGATGTTGCTAACTAATATCATCACAAAACATATCATTACACCTGTAAAGTATACGACCTTAGCAACTACTGATAGTATCATTCTGCTGTCAGTTTTATTTTCGTTATTATCTTCTACAACAGCTTGCAACTTTTGATTCTCTTTTGTTTCTGCATAGGAATAATTCTCTAAATCATCTACTACTGTATGATTTGTTTCATTATTTATATTTTTATCTACAGTACCCAAGTCTTCATGCAGCAAATTGTCTTCTGTAGCTTTCTCCAAGCTATTACTTATCGCTTCTGCGCAGGATTCAATAAAGTTCATAATATGAAACTGAGATTCAAAACCCGGAACCGGTACCAAAAGCTTGATTACCACCAGTAGCCATAATGAATATTTCAAACATGCACTAATTTTATTTTCGAACAGAGTACCTATAAGCAACACAAAAATGATTACAAGTGATGATGTAATAATATGATTAATCATCATTTTCCAACGCCTCCCCCAGAATCCGGTACAATTCTTCCATATCCGCTTCACTTATATTGTTATTTCTAATCAAGGTACTCATCATCATACTAACCGAACCTTTATACACTCGTTCTAATAAGCTTTCCGTTTCCGTAATTGCCGCATCATCCCGATTTACCTTTGGATAATACTGCTTTGCCTTTCCACCATCTTCGTAATAAAGAATTCCTTTATCAACCATTCTACTAAGTAAAGTTGTTACTGTACTTTTGCTCCAGCCCGGTTCTACTTTTAATTCATGATATAACTGCATAAGTGTTTTCGGATGTAGCTCCCACAATTTTTCCATAATAATCCATTCACTTGGCTGTAACATGATTTTATTGGTATCCATATCTATCATCCCTCTTTCTCATTGGTTTACTATAGTCGACCTCATTACCCACAGTATATTATTTAGGTTTACTATTGTCAACCTTTTTTGCCCATAAAAAAACTCGGTCTATTACCTTTTTGTAATAAACCGAGCTCACTCCATATTCATCTATCGCAACATAATATAAGTCAATATCTGCTTTTTCTTATCTCCGGTTCTCCTCCAGGATGAGAATGTAGTTGTATGATAGGTACAGTGACCCTCATCATAGATACTTTCCGGCTTCACACCCTCTTGATGCAGTGAAAGCCCTATGGCTGCACCTAAATCAAGCATATACTTTCCTTCCCTGTTCTTTTTCTTAAAGAACCTCTCACATTCGCCATCCGAAAAAGATTCCCTAAAGCGCTCCAGTACATCTTCTCCTACCTCATAACAGCAGGAATGATTGTACGGTCCTATCCCACAGATAATATTCTCCGGTCTGCAATGATATTCATGGACCATTTTTCTAACCGTTTTCCCGGCAATACGTTTTGCGGTTCCGACCCAGCCGCTATGGGCAATTCCTACCACCCGTTTCACCGGATCCAGCAAAACCACCGGAACACAATCCGCTGTATGAACACACAACATTATCCCTGTCCGGTCTGTAATCATTGCATCCGCATAGTCGTCATCATGAGATTTGATAACTCCGTAGCCTGCATCTTCTATCCCAATTACTCTAACCTTGTCCGTATGCTTTTGATTTGCCATAACCATCCTGGAAGTATCTGTATTCAGCAACGCAGCAACTCTTTGGAATCTTTCTTCTGTCCATTCTCCGCAAAGTCCGGAAGTATATCCTGCAGACGCCACTCCGGTATTGCTTATCTCCTCAAAGTGTCTGAGTAAATCCATCGTCATCCAAAATCATTCCTTTCACCAAAAAATTCTCCACTTCATTTTTTAAGATTGACAACTTTACTATATCACATATTTTTTACTTTTACACCGCTTACAGCTTCTTCCAAAGACCAGCCATATTTTAATCTCGATTTTAGGGTTCCCACACTTATGTTATGTTCCTTAGCTAAATCTTTCATGGATGCATATGTCTTACCATTATACTCAACACTATTGTCTTCGATTGGTGTTTCCAATGCTTCCGATATGCTTTTTCCACGCTTAATTCTTGTCGTATATAGTGCAGTACTTATGCCATATGCTGCACACATACTTTGAATCGTCGGAAAACTATTTCCTTTATGATCTGTAATGGATATAAAATCATCGGGTTCCGTAAGTGCTCTTTCACGAGAATATCCTTGGGAAATACGTCTTTGATAAGAATGGACGGAAATATTCCATGCTGTGCACATTTCTTTAAGATTTTCGTATTTTGTTCCCATATGGTCCTTAAATGTAAAACTATGTCCTTTTGTAACCGGTAATTCAAGAGACTCTTGTAAACTTAATCCCTCAGCCTGTCTTCTCTTAAACGTAGATAAACTGATTTCATAAGCCTTACACATTTCTGCTTGTGAATGATAGCCATTGCTTTTGTGGTCAAAACATAAAAACTTCTTTTCTTTTGATGTTGCCTTAGAATTCTTTTTTGATGAATAAGATATATCCTTAACTTCAAATTTTTTCTTCTTTTTATTACTGCTGATTTGTGTAATCATTTTCTTTCGTTTTCCAGTTAATGCTTCTTCAACAGTATAACCTTTTCTTATACGACACAAATAAGTAGAATTATTTACAGCATAAGCACTGCACATCTCTTTAATCGTTGAATATGTATTCCCTAAATGATCAACAACTTGCTTTTTTCGTAATTTACCAATAGCAGTTGTAAGCGCCTCCTCACGTGTAAATCCATTCCGCATACGCGCTCTAAATGTAGCCGGCTTTATTCCATAATTTTCACACATTTCTTTTACATTGCGATAAGAATTTCCTTTATGGTCTGTTACAGATTCTGATCTGCTTTTATCCGTAAGCTTTTTATCAAATTGTTTTTCATGGAATGGCACAGTAACAGAAAATTTTCCAATATCAGCACTCATCTCTAAAATATCCACAGGAAAGATATAACGTTTTAAAACAGTACATATTTTTCCTTTATACCTTACTTCACCTTCAATTATATCTACCCTCGTTACCAACTGAACTTTATTGTCCTCAATACTTTTTATCAGATATAGAAAATCTATCTTATCCATTTTATCACCCCAAATCAAATAATATACAATCTATAACCCAATAGCTTTTTATATAAAGTGAAACAGACAAGTATTCACTTGTCTGCTTCAAATAGGAAATTAATTACAAAAAAACGTTATAACCTCTCTTCTTTCATTCTTCTAAAATAAGAACTCATTTCATCAGCCATTCCTGATAATCGATTTAACAAGGTGGAAAAATCTTTTAGCATTTCATTGTCTGTATTATATGGATATACAATATCATGATCAATCTCACTCCACCCTTCCTCAAACAATGTTCTACCTTGGATTTCAACATAATATGGCATGTAATAATTCATCTATTTTTTATATTCTTCTATGATTAATTCTAATTCATCTAATCCTATTTTAGCTTCTTCTAAATCAGCATCTAAAATATTATAGTGAGATAAAAATTTCTCTTTTTGCATTATCCTCTCCATATAAAGTCTTACATTGCAAATTGTTCCACAATATCTCTTGCAACATGAACACCACTTGCAGAAGCATGCGATAAGGAATGAGTAATTCCGCTACCATCTCCAATAATATACATACCTTTGTGGCAAGTTTCTAATTTATCATCCACTTCTACTTCCATATTATAGAATTTAACTTCTACTCCATATAACAAGGTATCTTCATTTGCTGTTCCCGGTGCAACTTTATCTAATGCATAAATCATTTCAATAATTCCATCCAAAATTCTCTTTGGAAGAACCAAACTTAAATCTCCAGGAGTTGCATTTAGTGTAGGAGTAATAAAAGCTTCTTCTATTCTGCTTGGTGTAGAACGTCTTCCTCGAATCAAATCCCCGAAACGTTGTACAATAACTCCGCCTCCCAGCATATTGCTAAGGCGTGCAATACTTTCTCCATATCCATTGGAATCTTTAAATGGCTCAGAAAAATTTTTAGCTACCAATAAAGCAAAATTTGTATTTTCTGTATGTTTTGCAGGATCTTCATAGCTGTGACCATTTACGGTAATAATACCGTTTGTATTCTCATTTACTACTGCTCCCTTAGGATTCATGCAGAATGTTCGAACTTTATCTCCGTATTTCTCTGTACGATAAACAATCTTGCTTTCATATAACTCATCTGTCAAATGAGCAAAAACTGTTGCAGGCAATTCTACTCTTACCCCTATATCAACACGATTGGATTTTGTATTAATCCTTAGTTCTTTGCATACTTTTTCCATCCATTTACTACCGACACGACCAACGGAAACAACACATTTTGTACATTCATATGTATTATCTTTACATTTCACCTCAAATCCATCGGCTAATTTACAAACTGTTTCCACATAAGTATCAAAGAAGAAATCCACTTTTTCTTTAAGATACGAATATAAATTTTCCAATACAACATAATTAATGTCTGTACCGAGATGACGTACTGATGCATCTAAAAGATGCAAATCATTTTGAATACAAAGAGTTTTAAATTTACTGCCGGCTGTAGAATACAGTTTTGTGCCTTCTCCTCCGTATTTCATATTAATTTCATCTACATAGTGCATTAAATCCAGAGCCTGTTTTTTACCGATATACTCATATAAAGTACCACCAAAATCATTGGTAATATTATATTTTCCATCTGAAAATGCTCCTGCTCCTCCAAAACCACTCATGATAGAACAGTTTTTACAACCAATACATGTTTTTATTTTATCTCCGTCAATTGGACATTTTCTCCTATCTAAAGCATGCCCTGCTTCAAAAACCGCTACTTTTAAATCAGAATTTTTTTGAAGCAATTCATATGCAGAAAAAATCCCTCCCGGTCCGGCTCCAATAATGATTACATCATATCTCATAATATTTTCTCTACCCTCTCTATTATTTATTCTTCTCTAAATAATATCTCTCCGGTTTCTGCGTTCATAGCATCTACAATTGCTAATGACTCTAACTGATAACCTAAATTTCTAATAATTTTTCCACCTGTCTGAAATCCCTTTTCAATGGCAATGCCGATTCCTTCTACCGTAGCTCCTGCAGACTGTACAATCTGAATTAATCCCTGAAGTGCACAACCATTTGCAAGAAAATCATCAATCAAAAGAACACGATCATTTTCATTCAGAAATTTTTTTGCCACGATCACCTGATTTTTATTTTTATGTGTAAATGATTCTACTTCTGCGGTATACATCTCACCTTCAAGATTGATACTCTTTGATTTTTTTGCAAACACTACCGGAACATTAAAATGCTGCGCAGCAATACATGCAATACCAATACCAGAAGCCTCAATAGTCAGAATCTTATTAATATTCTTTCCCTCAAAACGCTTTTTCCATTCTCTTCCCATTTCATTAAATAATTCAATGTCCATCTGATGATTCAGAAAATTGTCCACTTTAAGTACATTACCTTCTTTTACAATTCCTTCTTTTACAATTTTTTCTTCTAAAAAGTTCATCTCTCGTCATCCTTTTCTATTTTTATAAAAATATATACTTTAACACAAACAACACTGCCAGTATATACATCAGTGGAGTAACTCGCTTTGCTTTTCCTGTTGCGCCCTGAAGCACTACATAAGAAATAATACCAAGACAAATTCCTTCGGAAATGCTATAAAACAGTGGCATTGCAAGAATATATGCCATTGTCATGAAAATTGTAATACCTGCAACAACCTCTGTTTTTATGTTTGTATTATGTTCTTTTAATTTAAATATTTTTTCTAACATAGTTTCTTATCCCACATATTAATCATTAACTTTTTCAACTTCCATGTTTTCTGGTAATATAATGTTTAAAATAATCGATGCCACGAACACCACTGCAACCACGTTTGCTGCAAATACATTTTGAACTATTTCAGGAAAAATATGCCATAATCCAATTTCACTTGCAGTTGTAAATCCTATACCAATTGATAATGAAAGGGCTGCAATTGTTACATTACGTTGTGTAAATCCTGCTTTTGCAACCATCTGCATACCGGATGTAAGGATAGTTCCAAACATCATAATCGTACATCCGCCAAGAACAGATTCCGGAAGTGATGCGAAAAAGTTTCCAACCGGTGGCAATAATCCTGCGAAAATCATGCATACTGCTCCTGTCATGATAGTAAAACGGTTTACTACTTTTGTCATAGCAATCAAACCAACATTCTGCGAAAAAGAGGTAACAGGTGGACATCCAAACAGAGATGAAATAGCAGATGAATATCCATCACATCCTAAGGAACCGGAAATTTCTTTGTCTGTAATTTCCCGATTTAAACCTGATGCTACCATTGCAGTTGTATCTCCAATTGTTTCCGCTGCAGATACAAGATAAATAATACATACTGAAAAAATAGCTCCTAAATTAAACTCCGGAGTATATGGCAATAATTTAGGCAATGCAATGAAACCATCTGCAAAGATAACAGATAAATCAACTTTTCCCATAAAGATTGCTACAAGATATCCCACAACTAATCCGGCTAAAACAGAAAGCTGTTTTAAATATCCTTTTGCCAAACAATTCCATGCTAAACATACCGCTAATGTAATACTTCCCAGAACAAGATTTTCTATGGAACCGAAATCTTCTGCATATCCTCCGCCAAAAGATCTTGCACCTACTGTAAAAAGGGAAAATCCGATAGCCGTTACTACAGATGCTGCCACAATAGGAGAAATAATTTTTCTCCAATATTTCGCCAACAACCCTATTGTTCCCTCAAAAATACCACCAATTAATACAGCCCCTATTACTGCAGGATATCCATAGTTAACAGCCACCGTGCTCAGTACTGTTACAAAGGTAAAACTAACTCCCATAACAATTGGAAGCTTTGCTCCTATCCTCCATACCGGATACAACTGAATCATTGTTGCAATTCCGGCAACAAACATAGCATTCTGTAATAGGATTGCAATTTCATTCTGTGTCAATCCTCCTGCTGCTGCAATAATCGAAATTGGTGCTAAATTAGATACAAACATGGCTAAAATGTGCTGAAGTCCAAACGGAATTGCTTTTGCAATTGGCACACGTCCGTCTAATTTGTAAATATTATTTATACTATTCTTTTGTTCGTTCATGGTAATCTCCTATTTACTTTTCTTTTGTATAGGTTTTAAAGGTCGACCTATCAAGCATCATTCGCATTATACTTCATTAGATTACCTTTTTCAATTCTTTTCCAAATTTATACAATAGAAATACAACAAAAAAAGAGTTGCTACCATTGTCTCAACTCTTTTCATACTATCTCTATAATTTTTTTCTTAAAACTGTTTGCTCAAAATATTCATCAATAAAATACTGACTTGAATAAAAAACAATATTTCCGTCAATATCATAGTCTACTTCTTCCATATTTAATAAAGGCGTTCCAATATTGATTTCCAAAGCATCTGAAACTTTTTCATCTGATAAAACAGCATGAAGCTATGTCAAATCCATATATGCTTCTCTATAGCAACATTTTTTCAAAAAATGAAAAATAGGTGCTTCCAGATCCTTTAAGGTATATTCTTCTTTCACCAGTTTTTTTTCAAGAACATCTTCACAGTAAATTGCAGGCTTTCCATCTGCCGTACAAACACGACTAATCCTTAGCACTTCTGTTTCTTCCAGAATTTGTAATTTCTTTGCTATAAAACTATCTGCCCGTTCCTCTATTATGTTAACATGACTAACTCCCGGTAAATATCCGTTTTGGCGAATAATATCCAAAAATTCAACTTCTATATCCATACGATTTTTTATTTTTATGACATGATGATTGATAATTGTTCCCACACCATGTATCCGGGTAATGAAACCTTCTCTTTCTAATTGCGCTAACACTTCACGCAAATGATTTCTGCTTATACCAAATTGTTCTGCCAACTCCAATTCCCTTGGTAATCTGTCACATTCTGAAAATTCTCCTGTCCTCATCTCTCGCAATAATTTCATTCGAATCAAATTAGAATAATCTACTTTCATCTATTATTTCTGCCTTTCAAAATAGGTGCCACCTCTTAATCATTAGCTATTATAATAGATTCATAGATGATTATCAACATTGCACTTTCATCATTTCCTTCTTTAACCGTTTCATAATTTTCTTTTCCAATCTGGAAATATAGGATTGGGATATTCCAAGATAAGAAGCCACCTCTTTTTGTGTCATTTCCTCTCCGGAGGGAGTGGATAATCCATATCGCAGATTGATGATTACCTTTTCCCGCTCTCCCAAACGTTCCATAGCCTTTCTGAGAAGCTTTCTTTCTGCCTCATTTTCCAAATCTTTGTAAATCACATCCTCATCGGTTCCCAAGATGTCACTTAACAAAAGCTCATTGCCATCCCAATCTACGTTTAAAGGTTCATCAATGGATACTTCCATTTTATTTTTACTTGTTTTTCTAAGATACATTAAAATCTCATTTTCAATACATCTGGATGCATAAGTTGCCAGTTTTATATTTTTATCTGCATTAAATGTATTGATAGCCTTAATTAGACCTATGGTTCCTATGGATATTAAATCTTCCACCCCAACTCCGGTATTGTCAAATTTCTTAGCTATGTATACTACCAATCTAAGATTGTGCTCAATTAAAATTGCTCTTGCCCGAGGTTCTTCTTCTGTTCCAAGCTGCAATATTCTTTTATTTTCTTCATCTACATCCAATGGAGGCGGTAAAACTTCTGTACCACCAATATAATGAATATCTCCTTTCTTTATCATCATCATCCCGGATTCTTTCTGAATCATTCTTAGACGCACTCCAACCGGTAATGTTACATTAAAAACCATTATTTCTTCCTCCTTGTTCCAGTAATGCCGGATGTAATATCATCTGATAATTTTTACCTGCTGATATTCTGTCTTTAGTAATTGCAATGATGGGATTATATATAATCATGTTTTCTCCTTCATGTATGATTTCCATTTTATCTATAAAATAAGCTTCCATAATTCCCTGTTCTTTACCTATACTATGAAAAGGAATCAGCCTAAATCTTTCTTCACGCAATCCATCTTTGTATGGCCGAATCATCTTCTCTTCCACAACTGATACCGGTACCTTACTGATAGGTTCTTCCAATCCATTTCCAGAGTCTTTTAATGCAATCACTCTGCACTCCTTATTTTCTGACAAGGTAAGCACTACCGGGTAAATATCGCTTCTTAAACTTATTTTCATAAATACGACTTCCCAAAAAACTGTTATAGCCACAACAATAAGACTCCAGCATACAGCAGGTATCCCTTTCCCTCTCCATATGCTGTCCACCAAATTCATAGTTCCACCCAATACAAACATAGTTAAATAGGCACAAGTCAGCAATTTCCCAAAAAATTTTCTTGTTTTAGGTCTAAATAACCAATAAATTCCCAATGCCATAATCCCACCAAAACCAAATACAATCTTAACCGCACTGCTTCCGTAAGGAATGCATAATATTAAGACTTCAAAAATTGCCGTAACTATGGAAACAAGGATAATCTTTTGGACATTAACCCTACTATGAATAAAAAAACGGCATAAAAAAAGAACCCATAGATTCATCCACACATTAAATAGAAAATATGTATCTATATATATTTTGTATATAGAATCACCTCCTATGGGTTTATTGTACTCTTAAGACTATATAAAATTTGTCGTATTCTGTATGCTTATCAATTTTTTCGTATTCTCTTTTTTTACAATTAGGGGCAATTTTAGACTTTAATTTTCTTTTCAGATTACACAACAAAAAAGACCTCCGGTGTGTTAACACCAAAGGTCTCATAAATTATATCTTATTTTTTCTGAAGGAATTCAGGAATTTTTAAACTGTTTTCTTCTACTTTACTCTTAATGTCAGTCGGTTTCTGGATTCCTGTAAAAATAGGTTTCTGTACAGTTCCCTGCTGAGTTGCAGATTTTACAGTTGTGTTCTGAATGCTGGAACGAATTGCAGATACACTTGGACGTCCATACATATCTCTTCCTGCAGGTGCATGAGGAGTATCTAATCCTGTAGCAATTACAGTTACTCGACAATAATCCGGCTGTGCATCATCGTACATTGCACCAAAGATAATATTAACATCTTCACCTGTAAGCTGCTGTACAAATGAAGCTGCATCATCAGCATCATACATGGAAATATCTCCGGATACATTAATGATAACATCTGTTGCACCTGAAAGAGTAGTCTCAAGCAATGGACTCTCTACCGCCATCTTAATAGCTTCCGCAGCCTTGTCATCTCCTTTACCATAACCGATACCAATATGCGCAACACCCTTATCTTTCATTACAGTCTGCACGTCTGCAAAGTCAAGGTTAATAATTGCAGGTTTGTAAATTAAATCTGTAATTCCCTGAACCGCCTGCTGTAATACTTCATCTGCTTTCTTCAAAGCATCAGGCATAGTTGTTCTTCTATCAACGATTTCCAATAATTTATCATTAGGAATAACAATCAATGTATCTACGGCTGTTTTTAATTTTTCAATACCGCCAATAGCATTATTCATACGTGTTCTTGCTTCAAAACGGAAAGGTTTTGTAACAACACCAACTGTTAAAATTCCCATGTCCTTTGCAATTTTAGCTACTACAGGAGCTGCACCTGTTCCGGTTCCGCCACCCATACCACAAGTTACAAACACCATATCGCAACCTGTCAAAGATTCTTTAATTTCTTCGTAACTTTCTTCCGCAGCTTTTTCACCAACTTCAGGTTTTGCTCCTGCGCCTAAACCTTTAGTAAGTTTTTCACCAATCTGTAATAATTTAGGAGCCTTACATAACTGTAAAGCCTGTTTATCTGTGTTGATACCAATGAACTCAACACCTTCGATTACTTCGTCAACCATTCTATTAACAGCATTATTACCTGCTCCGCCAACACCAACTACGACGATTTTTGCAGCAGATTCAGCATCATTTGTCTTAATTTCCAGCAAGAGTTTGTCCTCCTTTTTAACATATTCCCACTAATCTCATCTTACTTATAATATAATTATTTTGAGATTTAAGCAATAACTTTTTTCTATTTTTTATATCTTTTTAATAAATATTATTGTGTCATCTTATGAACGTTTAATCATTATTAAATGTTATATTTTTCATACCTTCTTCATAATTTTCCATTCGAAGAATACCCTTTTTCCCTTCAAGCTCAGGTAAAATAGCTTTTAAACGTATTATTTTATCGTCTATGTTGCTAATATCTCCCAAACGGACTCTTATATTCTCAAAATATAATGTCATCTGCTCATTTTTATCAAAGTATATTTTTTCAGCACTGATTTCATATTTTTCCAAAAGCTGAGTAATATCCAAAATAGATTGGAAAATCTCCGCATTTTCTATAGGAAGACTTTCATGTAATACTACATAACTAAATTCCAATCCTGTAATCTGTGGAATTCCGGCTGTTTTTTTATCCGAAGTTTCCACGATAATCCCATCTTTATCAAAATACATATATTTGCCCAAATACTCAATATATCCTGCTACCGCTTTTTCATATACAGTAATTTTAATGGTATCCGGAGCCAGAATACTAACATTCATTTTCTCAATAAAAGGAATTCCTTCTATCCCTTTTTTTCTATATTTCATCGAAAGGTACAGCGAATTATGATCCAATCGCTTTTTAATTACCATATCTACAATTTCATCATTGGTGTAATGAACATTGCCTTCCACAGTAATGGTTCTCACCCTATATTTTTCTGTAATAAAAAGGAGGAGACATAAAAGAAACAGAACAATACCTATAGCAATCCATACCTTTGTATTTACTTTCTTTGTTCCGGGCATCTTCACAATATTGGAAGGCTTTTCATATGTAATCCTATTTTTCTTTCTCTTCTTTTTTGCCATGCTTTATCATTTACACTCTTTCTTTAATTCGAATTCCTCTTCCTACACTTAAGACAAGTCCTATTTCTGCAAGAAGGAACACTACCGAAGAACCTCCATAACTTATAAACGGCAATGATATCCCTGTATTCGGAATAGTATTGGTTACTACCGCAATATTTAAAATAACCTGAATTGCAATATGACCTAATACACCAACCACTAACAACGCCCCAAACAAGTCAGTGGCATTACTGGCTATAATCATACATCTCCAAATCAACAATACAAAAAGCATAATTACACAGATTCCGCCAAAAATCCCCAGTTCTTCGCATATCAGGGCAAAAATCATATCATTCTGCACTTCCGGTAGATATCCTAATTTCTGCATGCTCTGTCCGATTCCTTTTCCAAAGAGACCTCCGGAACCAATGGCATACAATGACTGTAACGTCTGAAATGCTTTTCCGGCTGCATAATCTTCCGGACTCAACCATGCAAGAATTCGTGCACTTCGAAAACCCATTTCCTGTAATTTAGAAGTATCCATCATAGTTAAACCAATGACAACTGCTGCTGCAAATGCAATGACTCCACCACCAATAACAAAGAATTTTTTATATTCCGGACTGGCTACAAAAAGCATCAAAAATGCAATTCCAAAAATAATGATTGCGGAACTTAAGTTATCAGTAATTTTCCACACCATTATACATATAGGTAACGGCACTCCGGCAACCAGCCAAAATCCCTTAGGTGTTCTGATAGCTTTCCCCATTTTACAAATCATACTGGCCAAAAACAAAATCATAGCCAATTTCGCAATCTCCGCAGGCTGCACAGAAATTCCCAGATTCAACCATCTTCTTGCACCATTGGCTTCAATTCCCAGTGGAGTTAATACCAATGCAATCAATACTGCAGAACCTAAATATCCCAACACTGCAAATTTTTCCCAAAAATGATAAGGAATAAAAGTTACAACAATCATTGCTATAATTCCCAGCATACTGGCAAATGCCTGTTTCTTAAGGAAATATGCTGCATCATTATTAAAAGATTTGGAGGTAGAAGCATCATAAAAACTGGCTGAATAAATCATAACCAAACCAAAGCCTAACAAAAACAAAACCACTAATAATAAACTGTAGTCAAAAAAATATTCATTTTTTCTTTTTAAGTTAAAACTCCTGATTTTTCCTGTATTTCTACCCACTTATGACTCCTTTAATTTATGAACTAATTCTTTAAACATTCTTCCTCTTACTTCATAATTGGGGAACATTCCCCAGCTTGCACAGGCCGGCGATAATAACACCGCACTTCCTGCTTCTGCTAATTTATAACATTCATTCACTGCTTCTTCCAAAGTTTCTACCATAACAACATGTTCATATCCATGAGCCTTTGCACAAGCGGCAATCTTTTCCTTTGTCTGACCCAGTAAAACCAACCATTTTACTTTGTCTCCAAAACTTTCAATCCATTCATCGTATTGACTGTCTTTATCGTAGCCACCACCAATTACTATAGTAGGACGATTCATAGCCTGCACCGCCTTGATAGCTGCATCCGTATTAGTTCCTTTGGAATCGTTATAATAATCCACATCATTAATCGTGGTTACATATTCTATTCTATGTTCTACGGCTGCAAAATTCTTCACAACTTTAATCACGTGCTCTCTCGGAACACCAAAACCTTCAGAAATTGCAATGGCTGCCATTACATTTTCCACATTATGAATACCAAGTAATCTCATTTCATGGATATTCAATAAAATAACTTCTTCTCCATTTTGAGAATATTTAATGTCTTCTCCATCCAAAAAATATCCATTTTGCAGTTTTCTTGCAGAAGAAAAATATACTACTTTAGCAGGACATTTTACCGCAAATTCTTCGGTATAAGAATCTTCATAATTTAACACACAAATATCCTCTTTTGTCTGATTCATGGTAATATCCTGCTTTGTCTTAGCATAATTTTCCATGGTATGGTGTCGGTCCAAATGATCTGGTGTAATGTTCAAAACTGCTGACACTTTCGGATGAAACTTCTTGATAGTTTCCAACTGAAAACTGCTGATTTCAGCTACTGTCACTGTGTCATCCTGCATTTCCAATGCTGCAGATGTATACGGATTCCCTATATTTCCAACAATATAAGAAGAAGCGAAGTATTCCTGCATAATCTTACCGGTCAACGCAGTTGTAGTAGTCTTCCCATTAGTCCCTGTTATGGCAAGAACACTACCCTTACCACACAAATATGCCAATTCGATTTCTCCGATTACCGGAATATTGCGTTTACGAAAACTGTCTGCAAACACAGTATCTGACGGTACTCCCGGACTTAACACTACCATTTCAATTCCATCTTCTACTTCTTTTGGTAATTGTCCTGTGATAATTTCTGCCTTTGTACCATTGGCAAATCTGTTTTTTACATTTTCTACATCTACTTTTATATTTTCATCAAATAAAACAGGGCTTGCTCCTACCTTTTCTAAAAGTTCGGTAGCACCGATACCACTGATTCCGCACCCTACTACCAGTACCTTTTTTCCCTTCCAGTTCATATACGAATCCTTCTTTCCTGTAATTGAAATCTGTATTTTTACATTGCCTTCAATGCAACCAGACACAAAAGTGCAGTAACGATTGAAAATACTGCTACAACTCTGGTTTCTGACCAGCCACACAATTCAAAATGGTGATGAATCGGTGCCATTTTGAAAATTCTTTTTCCTTTTGTAAGTTTAAAGTAGCTTACCTGTAACATTACAGATAATACTTCAATCAAATAAATAGCTCCTACAATAATGATAAAGATAGGCATCTGCAACATATAAGCTGTTCCTGCCACAAAACCTCCTAAAGCAAGAGAACCTGTATCTCCCATGAATACACTGGCAGGATGAACATTAAATAATAAGAAACCAAGTAATGCACCTACAACCGCACAGGTAATTGGTTCAATTCCGCTTTCTGTTCCGATAGCAACTACTGAAAAGAAGGTTGCCACCATAACAGTTACACTGCTGGCAAGTCCATCTAATCCATCAGTAAAATTAGTTCCGTTTACAGTACCTACCACTACAACAAATACTGCAGGAATAGCTAAAAATCCCAAGTCTAATAATTTTCCACTCATAAACGGAATTTTCATAAGCAACATTTCCGGATGGAATGTCAAAAGATAATATGCAAACAGACCTGTGACCACAATCTGCATTGCCATCTTCTGCCAAGCACGAAGTCCTAAGGATCTTTTTAAAACAACTTTAATATAATCATCGATAAAGCCAATAATCCCAAAACCTAATGTTAAGAAAAGAATCGGCAAAATTTTGGGATAATCTTTCATATATATAAGAGATGTAATTACCACTGCCAAAAGAATCATAATTCCACCCATAGTTGGTGTACCATTTTTCTTAAGGTGAGACTGCGGTCCATCATCTCTGGTTGTCTGCCCTACTTTTAATCTTTTCAAATAAGGGATTACCACCGGTCCCAATAATGCGCTAATTGCAAATGAAATCAAAACCGGATAAACAAATGTAAAACTCATAAACTGCCTCCTATTGCATTTTCATAATAAACTTATGGTTTATTTCACATTCAAATTGAAAAATCACCAGATTTCCCCATTTTTTCTTTTATCACATAATATGTTATATCACATTCTATCCAAATAAGGAAGAATATTCTCGAAAAGCTGACGAATTATTGGTGCTGCTACCTGCCCACCATAATATACACCTTTGGGATTATGCACCACTGCCAAAGCAAGAACCTGCGGATTATCCGCCGGAGCGAATCCCACATAAGAAGCAATGTATTTCCCACTGTTTCTTGGTAATGTCTGACTGGTTGCCGTTTTCCCTCCTACCCGATATCCTTCCACATATCCGTTAGAACCGGTTCCTCCGTCAACTACCTGCTCCAACAGATACTGCAAAGTTTCACTGGTATTAGAAGACACTAATGTTTCACCTTTATCATAAGTATATTTTTTTATATTATTTCCATCTTTATCCAGTATCCTTAGTCCGATGTGAGGTGTAATTCTTTGCCCTCCGTTTACTAAAGAAGAAACTGTAGTTGCCATTTGTATCGGTGTTATCTGAAAAGACTGTCCGAAAGCTACCGTAGCCAATTCTACAGGACCTATATTTTCTTTTTTATGCATAATAGTTCCTGCTTCTCCGGGCAAATCTACCCCTGTTTTCTCTAATAATCCAAACTTGGAAAAATAATCATAATAACGGTCAACCCCCAGAGTCAGTCCCAAAGAAATAAAAGTCGGATTACAGGAACCCTGCATACCTTCCACAAAACTTACCGAACCATGTCCTCCATACTTATGGCACCGAATTCTTCTGTCTCCTACCATAATGTACCCGGGGCAGTAAAAACGTTGTTCCAGCGAAACCACATTTTCTTCCAAGGCAGCTGCCGTGGTAATTATTTTAAATGTAGACCCCGGCTCATACGTATCATTAATGCACCCATTTCTCCACATTTGATTTAAGTCACTATATTCACTTCCCATATCAAAGGGATGATTCAAATCAAATTCCGGCACATCCACCATACAATAAACTTCGCCATTTTGGGGATTCATAACAATAATAGATACCCTGTCTGCCTCCTTTTTCTCCATCGCAACTTTAGCCAACTGAGTGGCATATTGCTGTATATTGTAGTCCAGACTGGTGACCAGATTACTGCCATCTACAGGTTCTATCCTTTTTTCTCCCCGTTCTTCCAGCTCAATGCCACGGGCATCTGTATACGTAAGAATAACCCCTTTTTCTCCTTGAAGCTCTTCTTCATAGATAACCTCTAATCCAATAATCCCTTGATTATCACCTCCGGCAAATCCCAACACCTTGGATGCCAGTTCTCCATAAGGATAATATCTTTTATAATCTTCATCCACTTTTATGCCTGCCAGATTATATCCTCTGATTTTGTCTCCGATTTCTTTACTCACATTACTTTTTATTTTCTCAATAGAAGTAACTTTATCTACTCTTTTCTCTACATATTCTCTGGAAAGATTCAATTCCTTGCACAATACATCGATTACTTTTTCCCGTTCCTGTATCTGGTTATGAATCACTGAAATATTACACACTGTAACATTATCTGCCAGAACCACACCATTCCGATCCAGAATCTTCCCCCGTTTTGCTTTGATGTATCGTTCCCTTACATGTAAATCTTCTGCCTTTTTACTGTAATACTGGGATTGAAAAACCATAAAATACACCAATCTTGCAATTAATCCCAAAAATAAAATCATAAAAAGAATGGTTGCAACAACAATCTTTTCTCTATTTTTAGTTTTATTTTTTAACATGAAAACCTCATAAACCGATATTACTATAAATTTATTATCGAATTTATGAGGTTATTCTTCATTTAATACGGAGAATCATCATCTTCGCTGTTAACTGCTTCTCCGGTTTCTTTATCCAATAATACACCGGTCAATGGAGCTGTGGAACCTACATCTTCTTTTTCATAAGTAGATGATGTTATATCACCGCCATTTGCATCTGTAATTGTCTGCTGTCCGTCTTCTTCTGTGTTTTCTGTATCATTTTCTGTAACTTCATTTCCGGATACGGTGTCATCCTTATTTGCTTCCATGATAATTTCTAAATCCAGTTCTTCCAATTCTTTAATTTCGTCATTGCTTAATTCTTCTGTCATAAAAATATTCAAATAAGGAAGTACTTCTGTCAAAACACCCCTTACAATACGGGTCGCGTGTTTTGCATCGTCCTGCTTTCCAACATTTGGTCGGTCAACAACTACATAAACTGCAATCTGAGGATCATCCGCAGGAGCATATCCCATAAAGGAAACAACATAGTCCTGTTTATCTCTGGAACCCATTTCCGCAGTTCCGGTCTTACCTCCAATGGAGTAACCTGCCGGTCTGGCTGTTTTACCGGTACCATTATCTACTACCCCTTTACAATACTCACGAATCAACGCAGAGGTGCTTTCAGAAACAGTCTGTTTAATAATCCTTGGTTCAATTTCCTGTACCAATGCTCCGTCTGAGGTAGTGATTTTCTTTACCACATGAGGTTCATAATAATATCCACCATTAATCAAAGAACAAAAACCACTAATCATCTGAATCATGGTTACGTTATATCCCTGTCCAAAAGTGGAGGTTGCCAACTCTGTAGGTCCCATATTATTTTTATTAAATACCAACGATTTGGTTCTGGATTCCCCATACAAATCAATATTGGTTCTAAGTCCGAAATTAAATCTTTCCTGATATTCCAGGAAAGTATCTTTTCCTATCTGGTTCCCCATCAGCATAAGCGCTACGTTGCATGACTGTTCCAAAGATTGCTGTACATTTAAAGTACCGTCTCCACCAATACTGTAATTGTGACATTTAATAAAGTAATCTCCAACCCAAAGACCACCTTCGCAATTATAATATTCATTTCCGGTCATCTTACCGGATTCCAATCCTGCTGCTATAGTAAATGCCTTAGCTGTCGATCCCGGCTCATAAGTATTAGAAATACAGAAATTCTTCCATAAAGCATTTAAATTTGTGTTAGTAATATCATTATCTGATAATGACTCTTCCATATTTTCTGCCGAAAGAACAATATCCTGTTCCACCAGTTGCTTCTTTTCATTTAGGTTCAAAAGATGTGTTCCTTCCAAAACCTGTGTATCATAAGGATTGTTTAGGTCATATCCCACATAATCAGCCATAGCAAGAATTGCTCCGGTATTCACATCCATCACAATACAACCTGCATTTTTGGCACCATTCCCGGTACGATAATTATTAGTATATTCTTCGTTATGTTTCTTCAAATATTTTTCAACAATACTCTGAATATTGGCATCAATAGTTGTTACCAGATTATATCCATCGGTTGCAGGAATCGTAGTTCTCTCCAGATTAGAATCTTCATTCAAATATCCATATTCCCTACCATTAGTTCCATTCAAAATATCATTGTAATAAGCTTCAAGACCATAGTTTCCCTGAAAATCAGTACCTTCTTTATTTTTTGTAGTGAAACCAATTACATCACAAGCCAGAGCACCATTAGGATACATACGTTTGAATTCTTCCTCAAACCATACTCCCTGAACATTAGGATTTTCTTTTTTATTGTTTTGAATTTCTACAAAATCACTAATTTCATCATAAGTAAGCTGCTTTTTAACAACATAATACCTTCTGGCCGGATTTTCCTTAATATATTTTTCAATTTCCATATGATTAAGTTCCGGAAAACAAGTAGAAAGAGCAACCATGGTTGCATCGAGATATTCTTCTTTTTCCAAAACCGCCTTACAATCTATAATCAAATTATAAACTTTTTCGCTGATTGCCAGTTTCGTTCCTTTACTATCGAGAATATCCCCACGTTTATAAGGCAAAGTGGTACTCTGATATTTTTGCTGGCTCAGTACATTTTTGGTATATTCATCACCCTTAGCTTCTGTAATGTAAACCAATCTTGCCGCTAATCCCAAGAAAGCCAGTAGTATTATTATAAATAATACCACCAGCTTCTTTTGCATGTTCATATTAAAATAGCCACGGCTATTTCTATTTTTAACCTGTCTTATATTTCTATTTCGACTCAACTTTTAACACCTACTTTATTCTTGTATCTGTGCAAGCTGTCTAACATAGTCACTGCCTTCACCGGATACATTAATAATCTGTCCTTCTTTCGCATATCTCATGCCTAATTCTCCGATAGCAACTCTTCTGATTTCTTCTAAATCCACAGAGCTTGCTGCTCTGGCATAATCTTCATCATTAGAAAGCTTTACATCATTCAACTCGCTTTCCAAGGATGCAATATTTCTTACTGAAATGATAATATCAGACTGTACTCTAATATAACTCATTAAAATCATAGCTGCAACCACTAATGCACCTATTAAGAATATTACATATCCCAAATTCATGTAAAGAGATTTGTCATGTTTCTTATTATTTTTTTCTTTTGTATCTATTGGTTTCTGTAATTCTTCAACCACATTTAACTTACGTACGGTATTTCCTTCAACATAAGTACTTCTTCTTACGTTAACGGTTCTTGATTTTGCTACATTTCTGTACGCACTATAGGCCATGACTACTGCTCTCCATTCCTTATATCTAACAGATATAATATTTTTTCTTAGTTACATTTTTCAAAAACTCTTAATTTTGCGCTTTTGGATCTGGAATTTGCTTCCAACTCCTCTTCCGACGGCAATATCGGCTTTCTGGTAACCACTTTTCCTTTAGATTCGTTTCCGCATACACATACCGGAAAATCTGATGGGCATATACAAGGATTTTCTGCTTTACGAAAAGCTGATTTCACCAATCTGTCTTCCAGAGAATGGAATGTAATAATACACAATCTTCCTCCCGGATTTAACAAATCAACCATGTCATCCAAAGTGTTTTTCAACACCTCCAATTCCCTATTACATTCAATACGGATTGCCTGAAATGTTTTTTTGGAAGGATGTCCACCGGTTACACGCATCTTGGCAGGAATTGCTGCTTTGATGATTTCATTCAACTGAAAAGTTGTTTCAATAGGGCTTTCTTCCCTATTTTTCACAATATGTTTTGCAATATTCTTTGCAAATTGGTCTTCCCCATAATCACGAATCACACGAAACAGCTCTTTCTCCGAATAATTGTTCACAATATCTTTTGCTGTTAATGTTTGTCTCTGATCCATACGCATGTCCAAATCAGTGTCGTATTTATAGGAGAAACCTCTTTCGATAGTATCTAATTGATAGGAAGATACTCCCAAGTCCAAGACGATTCCATCTACACCAAGAATCCCTTGTTCTTTCATAATCTCCTTCATATTACAATAGTTACTTCTAACAATCGTTACCTTATCTCCAAACTCTTCTAAACGTTTTCCGGCTGCTTCTATTGCTGCCGCATCCTGATCAATACCAATAAAATGTCCTGATTCAAGTTGTTTACATACATGATAAGCATGTCCGCCCCCACCTAAGGTGCCGTCTACATATGTACCATGTGGCTTTATCTGTAATCCCTCTATGGTTTCCTCTAAAAGTACTGAATAATGCTTAAACTCCATTCATCCTGCTCCTTCTATATTCCCAGTCCTAACTCTGCCATATGTTCTGCAATTTCTTCCACATCATCATAGGAAGCTGCATCTTCCCATCTTGCCTTGCTCCAGATTTCTACTCTACTTGCTACACCTACAAGTACAACTTCTTTTTCCAGACCGGCAAATTCTCTTAAGTTGGCCGGAACTAATATACGTCCCTGCTTGTCTACTTCCGCTAAAGTTGCGCCCGCAAGGAAAAAACGGACAAACTGTCTCGCATCTTTATTAGTAAGTGGTAATGCTTTTAATTTTTCTTCAAAAGCGGACCATTCTGCATTGTCGTACACAAAGAGACAGCCATCCAATCCCTTCGTCACAACGAACTCATCTCCTAACGTATCTCGGAACTTAGAGGGAATGATCAGCCTGCCTTTAGCGTCAATTGTATGATTGTATTCGCCCATAAACATCTATCAATCACCCACTTTGTACCATTTGGCTCCACTTTTCACCACTTTTATGTCAATTCTATACCCTAAATCTTCCTTTTGCAAGTAAAAAAATTCAAAAAAATACACTTTGTGATTTTTCACAAAGTGTATTTTTAAGTATATCTATATATTGTGTTTTAAATTTATCAGCATCTACATCTAGATGTTCATTTAGTATTTATGTCTTATGGAAATTCTTACCAATACTCTTCCTATTCTGCTAACAGTAATCTCTGTTTAAAAAACTTTATACGTTGAATCTGAAAAGAATTACATCCCCGTCTTTTACCACGTATTCTTTTCCTTCCATACCTACAAGACCTTTTTCTCTTGCTGCTGCCAAAGAACCATATTCCAATAAATCTTTATAGTTAACTACTTCAGCCTTAATGAATCCTCTTTCAAAATCAGAATGAATCTTACCTGCTGCCTGCGGAGCCTTTGTTCCTACCTTAATAGTCCATGCTCTTGTTTCATCTTCACCTGCTGTTAAGTAACTGATTAAACCTAACAATTTGTAACTAGCTTTAATCAATTTATCAAGACCGGATTCTTTTAATCCTAAATCTTCCAGAAACATAGCTTTTTCTTCATCATCTAATTCAGAAATCTCCTGTTCAATCTGAGCACAGATTACAAATACTTCACTACCTGTTTCTGCTGCAAATTCACGAACCTCTTTTACACCTGCATTATCAGCAGCATCATCTGCCAATTCATCTTCTGCAACATTTGCAGCGAAGATTACAGGTTTGGATGTTAACAGATTGTAAGATGCAAACAATGCTTCTTCATCTTCGTCTGCCAATTCAATATTTTTAGCAAGTTTTCCATCCTCTAATAAAGCTTTGATTCTCTTTAATAATTCCAATTCTTTTCCAAGAGTCTTGTCCATTCTGGCAGCCTTTTCTACTTTGGAAATTCTTCTTTCCAGAATCTCAAGGTCAGAGAAAATAAGTTCCAGATTAATAGTTTCAATATCTCTTAATGGATTGATATTACCATCTACATGAATAATATTACTGTCTTCAAAACATCTTACTACATGTACAATGGCATCAACTTCACGGATATTGCTTAAGAACTGGTTCCCAAGGCCTTCTCCTTTGGAAGCTCCTTTTACCAAACCTGCAATATCTACGAATTCGATTACCGCAGGAGTAACTTTTTTAGACTGATACATATCTCCCAATAATTTTAATCTATGATCCGGTACGGTAACAATTCCCACATTAGGGTCAATAGTACAGAACGGATAGTTAGCAGATTCTGCACCTGCTTTTGTTAATGAATTAAATAATGTACTTTTTCCAACGTTTGGCAAGCCAACGATACCTAATTTCATTCTTCTATCTCCTTTGCCCTTAAAGCATTATTTTTTTTAAACTACCGTTAACTACTATAACATGAAGGAAAAGAAAAGTAAATTTATAAAATGCCGATATTTCAAGTTTTCTCTTATCCTAATGTATCTAGCATTGATTTGCTTATGTTAACCATCGAAAGCTTGATTACTGTTATCAGTTTATGTTTAACCTGTTTCAGTCTTGGCTATTCGCTTGGTCGTAATAGCAAGACACAAAAAGATAATATTCTTGTTTCTGCATCAACTTGGGTATCATCTTGGGTATTTTCATCCAATCGTACCCCAGCAAACGGCATAGAAACCACTATCGAATTTTCTCTAAATTCATATGTTTCCTTACCATACACTTCTGTAATTTTAGACGCATGCGTTTCCCGTCTCTTCAGCCATTATCATTAACTTCTACTCTTTATATGTATTTCTAATCCATTGTTCCTTTGTCATATAATTTGTATGTCCTACTCTCACTTCATTTAAAAGTGTTACCAGTACTTCATCACACGTATGATGATAAATAAATCCAACCTTTTCCTGTACTCTTTTTGATTTAGTGTTACCATCGTAATAGCCACACCAGATTGTCGTCATACCTAAATCTTCAAATCCATGTCGGATGATTTCACTCGCAGCCTCCGGCACATATCCTTTTCCCCAAAATGGCTTACCGAGCCAATAACCCAATTCGCACTCATCGTCACGTTCCGTCATATCTGTATGGCCGTTCAATTTCAAAGCAATCGCTCCGATTACTTTTTCATTCTCCTTTTCACAGATTGCATAACTCTCCTCACCCATAAGAACATTTTTTACAATATCTAAGCTTTCCTCTACACTTTTATGCGGAGGCCATCCTGCACTCGGTCCAATATCCGGATCTTTTGCATATTCATATACACTCTCTGCATCTGCTTCGCACCACGGACGAAGCAGTAGCCTTTCTGTCTGTAAAACCATTTTAAGCTCCTCCTATACGCGCTATCCTCTACTTTCCCGTTCAAGGCTTACTTCTTTCAAATAATTCTTCAGCAAAAAGGCACAGAAATACGGAAAAGTATAAATATTATCACTATACCCTATATTCCCGGATGTAAACTTTATACCATACTTAATATCTGGGTAACTATCGCTTCTAAGCAGTGTTCTGAGCGATTTCGCTGTACCATTTGTTGCCTTTACCTCCACCGGCACAAGATAATCCTTCGTTCTGACAAAAAAATCTTCTTCCAAATAGGAATCATCCTTCTTGTAATAGAATAATTCATATCCACACTTTCTCAATGCCTCCCCAACAATATTCTCGTACAAAGCACCTTTATACACACCCATATTTTTATTTGCTCTCAAATCCTCCTGTGCTTCTTCATCTAACATAGCAACAAAAATGCCGGTATCAAAGAAATACAACTTATATTTTGATTCATCATAATTTCCCTTCAATGGAAGCTCCGGAAATTTCATGCAATAACATATATTAACGATTCCGGCATCCCGAAGCCATTCAATACACCCTCGGTAGTCCCTAAAACGTGCTCCACTTGCAACTTTACTGATTTGAAATTTCTTGTTATCCTTTGCAAGCTGCATAGGTATCTGTTCAAATACATTCAAAATTCTTGTTTGATCCATTCCTTCTGCATACTTACGAATATCCTCACGATAATCATTTAACAACTGCCTTTGTATATCCAGTGTACCTTCAAAAGTTCCTTTTGAAATATATTCTCTCACAACTGCAGGCATACCGCCCAAGATACAATAATCTAAAAACAAGCTACTGTATACTTTCATATCAATTTCATTAAAGGGCTTCTCTGTCTTCATATGCCAAAGCATATCTTCAATAGTTTCTCTTTCATATCCCTTTGCCCATAAAAATTCTTCAAAATCCATGGACATCATATTATAATCTGTTTTATATCCTACACTGTGACTCTCAATCCGCTTATACTGAATACCTAGCAATGAACCACTACATATCACATCAAAACGGCCATCCAATTTAAAAAACTTTAAGGCTGTAGCAATTTCCGGGAATTCTTGCAGCTCATCAAAGATCAATATTGTTTCTCCAGGTTCAAATTTCTTAAAAGGATCCATTCTGGATATATTTCGTATAATATCATCTATCTTGTATCCATCTTCTGCAATCATCTTGTACTTAGGTTCTTCCACAAAATTGATATAAATAACATTTTTATAATTTTCTTCTGCAAAACGCCTAATAGACTCAGTCTTTCCAACCTGTCTCGCGCCTTTGACAATCAACGGTTTCCGCTCTGTGTCTTTCTTCCAATGAACTAAATAGTTATCAATCTTTCGCTTCAAATATATTTCTGCCATTGTGCCAACCCTCCTGCTACTATACAGTATACAAAAAAATGGGCGAAATATTCAAGTTAAAACACAAAAAATGAGGGACTTTTTTATTCTTTCTCACAAAAATCGTTTTTCCAAATCATCATAGTGCTTCTAATTGCTCGGCATCTATCAATATCTGCAAAAGTCTGCTGTATCACTTCATCTGTCGACATACCGCAAATCGTATCTCCCAACTTATCTTTTAATCCATTTTGGAGCATACTATGTATTTCTCTTTCTGCCGACTGTCCGGACTGCATCGCAAGCATAGTGTTCATGCTACTAAATCCGGAACTTCCAAAAGAGCCTCCACCCATAAAGGATAAACTGCTCAAATTAATATCTGATTTTCCTTCAAGCCAAAGTTGCATATACAAAGCATGGCGAGCCATTCTCTCTGTCCACCAATCATATTCATCTTCATCATTGTTGTTCTTTTGCTTATTACTACGCATGGTATCACTTCCACCACATGCAAGAACATTTGCAATTTCTCCATCCTCTCCAATGGCAATCGCCTGAGACATTCCGGTTGTACAGCCGGGAGAAATAGCTTCATTTCTGGCAATATCGTATGCCCACCAACTCTCAATACGTTC
>JAFXGP010000121.1 GCA_017521195.1 Lachnospiraceae bacterium
GATGGCTGGCACCATCTTCTCCTACAGTAATACCTGCATGAGATGCACCAATTTTAACATTTAATGCCGGATATCCAACAGAGTTACGAATCTGTTCAAAAGCTCTTCCTGTTGCAAACATTGCAAAAGAACTGGCAAATACTCCTTTACCGGTAGAAGCAAGTCCTGCTGCCACACTAACCATATTGCCTTCTGCAATACCACAATCAAAAAATCTATCCGGATAAGCCTGCTGGAACATTGCAGTTTTTGTAGATTCTGCAAGGTCAGCATCTAATACTACAAGGTTAGGATATTTTGCTCCACATTCTACCAAAGCTTTTCCGTAACCTTCTCTGGTTGCAATTTTCTTTACTTCTGGCATAATGTTTCACCAATCCTTTCTAAATCTTTCATCGCTACTTCAAACTGTTCATCATTAGGAGCTTTTCCATGCCATCCTGCCTGATCTTCCATAAAGGAAACTCCTTTACCTTTTAAACTCTTAGCGATAATTGCTGTTGGCATTCCTTTTGTTTCGCGTGCTTCTTTCAAAGCTGCACGGATAGAATCAAAATCATGTGCATCCATATGAATTACATGGAAGTTGAATGCTTCGAATTTTTTATCTATTGGATGAGGAGAACATACATCTTCAATACAACCGTCAATCTGAAGATTATTGTTGTCTACAATAACTGTAAGGTTATCCAACTTGTGGAATCCGGCAAACATAGCTGCTTCCCAAACCTGACCTTCTTCGATTTCACCATCACCAAGTAATGTATATACTCTGTAATCTTTCTTATCCATCTTGCCTGCAAGCGCCATTCCGGTTGCTGCAGAAATTCCCTGTCCGAGAGAACCTGTAGACATATCTACACCCGGAACACCTTTCATATCAGGATGTCCCTGTAAATAAGAACCAAGTTTTCTTAATGTAATCATATCTTCTACAGGGAAAAATCCTTTCAAAGCTAATGCAGAGTATAATCCCGGTGCACAATGTCCTTTGGATAATACAAAACGGTCTCTGTCAGGATCCTGTGGATTTTCAGGATTAACATTCATTTCTTCAAAATACAAATAAGTAAAAATATCTGCTGCAGATAAGGATCCTCCCGGATGGCCTGCTTTTGCACTATGAACAGATTTAATAATGTTCTTACGAACTTCATTGGCCATAATCTGCAATTCCAAGTTGGTCATAACTTCTCCTCCATAACGTTGTTAATTTAATAACTGATCAACCTTTTTGTAACGCCCCGACTTTTGTCGAAACGTCACCCAATCTACGACATATATAGATTACTATATAATGTGACAATATACAATTATTTCACATGCCAATTTTTTGTCAAATTTTTAGATTTTTTTGGGCATTTTCCCTTATTTTTCCTATTATGAATTTTATTGTACTCTTTAAAGTACAAACCTATTCATTATCTGCACTTCCTGTTTCTTCCGATACAGCCTCAGTTCCACCTTTGGCATCTCCCTTTAAGAAATCTTTTGCGCTTGTAACTACAAAATAGATTCCAAAAATCAGAAAAACAATTGCCGATCCTACGGAAACAACTATTGGAGCTCCCAGGGGATCATTCCTTCCCATAAATAACTCATATGCCAAATATACAAGATAAAATCCGGCAACCACACGGAGAATCAAACTGGATTTACTGTTTGAAGATCTATTGCTTCTTTTAAACATATACTAATTTCTTCCCTTCTCTTATAGTATAAAATCTATGATTATTGTACATATCATAACATAAAGAACGGTTTTATGTCATCCTTCATCCTCTTCATAAAAATAAAAAAATATTCATCTTTTTTGTTTTTACCACATAAAATATATAAATTTTTTGAAAGTCTGAATTATGTCCCCTTATTTAAAATTTGTAAAATCTAAAGGTTTTTTGTTCTCTATTTTACTCCCGTTATTCTTAAGTATTTTCTTACTCTCTATATTTTTTCTGAAACCGGAACCTTCTTTCCGTGACATAACTGACCAATTATTTTATGAAGATATTACTATGGACACTTTAAGTCTTCACTATACCTTAGCCTATCCTTTTCTTCATTCTATAGACACCTACCCGCTTACTCTTCCCGAATACAATAAAGATAATCTAATCCTCTCTAAAAGCAAAATGGAAAATACCTTTTTTAACCTATCTGCTATGAATACTTCCATCCTTTCCGAAGAAGAAAAATATTGCCATACATTATTACAGGACTATTTTTCTACACAAATAAAAGGTTTTCCTTTTACTTATTTTGAAGAATGCTTTTCCCCATCTTCAGGGATTATTGTAAACTATCCCATATTAATGGCAGAATATACCTTTCGAACAAAAAAAGATATTACGGATTATCTGACATTATTAAAAGATACACCAAATTATTTCTCTTCTTATCTCTCTTTTCAAGAAGAAAGAGCACAAAACGGGCACTGCCTTGCTTCTGAATCTTTGCAGGAGACCCTGGAACAATGTGAAGCCATTATTACCATGGAAGAAATAGAACAAAACTCCCATTTTTTACAAATAACATTTCGTGAACGATTGGCTCTTTTAGTGGCAAAAGATGTTATTTCCCAAAAACAGGCTTTGCATTACATAGAAGTCAACAATACAATTCTGAAAAAAATAGTTTATCCCGCTTACCAAAATCTTAAAAATTCTTTACTTTCCATACCAAAAAAACAATCTCCGGAAGGGCTTTATAACAAAGAAAGTGGAAAAGAATACTATCAATGGCTGGCAAATAAACTAACCGGAAGCTCGCTTTCTGTTTCTGAAATGTTAGAAATCCTAACGAAAGATTATGAAAAAAACCTTCGGCAATTCCAATTACTTCATCAAAAAATTCAATCCTATCCTGATTACGAAACCTATATTGAAAAACCCTTTCCAATAAAAAATAAGAATACAATGCTAAAAACGTTACAATATTTTATAAGTACAGATTTTCCTTCTCTTTCCTCTTTTTCTGACAGACCAATACAAACCACCATTAAATCTGTCAGCAGTTGTATGGAAGAATACACCAGTCCTGCCTTTTACCTACTGCCTCCCATAGATGATATCTGGCAGAATACTATCTACATCAACAACAGTTCTACCCCTGAGGGATTGGAACTTTTTACCACTCTTGCTCACGAGGGGTATCCGGGACACCTATATCAAACTGTTTATTATCAATTATACAGCAAAGAAAACGATGTTCCTTTCATTCGTCATATTATGAATTATGAAGGTTATGTGGAAGGCTGGGCCATTTACTGTGAATTTATGGCGTTTGATTATGCAACAAGACTCTACCCCAAAGAAGAACAGGATTTTTATTCCTTATGGCATGAATTTCTTGTTACAGACAGAAAATTACAATTAGCCATGTTATCCATTTTAGATATTCAGCTCCACTACTATGATGATTCTTTTCAAATTGCAAGTGACATTTTAAACCAATACGGCATTACGGATGAAAAAACAATTACCGACATCTACCGCTATATTTTAGAAGAACCGGGAAATTACTTAAAATATTATTTTGGTTATCTCTCACTTATAGATTTAAAAGAAAAAACAAAGACTTATATGGGTTCTGACTTCACAGATAAGCAATTTCATGAATTGCTTCTTAATGCCGGCCCCTCAGATTTTGAGAATCTGCAAAAAAGGTTAGAGCTAAAAAAGGATGACAAATAAAACTATTGCTTTTTTGTCATCCTAAATATAACTTACTTTTTTATTTATTCTTCTTCCTCTAACATAGATTCCAGATAACCTCTGTCCCAAAGAAGAATTTTTAACTTTTTCGCCGCCTCTACTGCAGGGGTTGTAAAATACTGGTTGGTGAGTACTGCTCCTACCATACGGTCATAATAGTCTCTTCCGGCATAAGCTTCCTGAATGGCTTTTACCCCAATAGGGGCAGTATAGCACTTACACTGGATTGCATAGGTAACACCATCTTTCTCTGCCAGAATATCTACACCATAATCTCCGCTTCCTTTCGTTACTTCTACATCAATAAATCCTTTCTTTTGAAGTAATCCGGCACAATAATGTTCAAATTCATGTCCTTCCAAAGTATCAAAGTGTTCCGGATCAATTCTGCGATGTTTACTAACAAAATATTTTATTATGATAATTAAAAACAAGAGAAAAAATATACCCAAAATGATAATTGTCCACTGAAGTATTTTTTCATCCTGTAAGAAATTTTCTAATTGTTGAATCATATCTTTAGCCTTTTAGTCTATTTTGAATTTAGTTTCCACCGTAAAAAATCTGGGCAATTGGTGAATCTTTATCTAAGATTACTGTTTTATTATCACCCTTTACAGATTCTTTCAAAGCATCCAGACTTCTTACAAAACTATAAAAATCAGTACGACTGCTGTCTCTATATGCATCGGAAAGAATTCTCATATATTCTGCTTCCCCCTCTGCCTTTAATACTTCTGCCTGTTTATTTGCTTCAGACAAAATAATACTTACTTCTTTATCCGTGGTATTACGAATCTTCTGTGCTTCTGCTGCACCTTCTGCTGTGTAAGTCGCTGCAATATTTCCTCTTTCAGAAATCATACGTTCATATACAGCTTCTTTATTATCATTTGGTAAATCCAACTGTTTTGTTTCAACTGCAAGAACTTCCAATCCATACTGTTTGAATTTATCCCCTACGTTATTCATGATAGCCGCAGATAATTCACCGTCTCTTCCGGAAATAACTTCTTCCTGTGGCCAGGAACCTATAATATTTTTGATAGAATTATATACTACGGTATCAATACGACCTTCTGCATTTCCGATAGAACTATTCAATGTTTGGGCAAATTTAATAGGATCTGTAATCTGCCATAACACATAACTATCTGTAATCATAGTCTTCTTATCTTTTGTAATAACATCCGATGGTGCCAAATCATATACTAAGATTTGTTTCGGCAATGAACTTTCTGTCTGAAGAAACGGAATTTTAAAACTGATTCCTGCTTCTGTCTGTACATGGTCAATCTTACCAAACTGACGAATTACTTTATATTCATTTTCTTTTGTGATTACCAGAGAGGAAAGTCCAAGAAAAACGGCAATTACAAGGATAATAACGGCAAAGGCCTTACCAAATACTTTTTTCATTTAGTTTTCCTCCTTATTTGTTGTAGTCTCATCGGTACCAAAAAAAGAATCCAAAGGAAGAACTTTCTGTACTCCGTTAGAAGAATCGATAATCAATTCTAAATCAGGAAGTACTTCTTCCATGGCCTCATAAAACATTCTCTGCTTTGTTACTGTCGGATTTTTAATATATTCTTCATACATAGCATTAAATCTTGCTACCTGTCCGGTAGCTTCATTAATACGTTCCTGTTTATATGCTTCTGCCTCTTTAATGATTTTATCTGCCTCTGCTTCTGCCGTAGGAAGTTTTTCATTTTTATACTTATTAGCATTATTAATAGCAGTTTCTTTTCCCTGCTTCGCAGTTTCTACATTTTTAAATGCTTCCATAATTTCTGCTGTTGGTGGTTCTGAATCCTGAATAGTAACATTTACAAGTGTTAATCCGATATCATGCTTTTCCAACTGCTTACTTAATACTTCTCTGATAGAAGATTGGATTTCATTTTTACCGGTAGTTAATACACTGTCTACATCATAACTTCCGATTACATTACGAATACTGCTTTGTGCCAGATTCTTCAGAATTTTTATCGGTTCGGAAGAAGCATATACTGCTTTTACCGGATCTGAAACTTTATATTCTATAAAGAAATCCACATCAATAAAATTATAATCGTTAGTAATCATAACCGCTTCTGAGGTTATGGTTTCATTGGTTGTCTCATCATATCCTATAGACAATCCCTGAATAGTTGTGTTTACCTTCTGAATCTGTTGAATAAACGGAATCTTAAAATGAAGTCCCGGTTCCGTTACTGCCTGAGCTTTACCCAAAGTGGTAAGTACAACCTGTTCCTGTTCTCTAATTTGATAAGTAGAATTCATAGCCACCACTGCTGCTGCTATAATTACTACAAAGGCTATCATTACTTTTTTTAATTTATCCCCTACTCCGTTAGGTGAGTAATGAGGAATCTTTTCCTCAAAATTAACTGTTTTTTTACCTTCTTCCATGATTTTCCTCCTTTAGGTCTGTATTTTAATCTTACTTTCTTGTATAATATAATTCAATTAAAATTTTCTAAAAAAATTATAAAACACTTTGGGAGGTTACAAACATGTACAAAATGAATCCTGACTATCTCTTAGGTCTCGAATTAATGGACACACAGCATCAACATTTATTTCAGTTAATGGAAGATGTACAGGCCTTACTGGAAGATGAAAACCTTCTTTATAAAGATGAAGAATTAATTGAAATCTTACAGGGATTAAGAGATTATATTAAAATGCATTTCGGAGAAGAAATTGCGTTAATGGAATCCTTGGATTATCCAAGATTACAGTTACACATCAAAGCTCATAATGAATTTATTGAAAAGGTTAATTCCTTCGAAATTGATGCTGAAAAAATTTCTTTAAGAACGCAAGACAAAATGATCTATGACTTGATGGAATACTTAAAAGAGTGGTTAAAAGTACACATTTTAGACTGTGACAGAAAAGTTATCCGTTTTATGAACGGTGAAAAGATTACTGCAGAAGATTAAACCTACTATGTGGTTTTGATTTTGACTCGAATATGAATTAAGGAAGTGTATTGATATCTGATAGTCAAAACACTTCCTTTTTCATTAATAACTTCTGATTCTATCTTCCGAATCATCATCAATCTTTTCAATATTTTTAATGACTACATAATAGCTATAAGAAGGATTTACCTGTACTTCAACCCTATCTCCCACATGCTTTTTCATCAGTGCTTTTCCCAAAGGAGATTCAATACTGATAAGCTTTTTTAAGGAATTAGCTCTTACAGTAGTTACAATCCGATAACTTTCAACTAAATCTTCTTCTTCAATGTAAACCTCTACTCTGTCGTTCATTCCAACTTCATCATCTTTGGAGCTGTCATCAATAACCTGAGCTGTTTTAATCATTCTTTCCAAAAAACGGATTCGGCTTTCATTTTTATTTTTTTCTCTTTTAGCTGCATAATACTCAAAATTTTCGCTTAAATCACCTTGCGCTCTGGCATCTTTTACATCCTGTATTAATTCTTTTCTTAATTCCAATTTTCTATATTCAATTTCATCTTCCATTTTTTTTATATCAGATGCAGTTAATCTATCATGCATAATCCAGACACTCCTTATTCTTACGATTTAATCATAGTAACACATTTTACTATATTTGTAACTACAGGAATCCATTTTCATATTCCTAAAAATATCTATACTATATTTTTTACTAAAGAACCTAAAAAATCGCCTTTTTCCCAATCAATGACACATGTTATAATAACTTTGCAAAAAAATATATACATGATTTTGGGAGGATTACGATCATGATTTACGACAAATTAATTAATATGGGTTTATACAAAGGTATGAATAAAAATCTTGATACTGCTATCGATTTTATTTTATCCCATGATTTAAACGAACTTCCGATGGGAAAAACTGTAGTGGATGGTGATAATGTTTATATTAATGTGATGGATGCAAAAGCGCAGCCTGTAGAAGAAAGAGCTTATGAAATTCATAAAAATTACATGGATATTCAGATGGATTTAATCGGTGTTGAAAGAATCGATACCGGTGACTGTACAAGAATGAACCCGGGTGAATATAATGAAACAAAAGACGTTGCCAAAGCAACTGCTGAAGATTTAGCAGGATGTATTATCGGACCTGAAAATTTTATCATTTGTATGCCTAACGAACCACACAAACCAAACATTGCCGTTACAGAAGATGTAATTTTGAAAAAAGCTGTTTGCAAAGTTCATATTTAATAAGAACTATATAACTTTGGAATTACTTTAATTTTTCTATAAATTTATATCAAAACAACAGCGTGTACTTGTTATTAGTTTTAACAATACACGCTGTTGTTTTATTAAATATGTACTTATTTATCTCTCAATATACTGAATAGCAACACATTTTGGTCCACCCTGTGCCACAAATACAGGACTTAACTCAAGAATCTTTACTTCTAATTGAGCAAATGTTTCTTTCATTTGTGCCATAATTTTCTTTGCATCATCCAAAGCATCTGCATGAGAAATATAAAGAATATGACGGCTATCCAGATTTCTTGTTTTCAAGTGACTGATAACTGTATCTACTGCGGACTTCATAGTTCTCTTAACCGCAAATTTATCTAATCTTTTACAATCTTCAGTTAAAGTCATAATTGGTTTTAATTTTAAAACAGATCCTAATGCTGCTGCTACAGGAGTCAGACGACCGCCTCTTCTTAAAAAATCAAAATCCTGTGGAATTAAGAAGGATTCTGACTTTTCCTTAATATTTTCCAGCCATTCTATGATCTCTTTTGCAGAATGTCCTGCTTCTTTCATTTTCTGTGCTTTTTCAACCATATAACGATGAGGACCGCATAAAGTTTTACTATTAATAACTGTTACTTTACTACCATCTTCCAACATCTCTTTTGCACTGCAGGCACTCTGATAAGTTCCGGAAAGTCCGTCTGCCATTGAAATATTAATAATTTCATGTCCCTCATATTTTTCATACACATCAACAACATCACCGATAGGTGGCTGGGAAGACTTAGGAATTCCACCTTTTCTGATTCTGTCATAATAATCATCCATATCAATTAAAAGGTCTCGTCCTTCAAAATCACCAATATTAACACATAACGGAACTGATTCAAAACCTAAAGCTTTTGCTTCGTCCGGAGTATATAATGTTGAGCTGTCTGTAATAATTTGTACCATTTACTTATCTCCTCGATGTAGTTTTCATTTCTACTTGTAATAGTTTTCTATATTCTATTCTATTTTCGAGGATAACGCAATAAAAAATTACAAATCTATTTCAATATATTAGAAAGTTCTGCAAATTGTTCCAAAGACAAAGCTTCCCCACGGATAGTAGGCGATAAATTCATCTTTTCCAATGCTTCTGCTACCTGCTCTTTTGTTACCGGTAAAAATGCTGCATTACCAAGACCATTCACTAATGTTTTACGTCTCTGGTTAAAAGATGCTCTGATAATATTAAACATAAAGCTTTCATCTTTTACTTTTACCGGTGGTTCTTCATGGCAGGTAAGTCGAATTACTGCACTTCCTACATTTGGACGTGGCATAAAACAGTTTGGTGGAACGATGGCTACAATCTCTGGTTTGGCATAATATTGTACAGCAAGAGACAATGCACCATATTCTTTGCTTCCCGGTCCTTCCTGCATTCTGTCTGCCACTTCTTTTTGCACCATAATGGTAATACTGTCAATAGGTACATGACTTTCAAACAATCCCATGATAATAGGTGTGGTAATATAATAAGGAAGATTCGCTACTACTTTAACCGGTCTGCCACCATTTTTTTCTTCAGCTAACTTCTTAATATCTACTTTTAAAACATCTTCATTAATTACGGTAACGTTATCATAAGCAGATAAAGTATCCTGTAAAATTGGAATCAGGTTTTTATCAATTTCAATAGCTACTACTTCTCTCGCATTTTCACAAAGATATTGAGTCATAGTTCCGATTCCCGGTCCGATTTCAATCACGCAATCGTCCTTTGTTACACCGGATTCACGGATAATCTTATCCAATACATGAGTATCAATAAGAAAGTTCTGTCCAAATTTTTTCTGAAAATTGAAATTATATTTCTGCAATACTTCTATGGTATTGCCAGGATTTCCTAATGTTGCCATAATACTCCTTTATAATCTATACAATTTTTTTGCATTCTGAGATGTAATCTCCATTACTTTCTCCACATCCATCTTCTTAATATCTGCGATTCCCTGAGCAATCAAAGGAAGATTTAGGGAAGAATTTCTCTTTCCGCGAAAAGGTATCGGTGCCAGATAAGGACTGTCTGTTTCCAACACAATATTTTCAATCGGAATATATTCCACAGCCTCTTTTAATTTCTTTGCATTCTGAAAAGTAATTACGCCACCGATTCCAAAATAATAATTCCAATTCAAATAATCTCTGGCAGTTTCTTTTGTGTAA
>JAFXGP010000122.1 GCA_017521195.1 Lachnospiraceae bacterium
CAGAACAAATCAGAATTGTACAGGAAACAGTGGCTGGGAAGGAAATTACATTCGCACATGTAATGGGAAGTCCGGACCCAATCATATACCAAAAACTCGGTTTAGACCCACATGTAGATTACCGTTCTTCTGCGATTGGCATTATGAATATGACACCACCGGAGTCTGCAGTTATCGCATCTGATATAGCAGTAAAAAGTGGGAATGTTTATTTAGGATTTGCAGATCGATTCACGGGTACATTGATTATTACAGGTGTAATTTCAGATGTTATGTCAGCAATGAATGAGATAGTAGAATATTTCCATGATACATTAGGTTACGTAACTTGTAATGTAACAAGAAGATAGGAAGTGCATATATGTCTCGTATAACAAAAGAGCAGCTTTTAGAAAAAATCTTCCAAGATGATTTTGAAAATCTCAAAGGAAAGCGTTTACGTATGACCCGTTTGCGTGTTCCTGCCAAAGAAGTTTGTTTAGCACATGTGTTGAATCCGTCAGAGGAACGCATATATCATAACCTTGCACTACATATCGGAGTACATGAGGGTGAAGACCATACAGGTGAAGCGATTGGGCTTATCCGCTTTACGCCATGGGAAGCAGTTGTCGTTGCAGCTGATGTTGCTGTAAAAAGTGCTGATGTACAGATTTGTTTTATGGATCGTTTTTGTGGTTCACTAATCGTATCAGGGAATTTAACAGAAGTACAGACTGCGGTAGAATCCGTAGTAAAATATTTCGGCGAAATTGGCTTCGGCACATGTGAAATCCATAAAAGCTAGTAAAACGTAAATAAGGTGTAAAATGAAAAAACTATTTTTAATGGGAAGAAGTGAAGCCGGAAAGACTTCTCTGACACAAGCTTTGAAAGGTGAAGAACTTCATTATGTAAAAACTCAATACACTACTACTGATGACAATACCATCGATTCACCGGGGGAGTATGCAGAATCCAAACGTTTTAGTGTTGGTCTTGCATGTTTTTCGTTCGAAGCAGATGTGGTTGCTATTGTGCAGGCGGCAGACGAGCCATTCAATTTATTCAGTGCAAGCTTGCGTTCATTTATATTAAGGCCGCTTATCGGTGTTATTACCAAAATTGATTCACCTTATGCTAACATTGAAATGGTAAAACAATGGATGATAAATACCGGATGTGAACGGATTTTTATGATTAATAATACAACGAGAGAAGGGGTTGACGAACTTTTAGAATATTTGGAAGAAGATTTCCCCAAACTCACATTAGAACAAGCAAAATTCAAACAAGATTTAGGTCTTAATACATGGGATCCTCTTCCGGAAGGTGTCGATTATCCGGAACATATAAAATAAGAGAGAACGAAACCAATTATGGTTTCGTTTTTTTGTGGGCAAATTCACTTTCGTAAAAAAAGTGGATATGGTATTATATAAAGGTATAAAATTAACAGAATTTCAGAGGTACATTATGAGATTAAGGAATGTTCTGATAGTAGTAAATGACATTGAAAAATCTAAGAAATTTTATAAAGAATTATTCGGATTAAGTGTGGTATTAGATCAGGATGGGAATGTGATTTTAACAGAAGGTCTTGTACTGCAGGATGCCAAGATTTGGAAGGGTTTTGTACAAAAGGATATCCTTTGGAAGAATCATGCAACGGAGCTTTATTTTGAAGAAAGGGATATAGATGGTTTTGTGAAGAAACTAGAAGCTTATCCGGAACCTATTGAATATGTAAATCCTATGATGGAGCATTTCTGGGGACAAAGGGTAGTACGTTTTTATGATCCGGATGGAAATTTGATAGAAGTAGGAACACCCATGTAATTAAAAAAGATAAAGTACAAAAAAAGAACGGATTTTTAGTTTATAAATCGGAAAAAGGAATAGAGGGAAATAAGAATTATGTATAATTTCAAATATTTTACACCAACAAAGGTTTTATTTGGAAAAGGAACAGAAGAGCAGGTAGGGAGTCTGGTAAAGGAGCAGAATTGTAAAAAAGTTTTAATTCACTATGGTATGGGAAGTGTAGTACGCAGTGGATTGTTGGATAAGGTGAAAAATGCTTTGGATTCTGAGAATATTCCATGGGTTGAATTAGGCGGAGCAGTGCCTAATCCAAGACTTTCTTTGGTGTATGAAGGAATTGAATTGGCGAAAAAAGAAGGTGTGGATTTTATTCTCGCAGTAGGTGGTGGTAGTGCCTTGGATTCTGCCAAAGCTATTGGATATGGTGTTTATAACGAAGGTGATGTCTGGGATTTCTATGATAGAAAAAAACAAGCCACAGGTTGTGTGCCTATAGGTGTAGTATTAACTATGGCGGCAACAGGAAGCGAAATGAGTAATTCTTCTGCAATTACCAAAGAAGAGGGATGGATTAAACGTGGTTATAGCAGTGATTACGGAAGACCGGTATTTGCCATTATGAATCCGGAGCTTACCATGACTTTACCGGATTATCAAACAGCCTGCGGATGTACGGATATTTTAATGCATACCATGGAAAGATATTTTGTTTCCGGAGATACCATGGAAATGACAGATACCATAGCAGAGGCATTGATGCGGACTGTAATCAAGTATTCTTTAATTTTGGAAAAAGAACCGGATAATTATGAAGCAAGAGCGGAAATTATGTGGGCAGGAAGTTTATCACATAATGGATTGACAGGCTGTGGGGCATCCGGTGTGGATTTTGCAACCCATGGATTAGAGCATGAACTTGGCGGATTATATGATGTGGCTCATGGTGCAGGTTTGGCAGCTCTTTGGGGAAGCTGGGCAAGATATGTTTACAGAGATTGTTTACATCGTTTTTATCGCTTTGCCACCCAAGTTATGGGTGTAAGGGATGAAGGAAGTAAAGAAGAAATTGCGTTGAAAGGAATTGAAGCGACAGAAGATTTCTTCCGTAAGATTCATATGCCGACTACCATGACAGAGCTTGGAATTCAGCCAACGGAAGAGGAGATGGAATTGATGGCTCATAAATGCAGTATTGCATCCGGTGGAAAAAAAGGTTCTGCAAAAGTATTGGTAGAGGAAGATATGTTGGCAATTTATAAGATGGCTATGTTATAATTGATGCAAAAGAGAAGGGAGAAATTACAAATGACAAATAGAGAGTTAATTAAAAACGGAAAAGCGGTATTGGGGTTGGAACTTGGCTCTACCAGAATTAAAGCGGTGTTGATTGATGAGGCACATAATCCTATTGCAACAGGTGCCTATGAATGGGAGAACCAGTTAGTAAATGGTATTTGGACTTATGATTTAGATGAGGCTTGGAAAGGGGTACAGGCTTGTTATTGGGAATTAAAGAAAGATGTTTATAACAAGTTTGGTGTGCCTTTGAAAAAGGTACAATCTATTGGTATCTCCGGTATGATGCACGGATATGTTCCGTTTAATGCCAACGGGGAATTATTAGTTCCTTTCCGCACATGGCGTAACACTATGACGGAAGAAGCGGTAAAAGAATTAAGTGCATTGTTTAATTTTAATGTGCCTCAGAGATGGAGTATTGCGCACTTGTATCAGGCAATCTTAAGTGGAGAAGAACATGTTTCTGAAATTACATATATCACTACTTTGGCAGGATATGTACATTGGAAATTAACAGGACAGAAGGTTATGGGTGTTGGAGAAGCATCGGGAATGTTCCCAATCGATGCAACTACAAGAGATTATGATGCAGACATGCTTGCCAAATTCAGTAATCTGGAAAAAGTAAAAGCTATGCCTTGGGACATTAAAGAAATCTTACCCAAAGTATTAGTAGCAGGAGAATCCGCAGGTGTACTGACAGAAGAAGGCGCAAAACTGTTGGATGACAGCGGTGATTTGGAAGCAGGTATTCCGATGTGTCCACCGGAAGGTGATGCAGGAACCGGAATGGTAGCAACGAATTCCGTAGGTGTAAGAACCGGTAATGTATCTGCGGGAACTTCTGTATTTGCTATGGTAGTTTTGGAAAAAGCATTGGAAAAAGTACACGAAGAGTTAGATATTGTAACTACACCGGCAGGAGATAATGTGGCTATGGTTCATTGCAATAACTGTACTACGGATTTAAATGCCTGGGTAAATCTGTTTGGCGAATTTGCTTCTTGTATGGGAATTAATGCAGATAAGAATGAGTTATTTGGAATTCTTTACAGAAAAGCTTTGGAAGGCGACAAAGATTGTGGTGGTTTAGTAGCTTATAATTTCTATTCCGGAGAACATATTGCCAGAGTAAACGAAGGAAGACCGATGTTTGTAAGGAAACCTTCCGCTAACTTTAATTTGGCCAATTTTATGAGAACACATTTATATGCTTCACTTGCTTCTTTGAAAATCGGATTGGATATTTTATTGAAAGAAGAGCAAGTTAAAGTAGACAGAATTTATGGTCATGGTGGTCTTTTTAAAACAAAAGGTGTTGCACAGGGAATTTTAGCAGCAGCTTTTGATGCACCGGTGGCAGTTATGGAAACTGCCGGAGAAGGCGGTCCTTGGGGAATGGCGATTCTTGCTTCTTATATGGTGAACAAAGATGGAAATGAAACTTTGGAAGACTTCCTGAACAACAAAGTATTCGCAGACAGCAAAGGGGAAGTAATGGAACCTGTGGCAGAAGATGTGGCAGGATTTGAGGAATATATGAAGAGTTATACAGCAGTTCTGGAAGCAGAACGTAAAGCTGTAGAGACTTTTAAAATGTAAAGGAGACAGTTAACATGGGAATGGACATGGGCACCATGATGAAAATGATGGCGGCAAAGAATCAGTTTGAGAAGAATCATCCGAAATTCTTTTCTTTTTGCAAAGCGGCATTCGGAAGAGGTGTGGAAGTAGATACTATTTTTGAAATTAAGGTCACAAAACCTAATGGAGAAACGTTAACAACTAATTTGAAAGTATGCCAGTCAGATTTGGATTTGTTTGAAGGTTTAAAAGAGTTAGGCAGAAAGAATTAGTATAAAAATCACTTTTTACTTGTGAATTTTATAAGATTTATGTATAATGTAAAAGTGTCTTTTTACTTTATGCGTTTAAAGTCTTGAAGTGAAAAACGACAATTTAGAGATTTCATTAATAATATAATTATTTTTTGAAATTACTAAGAAAAAAGAGGAGAAAAATTATGGAAAGAGAACGTTTGGGAAGCCGTTTGGGATTCCTGCTGTTAAGTGCAGGATGTGCCATCGGTATCGGTAATGTGTGGAAATTCCCTTATATGTGCGGTCAATACGGAGGAGGAGCATTTGTACTTGTATATATTTTCTTCCTGATTGTTTTGGGTGTACCTGTAATGACAATGGAATTTGCTATGGGTCGTGCAAGTCGCAAAAGTCCGGTAAAATTATATGACGAACTTGCACCAAAAGGAAGCAAATGGCATATTCACGGTTACTTTGCTATGGCGGGTAACTACATATTAATGATGTTCTATACCACAGTTTGTGGATGGATGGTTCAGTATTTTGTAGAAACAGCCAGAGGAAGCTTTGTGGGCAAAGATGCTGCAGGAGTAGCGGATGTATTTTCGAATATGTTAGCAAGTCCGGTTACATTAACGATTTATATGGTAATCGTAGTAATCATCGGTTTTGCGGTAAACTCCATGGGACTTCAAAATGGAGTAGAAAAGTTAACTAAGGTTATGATGGTTGCTTTAATGGCAATCATGGTTGTGCTTGCATTTAACAGTCTTTTTATGGATGGCGGAAAAGCAGGTTTGGAATTTTATTTAAAACCTGATTTTGGGAAAATGCAGGAAATTGGCGTTGGTAAAGTAATTGTTGGGGCTATGAATCAGGCATTCTTTACTTTGAGCCTTGGTATTGGTTCTATGGCAATTTTCGGTAGTTATATCGGAAAAGAAAGAGCATTAATGGGAGAGTCTGTGCGAGTTGCTGTATTAGATACTTTTGTAGCAATTTCTTCCGGTCTCATTATTTTCCCGGCTTGTTTTGCTTATGGAGTACAGCCTGACAGTGGTCCACCTTTAATTTTTATTACACTTCCTAATATTTTTAACAATATTCCAATGGGAAGAGTATGGGGAACTTTGTTCTTTGTATTTATGACATTTGCAGCTTTTTCTACTGTAATCGCAGTATTTGAAAATATTATTTCCTGTTCCAGTGAATTGTTTGGTTGGGATAGAAAGAAAAGTTGCCTGATCAACGGAATTGCTATGTTCTTCTTATCTTTACCATGTGTACTTGGCTTTAATATTTGGAGCAGTTTCCAGCCATTAGGACCGGGTACCGGAGTCTTGGATTTGGAAGACTTTGTTGTAAGTAATTTATTATTACCAACAGGTGCTATGGTTTATGTATTATTCTGTGTAACCAAATATGGTTGGGGATGGGATAAGTTTGTAAAAGAAGCAAACGAAGGAAAAGGTTTAAAAGTGGCTCAGTGGATGAGACCATATATGACTTTTGTACTTCCTGTAATTATTTTGATTATTCTGATTATGGGATTGATTTAAATAATCATTAAGTAGTAAATTTGAGGACTGTCATGTTATGGTGACAGTCCTTTTAATAAATGGAGGGAGTATAATTATGGGATTTTGGTTTTTTATGCTGTTCATGAATTTACTTATTCCTCTTACAATGATTGGCTGTGGAAAATATTTTATGAAAAATGCACCGGGAAGCATTAATATTGTATTTGGTTATAGAACTTCCATGTCTATGAAGAATCAGGATACCTGGAAGTTTGCCCATGAATATTGCGGAAAATTATGGTATCAATGGGGGAAGATTACTTTAATCGTCACACTGGTTGCTATGTTTTTTTTGTTAGAGAAATCTGTAGACACCATAGGAAATTGGGGTGGTGTTATATGTATGATTCAGCTAGTTCCTTTGATTGGAGTAATTGGACCAACGGAAGATGCTTTAAGAAAAACATTTGATAAAGATGGAAATAGAAAAAAGACAGATATATAAAGATTAGAAAAATAGGCGGTCGTCTGATGAATGATTTCATGTAGCGACCGCCTATTTGGTATTTATGTGTTTTGATATGAAAAATTATTTCATAATATGATTTTTATATTCCGTAGGAGATTTTCCAACAATTTTTTTGAAGGTCTTTGTAAAATAACAGACATCCGGAATTCCACAGTATTGTGCAATGGTCTGAATCTGCATATTGGTGGAATTCAGTAAGAATATAGCATGCTCAATACGTTTGGCAGTTACATATTCGGTAAGTGTCTGTCCCGTTTCCTTTTTGAAAACAGTTGACAAATAGCTTGGATTTACATCCAAAAGTTTAGCTTGTGTACTTAGTGTTAAGTCTGCCGACAAATCGGTATCAATATGAACCAGAATCTTTCGTATTAGATTAGAGTATCCCTGAAGGGAATGATTTTTTACAAGCAAGGTATATTTCCTTGTCATCTCCCGAAGTAATGTGGTGATATTTTTTTCAGAAGTCTGTAACTCAATTTTCCGTGCATACTCAGAAGAAATACGGTCGATATGGATAGGATGAACAGCACCGTTTTCAGCCGCTTTGCGAAGTAATGTGTTCATAATTATTGCATAATTTTTAGCATTTCGCACCTGATCTGCAAGTCGGTTTTCTGTAGTTGGTATTTGAATCAGATTAATATACATTTCAATTTTATGTAATTGTCCATGGGAAACAATTTGTAAAAGCTCTGATTCTGCCTGATATTTCTTTTCTACATAATCCATAGAGGTAAACAGATTTTTGGGGTCATAATCATATTCTGTGTGAGAAGTTTCCTCAAAAGACCCGAAGTTAGATAATTCTATTATGGAAAAAGCATCCATAGTTCCCTAAATGGTAGATGCAAAAGTATTGATTAAGGTAAAAAGGGATGAAGAATCGGTAACTATGGGCACATTATTGTAACATTCACGGAAATAGGGATAGTGTTCCGGTGAAATGTTTAAGTCTTGAGCAATATTCAGCAAAAGATTTTCATCCAAGGATGTTAAAAGGTATGGTCCAACCAGAAGGCAGGAATTAGTTTCAAAGGGAAGTTTTAAAACTAAGTAGTTAAAAGCAAATTCATCGTAAGCTTTATAGATAGTATTCGGTTTGCAAAAATCACAGAATTTTTTGATATAATTTATATAATTAATATCCGGATGTACAATTTTCCTAATTCCCAAGTCGTGAATCTCTGCATTTTCATAAGGTTCTTTTAATATAGAAACATGAAGATGCATATTTTCTAAAATATTCTTTAAAAATGTCAGTTCTGCTTGATAGTTCATAATAATTCCCCTACATGTTGTAGTGCTATTTTTATATATTATTGTAGAAAAATTACAAAAAATCAATAAAATCTAAAAATATTACAAAAAGAGGAAAAATAATTATTATAGAAAAGACAAAGAGTGAATTAGCATAAGAGTAGCGAAAATTTTATAATGAAAGGGAAGAAAAATTATGAGTAATCAAAAAGTTGTTCGTCCGTTTGGATGGAGAGACAAAGTAGGGTATATGCTTGGAAATATTGCCAATGACTTTACCTTTATTTTTGCAAGTTTATTTTTAACTGTATTTTATACAGACGTATTAGGAATCAATGCAGGTTTAGTAGGAACTATGTTCCTTTTAGCCAGAATTGTAGATGCGTTTACAGATACAGCAATGGGACGTATCGCAGACAAAACAAAGGCAACTAAAAATGGTAAATTCAAACCATGGTTATTACGTGCGTGTGGTCCGGTAGCATTAGCATCTTTCTTAATGTATCAGACATTTATTATGGATGCACCGATGACACTTAGAGTTGTTTATATGTTTGTTACATATTTATTGTGGGGAAGTATTTGTTACACAGCTATCAACATTCCTTATGGTTCCATGGCATCTGTAATGAGTACGGAAGCTGATGACAGAGCCTCTCTTTCTACATTCCGTGGAGTGGGTTCTTTAATTCCACAGGTTATTGTTGGTGTTGTTATGCCGACATTCCTTTATAAAACATTAGATGATGGTACCAAAATTGCCAATGCAGAAATGTTCCCTGTTATTGCGCTTGTAATGTCTATCTTAGCAGTAATTTGTTATGTTGCATGCTACTTCATGTGTACAGAACGTATGGGAGTAACAGAAAATGCACAGGGTGTATCTTTTAAAGATACCTTAAAAGCTCTTGCATCTAACAAGGCATTGATTGGTCTATCTATCGTTTACATTTGTTTCTTAGGAGCGCAGATGTTAAACCAGACAATTAATAACTATATTTTCAAAGATTATTTTGCAAATACTATGGGTCTTACTGTTATGAATGCAGCAGGAATTGCACCTGCATTAGTGCTTGCACCATTGGCAGTACCGTTATCCCGTAAATTCGGTAAAAAAGAATTAGGTATTTTTGCGGCAGTTTCCGGTGCAGCATCGTTCTTATTCTTATTCTTTGCCAAAACAAGCAATATGTGGTTATATGTAGCAGTTAACATCATTGGATTACTGGGATTTGGTTTATTTAACTTAATTATCTGGGCATTTATCAGTGACGTTATTGATGATCAGGAAGTACGTACAGGTGTGCGTGAAGACGGAACTATCTATGCGGTATGTTCATTTGCACGTAAATTAGGGCAAGCTATCGCAAGTGCTCTTGGAGGATGGTCTCTGGCGTGGATTGGTTATGCAGAAGGTTCTGTAACGGGACAGGCACCTGAAGTATTAAGCGGAATTTATGCGATTGCAACAGCAGTACCTGCAATTCTTTATCTTATTGTAGGAGCAACATTATTATTTGTATATCCTTTAAATAAAAAGAAAGTATTAGAAAATACAGATACATTAAAAAGCAGAAAAGGTATTGCGTAATGAGAAAAATTCTTAACATTAATGAAAATTGGATGTTTTATAAAGATACTGCAGAAATTCCTTCTGAAGTATCAGAAAATGCAGAGAGTGTGAATATACCTCATACATGGAATGCATTGGATGGACAGGATGGTGGTAATGACTATTTCCGTGGTTCTTGCTGTTATGTAAAGAAGTTGAAAAAGAGTGAGTTGCCGGAAGGTGAGCTTTACTATTTGGAAATCAATGGTGCCAATAATTCTGCGGATGTGTATGTAAATGGGAAAAAATTAGCACACCATGACAATGGCTATTCTACCTGGAGAGTGAATATTACAGAACTTTTGGAAGAAGATAATACGGTTGCTATTGTAGTAGATAATGCACCTACAGAATTAGTATATCCACAGACAGCAGACTTTACATTCTATGGTGGTCTTTACAGAGATGTAAATGTACTTGCGGTTAATAAGACACATTTCGACTTGGATTATTTTGGCGGAAAAGGTCTGAAAGTGACTCCTATTATGGAGGGAGCTGATGCGAAAGTATCTGTGGAAACTTTTGTAACAGATTTGCAGACAGGTGATAATTTAGTATGCACTATTAAAGATGCAGAAGGTAAAGTAGTAGAAATAAAAGAAGGTGCAGAGTTAAACTGTGATTTTGTAATTAAAAATGCACATTTATGGGATGGAGTAAAAGATCCTTATCTCTATACTTGTGAAGTTGCAATCCACAGAGGAACGACTGTCTTAGATGAAGTTAGTGCACGTTTCGGATGCCGTAGTTTTAAAATTGATCCGGAAAACGGATTTATCTTGAACGGAAGAGAATACCCGCTCCGTGGAGTATCACGTCACCAAGATCGTTTTAATATGGGAAATGCCCTGCTTCCTGAACATCATGTGGAAGACATGGACTTCATCTGTGAAATGGGCGCTAATACAATCCGTTTGGCACATTATCAGCATGATCAGTTCTTCTATGATTTATGCGATGAAAGAGGTATGGTTGTTTGGGCAGAGATTCCTTACATTTCCAGACATATGCCTGAAGCTAATGATAATACCATATTACAGATGAAAGAATTAATTGTTCAGAACTACAATCATCCATCTATCTGTGTATGGGGACTTTCTAATGAAATTACTATGGATGGGGCAAAAGACCCTGACATGATTAGCCAGCACAGAATCTTAAATGATTTTGTTCATGATATGGATAAAACACGTCCAACTGTTATTGCATGTATTTCTACTTGTGGTATGGATGAAGAATATGTACATATTCCTGACGTAGTATCTTATAACCATTATTTTGGTTGGTACGGTGGTAGTACAGCGGACAATGGACCTTGGTTTGATGAATTCCATAAAAAATATCCAAACACACCAATAGGTGTTAGTGAATACGGATGTGAAGCTTTAAACTGGCATACATCCAATCCGAGGCAGGGTGACTACACGGAAGAATACCAGGCTTATTATCATGAAGAGTTAATTAAACAGCTCTTTACCAGAAAATATATTTGGGCAACCCATGTATGGAACATGTATGATTTTGGTGCAGATGCCAGAGCGGAAGGTGGAGAAAACGGACAGAATCATAAAGGTCTTATGACCATGGACAGAAAGTATAAAAAAGACTCTTTCTATGCTTACAAAGCATGGTTATCGGATGAACCATTTGTACATCTTTGCAGCAAACGTTATATTGACCGTGTGGAAGATGTGACCAAAGTAACGGTTTACTCCAATCAGCCGGAAGTAGAATTATTTGTAAATGGCGAAAGTATTGGCAAAAAAACAGCAGAAGATCATTTCTTCCGTTTTGAAGTGCCAAATGTGGGAGAAACAACTTTAGTTGCAGTTGCCGGTGAGTGCCGTGACGAAAGTACTATCCGCAAAGTAGATAAGATGAATGAAGATTACATCTTAAGAGAAGCAGGAGCTGTTCTTAACTGGTTTGATATCGTTGAAGTAGAAGGAAAATGTTCCTTAAATGATACTTTAGGGGATGTTATGAAGACTCTGAAAGGGAAGATTTGGTTTGCGAAACTTATTCTTATTCTTGCTAAGAAAATGGGAGAAGGAGAAAAGAAACCGAAGGATACCAAAGTTAAAAAGGATGCAAAACCAAAGAAGAAGAAAAATGCAGCTTCGAACTTGGATAGCGGAACTATGAATCTGATTTCCGGTCTGACGGTACTTCGTTTCACAAGTATGCTTGGCATGAGAAATGTATTTTTCACAAAAGAAGAGTTGTTGAAGCTGAATAAACAGTTAAATAAAATTAATAAAAAGTAGTAAAAGATATGGGAGGCGGACTTGTCCGTCTCCCTTTTTATAATTGTAATAACTTATTGCTTATTTTATTTTTTGAGAAGTCTGGGAGCCAGTATATTAGCTAATAAAAGTGCGGTAATACCGGCGGTCATTTTGGAAACTATCATGGGAAAAATCATTTCCGGAACTACACCTGCGACAAAGCCCAGATGGTCCCCCAGTACAAAGGTGGCAGAAATAGAAAATGTCAGTACTAACAGGCGACTCTTCTGATTCATATCTTTTATTAAATCCAGTGCCGGGAAATAACTTGCCAGTGTAGCTACCAGTGCAGCACCTCCGGCTGAATCCATTCCCATTTTTTCAGCCATTTTCTGAATTGGTCTTTGGAAGGTTCTGGTAATCCAAAGTACCATAGGAAAGGCTCCGGAAAGAATTAATGCAATATTTCCAACAATTAATAAAGAATCTGTCAGAGGAGAAGTACCGTTTTCTACGGTAGGCTCTACCATTAAGTAAAATAAGGGGAGACGAAGTCCGGTTACAGATTGAACTGCAGCGATGATAATCGCAATAATTAAAATCGCATTTATAAATTTTCCTAAGATGCAAAAAGCATTCATCAGTTGTTTGGGTTTTAGTATTAATCCTATGGCAACAAGTATGGCTACAATGATTACGGGAATCAGGTTAACCAGAATGGTCGTCATAGAAATTTTATAAGGGGTAAGATTCATTGCCAAACCACCGGCAATACATCCCAGAGGAATGGTAATGATTGCTACTAAAACTGCTGCGGCAAAAGTTTCATAATCTGATTCATCCAAAATTCCAAGAGAAATAGGAATCATACCGATAAAAATACATCCAAAGGTGCTTCCTAAGATTACGCCGGAAAAATTACCGATTGCCGGATTATTTCCTGCCAGCTGCATGGCAAGGGGATAAGCGCCGGAATCTACCGGAAGAATCGTGCCTGCGAACATAGCAGGAGAAGCACCAAAAAATTCATAAATTGGTGTAATCATAGGTTCCAGAATAAGCTGAAGAATGGGAACCAGTGTAATAATTCCTATCATAATCAAAGCCAGAGATTTCATGGTGGCAAAGGCTTCTTCAAACTTTTCTCCATAACCGTATTTATTTCCGCGGATTTTGTCGATTCCGCCAATAATACAGAAAATCATCATTATAATCATGATAACAGAATTTACAGAAAAGTTTTCAACTATATTTTTTAGGGAATTAGTCAATGTCTCCAGATTGGTAATCTCTTTTATCAAGTCCATGTACATAGTTACATCTCTCCGTTATCTGTATTGGGAAATATCAAAACTATCAAAGATGTACATATCAAAATCGCCATTTACATAAGCAAGTTCATCTGCATTTTTCAGTGTATAACAAGCTGTTTTAGCACCTAAAAGACGGCAGATATTCAAGGATAAGTTATCTTTGTGGATTGCCTTATAGCTAATAAAATCAGGACGTGTTGCTACGTTGGTTAACATGTATGTAAGTACAAAGTACAATGGTTTACCGTTATATTCTTCTTTTTCCCAGAATTTTTCTGCCAACTGACCGCGGGCAACCTGTGGGGCATTTTTCTTGTACCATAAAAGTGCTCTTGGGTCGAAACACTGGATGGCATATGCACCATTGTATTTGTCAAGTAAAGCCTGTCCGGCAGCACATACAGCAGTATCTGGTTTATCCATTTTGTATTCTACAAGAAGTGGAACCTGACCGTTAATGAGGTTTAATGTTTCTTCAAAAGTAGGTATGGTTTCTTCAGTGTCTAAAAGTCTCATTTCTTTTAATTCTGCTGCTGTGTATTCCCAGATTTTACCCTGAACGCCACACATTCTTTCCAAATCAGCATCATGGAAAACAAAAGCAACACCATCAGAAGAAAGCTGGATGTCCAGTTCGATTGCAAAGCCTTTTTCAATGGCAGCTTGGAAACATGCAAGGGAGTTTTCCGGGATACCGGCTTCATTGTCAAAATATCCGCGATGAGCAATGCTTTTACCCATAAAAGCAGACATATCCGGCTTGTTAAACATTCTTGGTGCTACCAAAAATGTAACCAGTAAGCAGAATACAACAAGAATGATTACGATTGTTTTTAATATTTTTTTTGATTTGTTCATAGTCTGTGTCCTCTTATTTAAAAATTTTTTCAGAAACAGTTTAGCATAATATTTTATGAAAGGCAAAAAAATATTGCAATTCATTTTTAATTGACTTAGGCTTATTATAGGACGTCCAAATGATATGATTTTACTGCTTTACAGGAGGAAGTTTTGATGAAGAAAGTTTTAGATACTTATTCGAGTAAAAACGATGTTAATATAAAACAGATTGTAGCCTATAAAGATAATATACTTGAAATGGAAGAGTATAAAGATGGTTTTACAAAAGAGGATACAATGAATATTATGAGCGTAACAAAATCTGTAACATCCTTGTTGGTAGGTATTGCGATTGATCAAGGCCTGATAAAAAGTGTAGACGATTTTGTAATGGACTACTATAAGAAAATATATACTCCTAAAAGGGGAGAACAAACTATATTTAGAGTTACAATTAAACATTTGCTTACCATGACAGCACCTTATAAGGGAAAGAGCGAACCGTGGACAAAGGTTTGCACATCAAAGGACTGGACATTGACAACCTTGGATGTTTTGGGTGGTCGCAAAGGTATTACTAATGAATTTAGATATCATACACTTGGTGTTCAAATCCTTTTAGGAATTATCGGAATTACAAGCGGTATGAATGTACTTGATTTTGCCAACGAATATCTATTTAAGCCTTTAGGAATAGAACCAAGAAGTAATGCAGGCTGTGAGAGTAAAGAAGACCAGTTTGAATATTTAATGAACAAAAACGACCACGGAAAAGTTTGGTTTTTGGACCCCACAGGTATGCCAACGGCAGGCTGGGGATTATCTCTTTCTGCATATGAAATGGCACAGATAGGTTTGATGGTGCTGAATAACGGGGCTTATAACAATACTCGTGTTGTAAGCAAGAATTGGATTGAAATGATGACAAAATCTTATATATCTACTGATGAGAAATTTGGGAATCAGGATTATGGGTTTTTGTGGTGGCTTCCACACAGAACAAGCGAGGTGATTGCTGCGATTGGTGATGGTGGTAATGTGATATATATTGATAGAAAAAATCAAATTGTAGTAGCTATTACTGCACATTTTAAGCCTATGGTTTTTGACAGAGTAGAGTATATTGAAAAAAATATTGTGGAAGCATTATCAGGAGGAAAAAATAATGAATAAAAATGACTATTTAGTACGTTTGGAAACACCCGCAGACCATGCAGAAGTAGAATACTTGGTAAGAGAATCCTTTTGGAATGTATATCGTCCGGGATGTTTGGAGCATTATGTACTTCACTGCTTGCGAAAGGATAAAGATTTTGTTCCGGAGCTTGATTTTGTTATGGAGAAAGACGGCAGAATCATAGGACAAAACATCTTTGTAAAGGCAGTGATTTGTGCAGATGACGGCAGACAGATTCCGATTATGACAATGGGGCCAATTTGTATTGCAAATGATTTAAAACGCAAGGGATATGGTAAGATTCTGCTAGATTATTCTATCGAGAAAGCAAAGGAAATGGGTGCAGGAGCATTGTGTTTTGAAGGTAATATCGATTTTTATGGAAAAAGTGGATTTACTTATGCGTCTGAATATGGGATTCGTTATCACGGATTGCCGGAAGGTGAAGATGCTTCATTTTTCTTATGCAAAGAATTGATTCCCGGATATTTAGACGGAGTGACAGGCGAGTATGCTACGCCGGAAGGATATTTTGTGGATGAAGCGAAAGCGGAAGAATTTGATAAGCAGTTTCCGTTTAAAGAGAAATTGAAATTACAGGGTCAGCTTGGGTAAAATATTCCAAACAAACACTGGTGGGGCTTTATGCCCCATCAGAAATGAATTTGAATTTTACGCATCGTTAAGAAAGGAGTAAAGTATGTTAGAAGTAGGAACCAAGGCACCAGATTTTGAGCTGTTTGACCAAGATGGAAAATTGCATAAATTAAATGATTATATTGGAAAAAAGGTTATTTTATATTTTTATCCAAAGGATAGTACACCGG
>JAFXGP010000123.1 GCA_017521195.1 Lachnospiraceae bacterium
CCCCAGCCTCTTCTTAAGAAAATGGTTGCTGACGGCAAACTTGGAAAGAAGACCGGCGTAGGTTTCTTCGATTATTCTAAATAAGATAAGATAAATTTATAAATGGAGGAATATAAATCATGGATTTTATGTTGAGCAAAGAACATGAAATGGCGAGACAGTTATTCAAAGAATTCGCTGAAAAAGAAGTAAAACCTCTTGCTCAGGAGGTAGACGAAGAAGAAAGATTCCCAAGAGAAACAGTGGAAAAAATGGCTAAATATGGTTTCCTTGGAATTCCTGTACCAAAGGAATACGGCGGACAGGGTTGTGATGCTTTAACATATGCTATGTGTGTTGAAGAATTATCTAAAGTTTGTGGTACAACAGGTGTTATCGTTTCTGCACATACTTCTCTTTGTGTAGACCCAATTCAGACTTATGGTACACCGGAACAGAAAGCAAAATATTTACCGGACTTAGCAAGCGGTAGAAAACTCGGTGCTTTTGGTTTAACTGAACCGGGTGCAGGTACAGATGCACAGGGACAGCAGACAAAAGCTGTTTTAGATGGTGACGAATGGGTACTTAACGGTTCTAAATGTTTCATCACAAACGGTAAAGAAGCTGATGTTTATATCATCATCGCTGTAACAGGCAAAGTTGAAAAACGTGGACGTGTTCAGAAAGAAATCTCTGCATTTATCGTAGAAAAAGGAACACCTGGATTTACATTTGGTACAAAAGAAAAGAAAATGGGTATCAAAGGTTCTTCCACATATGAATTAATCTTTACAGATTGTCGTATTCCAAAGGAAAACTTACTTGGTGCTAAAGGTAAAGGTTTTGCTATCGCTATGCACACACTTGATGGTGGTCGTATCGGTATTGCTGCTCAGGCTCTTGGTATCGCAGAAGGTGCCCTTGAAACTACAATCAACTATGTAAAAGAAAGAAAACAGTTCGGCCGTTCTATCAGCGCATTCCAGAACACACAGTTCCAGTTAGCTGATATGGCTACAAAAGTAGAAGCTGCTAAATTATTAGTATACAAAGCTGCTATGAAGAAAAATGAATATGCTCAGGGCAAAAAAGTTTCCTATTCCATGGAAGCTGCTATGGCTAAATTATACGCAGCAGAAGTTGCTATGGAAGTAACAACAAAAGCTGTTCAGTTACACGGTGGATATGGTTACATCAGAGAATACGATGTAGAACGTATGATGCGTGATGCTAAGATCACAGAGATCTACGAAGGAACTTCTGAAGTTCAGCGTATGGTTATCTCTGCAAACATTTTAAACTAGGAGGTAACGGAAAGTGAAAATTATCGTTTGTATTAAACAGGTTCCAGATACAAAAGGCGGAGTAAAATTTAATCCGGACGGAACACTTGATAGAGGTGCTATGCTTGCAATCATGAACCCGGACGACAAAGCCGGTTTGGAAGCAGCATTAAGAATTAAAGAACAGAATGGTGCAGAAGTAACAGTTATTACTATGGGTCTTCCAAAGGCAGCAGATGTTCTTCGCGAAGCTCTTGCTATGGGAGCAGATAAAGCTGTTCTTGTAACTGACAGAGTATTAGGTGGTGCTGACACATGGGCAACATCTACAACACTTGCAGGTGCAATCAGAAATCTTGAATATGATTTAATTATCACAGGACGTCAGGCTATCGACGGTGACACAGCTCAGGTTGGTCCTCAGATCGCTGAACATTTAGGTCTTCCAGTAATTTCTTACGCAGAAGCTATCGAAGTAAAAGAAAGCAGCGTAGTTGTAAAACGTCAGTATGACGACAGATACCATATGGTAGAAGCTAAAATGCCATGTTTAATTACAGCACTTGCTGAATTAAATGATCCTCGTTACATGACTCCAGGTGGAATTTTTGATGCATGTGCAGCAGAAATTACAACATGGGGAAGAGCAGATCTTAAAGATGTTGATGATGCTAACCTTGGTTTAAAAGGTTCACCAACAAAAATCGCAAAAGCATCTGATAAAGTTCGTAAAGGTGCAGGCGAAAAAGTTACTCCTGATTCTCCGGAAGAAGCAGTTAGCTACATCGTTGGTAAATTAACAGAAAAACACGTGATCTAATTAGAAAAATTGTGAGGTAAACAAGAATGAATTTAGCAGAATATAAAGGCGTATACGTATTTGCGCAGCAGGTTGATAATGAAATCAGCGGCATTGCTTACGAATTACTTGGAAAAGGTAAAGAACTTGCTGCAAAATTAAATGAAGAAGTTACTGCAGTTTTAATCGGTCATGACGTTAAAGGTCTTGCTGACAAACTTGCAGAATACGGTGCAGATAAAGTTATCGTTGTAGACGATCCTGAATTAAAAGAATACAGAACAGAACCATATGCACATGCACTTTCTTCTGTAATCAACGAATTCAAACCTGAAATCGTTTTAGTTGGTGCTACAGCTATCGGTAGAGACTTAGGTCCTACAGTTTCCGCTAGAGTTGCTACAGGTCTTACAGCTGACTGTACAGTACTTGAAATTGGTGATTTCCCATTAGTAGCAATCCCGGGAAAAGAAGCAGAACAGAAACACAACCAGTTATTAATGACTCGTCCTGCTTTCGGTGGAAACACAATCGCTACAATTGCATGTCCTGACAACCGTCCTCAGATGGCTACAGTTCGTCCCGGTGTTATGCAGAAAATCGAACCAATCGTTGGTGCTAAAGCTAATGTAATCGAATACAATCCTGGATTCACACCAAACGACAGATATGTAGAAATCAAAGAAATTGTGAAAGCTGTAAGTGATACAGTAGATATCATGGATGCAAAAATCTTAGTATCCGGTGGTCGTGGTGTTGGAAGCCCTGAAAACTTCAAAATTCTTGAAGATTTGGCAGAAGCTCTTGGTGGAACTGTATCCTGTTCCCGTGCAGTAGTAGATTCCGGTTGGAAACCACGTGATTTACAGGTAGGACAGACAGGTAAAACAGTTCGTCCAAACCTTTACATTGCTTGTGGTATCTCCGGTGCTATCCAGCATACAGCAGGTATGGAAGAATCTGATATCATTATCGCTATCAACAAAGATGAAGATGCTCCTATCTTCTCTGTAGCAGATTATGGTATCGTTGGAGATTTAAATAAAATCGTTCCACAGCTTACAGAAGCTATCAAAGCAGCAAAAGCTAACAAATAATCTTACGGTAAGATAAAGTAAATATGTTAAAGTAAAAATCCCTGTTCGGTTCGAACAGGGATTTTTGTATTTAATATATTTAATTATTTGATTGCATCAAATCCAAGTAAAACAATGTGTAAGTCATGTTCTGATATGGTTGAACTAAAAGTAAACCAACACCAAAGCTAAGAAGTCCTACAAGAGTCAGAGGAATAAAGCTTACCTGAATGTATAGCAGCCTGCCCACATTTCCCTTCATTAATTCCCGACTCATTCTTAATAATTCTTTTGCACTGTAATCCGGAAAATCCAATAATAAATAGTACACTTGTGAGTATCTTAAGCTAATCCACCAGGAAATACCTACACCGAGGATAAACAAAATACATCCAACTAAAAATACAACAATTATATTATATGCTTGAAAAGAATATAATATTACTCCGATTGCCGGAAGTAATGGAAGGGCGGTAAGAAGTTGAATAATCAGCTGTGTAATAATTGTTTTATCAGGATGAATTTTAAATCCGGTAAACAAATCTGAAAACTGATAAGTTTGATTACAGGCTACATTCAAATAAAAAGAACATTGTCCCACTGTTAATATAGTTCCAAAGAGTGTTATTAAAAAATTGATAATTAATCCAATAATAATTCCAAGTGTAGAATTAGAAGCAGATGTAGTAAATAATGACAGGGTGGAAATAATCAAATTGGAAGCCAATAATATAGAAATTGCATTTCTATATTTTCCAATCATGATTCCCCTGGCTGCTTGTTTTAATTGTGCAGAAGTTTTTTTCTTGTACATATTAAAATTTTTCTTTGAGTGAAACTCAAATTACTCCTGTATGATATTCATAGATTGATGCTTGATATTATTATTTCATCAATAATATCAGGCATTATGTTTTGAGTTTTGCATCAACATGCAATATCAATCATTCTGCCTTTGTACTTGGCAGAATCTGTTGCTTTTAAATTTTTTTGATAAGGATTTTCCTCATTATAATATTTAATCTGTGTTGTAGTGGTTCCGCCGGAAACATAGGAACGTCCACATTCCGGACAAATGGAGGTGTGAATTGCCACATTGGCGGAAAGCACTTTGCCGTTGTTCTGAGCGGCTTTAGTGTAAGCATTATTTACATGTTCCTGTTCATGAGCACGTACACGGCTGGCAGCTGCTTCCGGAGAAATATGCTGTGCTGTTTTGAAGGAAACATTCTCATCAGAACCATCCTGATATTTACGGTTGGCACAGGTATCACATTCTGCAGGAGAAGATTTCCTTCCGGCAGATTTTACGGTACTTTCGTTTGGATTTTTTATTGTTTTTTGTGTCTCATCTGCAACCGTAATGGCAGAGGTGTTTCTGTTACCTGATATAGCAGAAATTGGAGACATACTATAAGGAGTATAGGAATTATAACCTGAAATAGGATTGATCATAAAAGTCCTCCTTCCGGGGAAGATGCACCAAGTCCGTCCAACATATCTGTAATGGACTCATCTACCGGTTCGCCATACATTTGCTCATACATAGAGTTAAACAATTCCCTGTATTCGGGAACATTAATAATATTATAGACACCAAATACAAAAGTAGAAATTTGGATGACAATAGCAATACATCCGCATGCCAAACCTATAATGGCATTTTTTTCCATTCTGCTTTCATATCCTTTGGAAAGAATAGCCAGGATAATTGCCACTCCGCCACAAATGAATGAACCAATGAAAATACCGAAAATTGCACAGAAAATAGCAAAAATACCAAGGCTTCTGGCAAAGAGGGCAAACACATTGATTGATGAATTGCGTCGATTGTTAAAAGAACCGGTGTTATCAGGGTTTGTATTGTTATTCTCAAATTCTATATTTTCAGAGTCCGAGTTTAAATCTTCAAAATTATTGTTCGTAAAATTTTCCATAATAGTTACCTTAAATTTAGCAAAAGTATAAACAGGATGTTCGGATTACACCATAAAGTTAATCTGAACTTGTTTTATATTAAAAGTATATCATTTCCTACGTTTATATACAAATTAAAAATATCTAAAGCTTTCTACCAACAGTTCAATTCCTTAATTTTATATTTAATTACAAAAATTGTATATACATTTTAATATTGAAAAAAACGCAATAAGTGGGTAAAATAGGAAAGTGATTGAAAAGGAACAGTAAAGAACAAAGAGAAAGCAAAATCAGGAAATACTGTTCAAAAGGAGAATATAACATGGATATTATTGTAAAATTGGCGGAAGAATTATCTGTACAGAAGTGGCAGGTGGAAGCTGCGGTAGGATTGATTGATGAAGGAAATACGATTCCTTTTATCTCCCGTTATCGTAAAGAGGTAACAGGTTCTTTAAATGACGAACAGCTTCGTAACTTACATGAAAGACTGGTATATCTTCGCAATTTGGAAGATAAAAAAGCCCAAGTGTTGTCCAGCATCGAAGAACAGGGTAAGTTGACAGAAGAATTAAAAGAAAAAATTTTAAAAGCAGAAACCATGGTTACCGTAGAAGACTTATATCGTCCGTACAGACCTAAGAGAAAAACAAGAGCCAGTGTCGCGAAGGAAAAAGGTTTGGAACCATTGGCGGAACTTATTCTTGCACAAGAAATTACCGATGATATCATGGAAGAAGCTGCAAAATATATTTCCGAAGAAAAGGAAGTGAAGACAGCGGCAGAAGCACTTCAGGGGGCAAAAGACATCATTGCAGAAAGTATTTCCGATGAAGCGGATTACCGTACTTACATTCGTGAAATTACCATTCAGGAAGGAAAACTTGTAAGTACTGCAAAAGATGAAAAAGCAGAATCCGTATATGAAATGTATTACGATTATGAAGAAGCTATCAAATCCGTAGCAGGTCACAGAACACTTGCCCTTAACCGTGGAGAAACTGAAAAATTCCTGACAGTAAAAATTGAGGCACCACAGGATAGAATTATAACTTATTTGGAAAAGAAAACCATTACATGTGATAATCCTGTAACAACACCGATTTTACAGGAAGTTTGTCTGGATAGTTATACAAGATTAATCGCTCCCGCCATTGAGAGAGAAATCAGAAACGAATTAACAGAGAAGGCAGAAGATGGAGCTATCAGTGTATTTGGCAAAAACCTGGAACAGTTATTGTTGCAGCCACCGATTGCAGGAAAAGTTGTATTAGGTTGGGACCCTGCTTTCAGAACCGGTTGTAAGTTAGCGGTTGTAGATGCCACAGGAAAAGTGTTGGATACCAAAGTAATTTATCCTACAGCACCGCAGAATAAAGTGGAAGAAGCGAAAGCTGAATTAAAGAAGCTTATTAAAAAATATAATGTTTCTTTGATTTCGGTAGGTAACGGAACTGCCTCCAGAGAATCCGAACAGGTAATTGTAGAGTTATTAAAAGAATTGGATACACCGGTTCAGTATGTCATTGTAAATGAGGCCGGAGCCAGTGTATATTCCGCAAGTAAACTGGCAACAGAAGAATTCCCGAATTTTGATGTTGGTCAGAGAAGTGCGGCATCCATTGCAAGACGTTTGCAGGATCCGCTTGCAGAACTTGTTAAAATCGATCCGAAATCTATCGGTGTTGGCCAGTATCAACACGACATGAACCAGAAGAAATTGAGCGAAGCATTAACCGGTGTAGTAGAAGACAGTGTAAATAAAGTTGGTGTAGATTTGAATACTGCCAGTGCACCATTGATGGAATACATTTCCGGTATTAATAAAACAATTGCAAAAAATATTGTGGAATACCGTGAAGCCAACGGTCGTTTTACAGAACGTAAACAGTTGCTGAAAGTTCCCAAATTAGGACCGAAAGCATACCAGCAGTGTGCCGGATTTATGAGAATTACAGATGGCAAAAATCCATTGGATGCAACCAGTGTTCATCCGGAATCTTATGAAGCAACCATGAAACTTCTTGAAAAATTAAATCTTACCATGGAAGATGTAAAAGAAATTCAGAAACAGGTTGCTAACGATAAAACACAGGTGAAAAAAGAGAAACCTAAAAAACAGCCTAAGAAACAGGTGGTAGTACGTAATACCAACACCGCTATGGGAAAAGCACTTGCGGAAGCTTTGGGCGGAGTTACTATGGAAGTAGAAACTAAGAAAGAAACTACAACCACAGCAACTGTAGTTACCGGTTTGGAAAAAAGAGTAAAAGATAAAAAGAAAATGGCAGAAGAACTGGGAATCGGGGAACTGACATTAACAGATATCTTAAAAGAATTGGAAAAACCGGCCAGAGACCCTCGTGAAGACATGCCAAAACCAATTTTACGAAGTGATATCCTGGAAATGAAAGATTTGAAACCGGGTATGATATTAAAAGGAACCGTAAGAAATGTTATTGACTTTGGAGCTTTTGTTGATATCGGCGTTCATCAGGATGGTCTGGTGCACATTTCCCAGATTACAGAGAAATATATTAAGCATCCGTTGGAAGCAGTAAGTGTAGGGGATGTTGTTGATGTACAGGTTATTAGTGTAGATGTACCTAAAAAACGTATTGCCCTTACTATGAAAATTGATTCTAAAAAATAATTTGGAAAATTAAAAGTGACAGGATTGGGTATCCTATATGTTTGATATGAACAAAATAGGATGCTGCAATCTTTGTCATTTTTTTTGATTCTTAGTAAAAATTATACAAAAGAATATAAAGAAAAGAGTATGTTATATCTTGGAAACATGATACAATGATTTATATTGCAAGCTTAAAGTGGTGACGGTTCGGTTTGAGAGGGGTAACCAACGTGATGTTGCCTATAGCAAGAAAGAGGTAGTTATGCGAAAAATTATTAAAGTAATGAACAATTGGAACTTTACTGATCAGAAAGGTAATGTAACCAAATTGAATCTTCCTCATACTTGGAACAACAAGGATGGACAGGATGGCGGCAACGATTATTGGCGTGGGACAAACAAATATGATACAGTTTTTGAAACACCGGAATTTGATAAAGAAACACAGTGTGTATACTTACAGTTCCATGGTGTAAATGCCAGTGCAAAAGTTATTTTAAACGGGGAAATTATATGTACCCATGATGGCGGCTATTCAACTTTCCGCTCCGATGTAACTGCACTTTTAAAAGAAGAAAATAAATTAGTTGTCGAAGTAGATAACAGTGTTAATGATAGGGTATATCCGCAAAAGGCAGATTTTACTTTCTATGGCGGTATTTACAGAGATGTAGAACTTTTAATAGTTTCTAAAGAACATTTTGATTTGGATTATTACGGAGGTCCGGGATTAAAATATTTTACCAAAGTAAGAGGAAAAGATGCTTTGGTTAATGTGGTGACTTATATTAACGAAGCGGCAAGAGATGCCGGGGCAGAAGTAAAAGTCGGTCTTTGGGATGCAGATGGCAAATTGGTAACAGAAGCAGAGGGGCAGGATGTTAACCTGAATGTAAAAGATGTTCATTTATGGGATGGTTTAAACGACCCATACCTTTATAAAATCAAAGCTGTCTTGGTAAAAGACGGTAAACCGGTAGATGAGGTAGGTTGTAATTGTGGTGTACGTGAATTTGAATTCAGCCCGAAAGATGGTTTCCATTTAAACGGCAGACCATATCCGCTTCACGGAGTATCCCGTCATCAGGATTATCGTGATCTTGGAAATGCTATCAGTAAAGAAGAACATGACAGAGATATGGAATTAATCAAAGAAGTGGGTGCTAATACAATTCGTCTTGCGCATTATCAACATGATCAGTATTACTATGATCTTTGTGATAAAGAAGGTATGATTGTTTGGGCAGAAATTCCTTATATTTCCGAACATTTACCAAATGGTCGTGAAAATACTTTTTCACAGATGAAAGAACTTATTGTTCAGAACTTTAATCACCCATGTATTGTAACCTGGGGGCTTTCCAATGAAATTACTATTTCCGGAGGACAGCATAAAAAAGATATGCTGGATAATCACCATCAGCTTCAAAGAATGGTTAAAGAAATGGATCCAAGCCGTGTAACAACATTGGCTTGTTATGCAATGTGTCTGCACTGGAATCCGGTAGCTCATATTACTGATATTGTTGGTTGGAACTTATATCTTGGATGGTATGTGCCGGGATTCTTCCTAAATGACTGGTGGATTAAATTCTTCCACTTCTTATATCCGGAAAGATGCTTGTGTTTCTCTGAATACGGTGCAGAAGGTATGCCAAATCTTCATAGTGCAAGACCGAGACGAGGAGATAATACAGAGGAATATCAGAATAAATACCATGAATTTATGTTGGAATGTTTCAAACGTCATCCATATATGTGGGGACATTATTACTGGAACATGTTTGATTTCGCTGCAGATGCAAGAAATCAGGGTGGTGAGCCCGGTATGAATCACAAAGGTATGATTACCTTCGACAGAAAACTTAAAAAAGACGTATTCTATCTTTATAAAGCATACTGGACAGATACTCCGTTTGCTTATATTGCAGGCAGAAGATATGAATATCGTACCGAAAAAACAACTACAATTACAGTGTATTCCACAATGAAAGAAGTTGCGCTTTATAACAATGGCAAACTTATGGGAACAAAGACAGGTGATAAAGTATTCAAGTTTAAGATGCCTATGGAAGAGGTAAATAACCTTGAAATTAAGGCAGGAGACTGTACAGACAGCTGCACAATCTACAAGACAGATAAGGCACGTCCGGAATACAAAGTAAAAGCGGACAGCTCTAACTGGATGTAATTGGTACTTGCATATATCACTTTAACGCGTTATAATAACCAAGTAAAATAAATAAGTTCTTCGGGGCAGGGTGAGATTCCCTACCGGCGGTATAGTCCGCGACCCGCGTAAGCGGCTGATTTGGTGGAATTCCAAAACCGACAGTAAAGTCTGGATGAGAGAAGAAAAATTTGGCAATGCATACACAAAATCTGAGTTTTATAATTTGAACTATGAATGATTTGTGTTTGGGTCGAATTTATGTGCATCAAGATGTTGTATAAGCCCTGAATCTATGATTCAGGGCTTTTTATCTGCACAAAAACAGCCTCGAACCAAGGAGGAGAAAAATTATGAATAACTTAATTACCGAAATCGCACAAAATGCTATTTTTGTACTGGAATTTTTGGGAGTGGTAGCAGCTATCTTCGTTGTGGCAAAATTGATTGAAAAACATGAAAAGAAGAAACACGGGGATACGGAGAGAATCCTGACTACCAGAAAACTTACTATGATTGGGATGTTCTCTGCCATTGCCGCAATTCTTATGATTTTTGAATTTCCGGTTCCTTTTGCACCCGGATTTTATAAATTGGACTTTAGCGAGATACCGGTATTAATTACCGCTTTTGCCTTTGGGCCGGTGGCAGGAGTTATGGTGGAATTTTGTAAAATTCTGTTAAATCTTTTGATGGATTCCACAACTACAGCCTTTGTAGGAGAACTGGCAAACTTTATGGTAGGATGTTCTTTTATTCTTCCGGCATCCATTATGTATTTACGTAAAAAGAACCGTAAATCAGCAATGATTGCCTGTGCAGTGGGAACTTTGTGTCTGACGGTATTCGGAACCTTTTTTAATGCTGTTTATCTGGTACCTAAATTTGCCCAGTTATATGGTATGCCATTGGAAGCTATTGTGGGTATGGGAACAGCTATTAATCCGGCGATTACTGATCTTACCACATTAGTAGTATTTGCTGTAGCACCATTAAATATTATAAAAGGGGTTTCCGTTTCTGTAATAACTATGTTAGTATATAAAAAGTTAAGTCGTTTTATGAAAGCGACCCAGAATACCCGTTAAGGCAGATAGGGAGAGAAATGCCTAAGTTAAAAGTAACGGAAGGCAGAATGAAAGGAACAAAAAATATGAAATTTACGAAAATGCATGGTGCCGGAAATGACTATGTATATATCAATGGTTTTACAGAAAAGATGGCTCAGGAAGACAAACCTGAATGGGTAAGAAAAGTTAGTGACAGACATTTTGGAATCGGAAGTGACGGAGCAATTTTTATTAATCCTTCCGATGTGGCAGATTTTGAAATGGAAATGTACAATGCAGACGGAACCCGTTCTGAAATGTGCGGAAACGGAATCCGTTGTGTTGGCAAGTTTGTGTATGATAAAGGACTTACGGATAAAGAGCAGATTAGTGTTGTTAGTGCGGGAAAAATAAAATATCTGGATTTGACGATTGAAAACGGAAAAGCAGTTCAGATTAAAGTAAATATGGGAGAACCTATTTTAAAATCGGATTTAGTACCTGTAGTAAGTGATAGTGAAGAAGTCATTGATGAACTTATTTATATTTCAGAAGTGGATAAAAGTTATAATATGACTTGCGTATCCATGGGAAATCCTCATGCGGTTGTATTTATGGAGGATGTGGAAAATCTTCAGATTGAAAAAATAGGTCCTTATTTTGAAAATCATTGCAGATTCCCCAATCGTACCAATACTGAATTTGTAAAAGTAATAGACAGAAATAATGTGCAGATGCGTGTATGGGAAAGAGGAACCGGAGAAACATTAGCTTGCGGAACCGGATGCTGTGCTACAGCAGTTGCATGTATTCTGAATGGTTTAACGGATGAGGAAGTTACTGTTCACGTGTTAGGCGGCAAAATTAAAATTTTCTGGGACAGAGAAAGCAATCTGGTATATATGACAGGACCTGCAGAAACTGTTTTTGAAGGCGAAATTGAATAAGAGACAATAAGGAAAAAGAGAGACTGATTTTTTGATGTATATCAAAAAATACAGTCTCTTTTTAATGTTCAATATAATAGAAAAAACGTAATGCAGCATCTATCCGTTTACTGTCTTTCATAACACCATAATAGGCATCATGGTTTGGATAACAGGAAGTTTTACAGATTTTTGCAGCTTTGTCGATTTTAATTCCAATGGGAACTTTAGTTTTCACATCATCATTGGGAAGGTCCACGTAATAGAGACGTTCTTCATAAGAAGCCAGCTCTTCCGTTGGGAAAACGGTAGTCAAATCCTGAAAAAATCCCTGATTTCCATAAAAATCAAAATTAGTAACATCAGATAATACAACATCAAATTTACCGTCTAAAGCATTAGAAGAAAACTTCTGACTGTAGTTTTCGGCATAGGGGGAATCGGATGTGTTATCGATATAATAAGTGGAGTCCAAAAGAACCTGTTGCTTTTTGGGATTCAACTGTAAATGTTTTTCCAGCTCGTCAACGATAACCTGGTCTTCCACATTGGGAAATGCATTGATATAAGCAATGGATAAAACCGTTTCTTTTTGGTGGATAACAGGGTGAAGAATACTTCCGAACAAACAGGCAAGCAACACGGTTATAACAATGTGTACTTTATATTTTTGCCAGTAAAATTCCATTTTCTCTGCAAGGGAGAGTTCACTTATCTGTTGTTTTTCAAAAGACATTTCATCACGTAAATCATTAGGGTTAGTCATAAAATCTCCAATAAAAAATCCTTATTTTCTGCTTAAATTTGAATTATATATATCTTAATAGGATATAAGAATGGTGTCAATAAAAGTAAAATTAAGTTTTTAAAATTTTTATAAACTGATAGGGATGGTTGAAAGTTCGGAGAGAATGTAATAAACTGAAATATAAGTAAAAGAATTCGGAAAATATAAGAATGGAGAAACATACTATGAACGAAGTATATTATGAAATTTTAGTATCAAAAAAACCATCCGCAGGTATGAAAGCGGTGCGGATTTTAGCTTTGGTTTTAGCTGTAGCAGGTGCCTTGATAACTTTTATCGGAGCGCTTTGGGCAATATTTCCAACAGTGATATTTGGGGTAGCAGCATATCTGCTTAAGAATTTTAATAATATAGAATATGAATATCTTTATATAGATAAAGAATTACAGATTGATCGTATTTTGGCAAAAAGCAGCCGCAAGAGAATGGAAACTCTGGATTTAAAAGAATTGGAAATCTTGGCACCTGTCCGTTCTCATGAGTTGGATAGTTATAGAAACCGTAATGTAAAAGTCAAAGACTACAGTTCCGGTAGAGAAGAAAATAATTCTTCAAAGTATATGTTGGTAATACAGGGAAAACATATTATTTTTGAGCCTACAGAGGAGATGGTAAAAGCCATTAAGGTTTATTCTCCGAGAAAGGTATTTACATACTAAAGATGTAAGTAAAACTTTTGAAGAGGCTAAATGAAAGGAAGTCAAAACTATGGTAGACAGAAGAATCTTTTTGATTGTATTAGATAGTTACGGAATCGGAGAACTTCCCGATGCGGCAGATTTTGGTGATGAGGGCAGCAATACACTCCGAACGATTACAAAGTCCGGAGAATATGATACTCCTTTGATGAAATCCATGGGATTATTTAATATTGACGGTGTGGATTATATTGATGGCGTGGATAGTCCAATAGGAAGTTACGGACGATTGGGAGAAGTGTCCAAAGGAAAAGATACTACTATTGGCCATTGGGAGATTGCAGGAATTGTGTCCGAAAGACCATTGCCTACATATCCGGAAGGGTTTCCAAAAGAATTATTAGATGAATATTCCCGCAGAACCGGAAGAGGTATCCTTTGCAATAAGCCATATTCAGGAACGGAAGTTATTAAAGAATTTGGAGAAGAACATCTGAAAACAGGTGATTTGATTGTATATACATCGGCAGACAGTGTATTTCAAGTGGCTGCTCATGAAGAGATAGTTCCTATTGAGGAATTATATCGAGATTGTGAAATTGCCAGAGAATTGTTGCAGGGGGAACATGGTGTAGGAAGAGTAATTGCACGTCCGTTTGTGGGAGAAGCGGGGAACTTTAGCAGAACGCCAAGACGCCATGATTATTCTTTATTACCACCCAAAACTACCATGTTGGATGTTTTAAAAGAAGCAGGATATGCCACCAGAGGTGTGGGAAAAATTTATGATATTTTTGCAGGAAAGAGCATCAGCGATACGGTAAGAATACAGAACAATGTGGATGGCATGGAAAAAGCCATAGCTATTATGGATGAGGATTTTAAAGGGCTATGCTTTGTGAATCTGGTGGATTTTGACATGGTATATGGTCATAGAAACGATATTGACGGTTATGCAAAAGCAGCCACTGTATTTGATCAACAGTTGGCGGAAATGACAGCTAAAATGAAAGATACGGATATTGTAATGATTACTGCGGACCATGGATGTGATCCGGGATTCAAAGGTACAGATCATTCCAGAGAATATGTTCCTTTCTTAGCTTATGGAAAAGACGTTAAGGCGGGAGTGAATCTGGGGACCAGAAGCACTTTTGCAGACATTGCAGCTACTATTCAGGATATCTTTGAAGTAGAACAGAAGACGGCAGGAACTAGTTTTAAAACGGAGATTTTGAAATAATATGAACGAGGAAGAACTGATAAAGAAAGCTTACGAAGCACAGCAATTTTCTTATAGTCCATACTCCGGCTTTCAGGTTGGGGCGGCTCTTCTTGCAAAAAGCGGAAAAGTATATACCGGTTGTAATATAGAAAATGCAGCATTTTCTCCTACAAATTGTGCGGAAAGGACAGCCTTTTTTAAGGCTGTTTCCGAAGGGGAAAAAGAATTTGCAGCCATAGCGATAGTGGGGAATAAAAAAGATGCACCGCCGGAAGAGTGGGAATTTTGTACTCCTTGCGGAGTCTGCAGACAGGTAATGCTGGAATTTGTGAATCCGGAAGAATTCTGTATCTATTCCGGCAAAGGGAATGACGTAAAAACATTTACCCTAAAGGAATTATTGCCGGAAAGTTTTTCACCCGGTATGGTGAAGTAACGATGGGGGATTAGAGTATGAGAATGTATGATTTGATTTCCAAAAAACGAAATGGTGAAGCATTAAGCAGAGAAGAAATGACCCATTTGATTGAAGGATATGTAAGGGGAGAGATTCCGGATTATCAGATGTCTGCTTTTTTGATGGCAGTATATTTTCAAGGAATGACCAAAGAAGAGACTGCGATTATGACACAGTTGGTTGCTGGGAGCGGTGACATGGTAGATTTATCTTCTATAGAAGGGATAAAGGTGGACAAACATTCCACCGGTGGTGTAGGAGATAAAACTACATTGATTGTAGCTCCGTTGGCAGCAGCCTGTGGAGTGAAAGTTGCTAAAATGTCCGGAAGGGGATTGGGACATACCGGTGGTACCGTGGATAAGCTGGAATCCATTCCCGGCATGCGTGTCAGTCTGGAAAGAGATGAATTTTTTGATGTGGTTAATAGTACCGGACTATGTGTTATCGGACAATCAGGTAACCTGACTCCTGCAGACAAGAAGTTATATGCTCTTAGGGATGTAACTGCTACTGTAGAAAGTATCCCTTTGATAGCAGTATCCATTATGGGTAAAAAATTGGCAGCGGGAAGTGACTGCATTTTGTTAGATGTAAAAACCGGAAGCGGAGCTTTTATGAATACTTTGGAAGATTCCCTTGCCCTGGCACAGGAAATGGTAAGTATCGGGGAAAGCGCAGGTAAGAAAACAGCAGCTTTGATTACCAATATGGACATTCCTTTAGGAAATAATATAGGAAACAGTCTGGAGGTTATAGAAGCAGTAGAGACACTACAGAACCGGGGACCGGAAGATTTGACTAAAGTTTGTATTCATCTGGCGGCAAATATGTTGTACTTAGCCGGTATAGGTGATATGGAAACTTGTCTTGCCAAAGTAAAGGAAAGCTTGGAAAACGGAACTGCATTACAGAAGTTACTGGAAATGGTAGAAGCACAAGGTGGTGACATTAATGTCATCAAAGATGTATCCAAGTTTGAGAAAGCATCCGTTGTAAAAGAAGTAATCAGTCCTTGTGACGGCTATATCACATTTATGAATACCAAAGAATGCGGTATTGCATCCTGTATTCTGGGTGCCGGACGTGAAACCAAGGATGATGAAATTGATTATTCGGCAGGAATTGTATTGAAGAAAAAGACCGGTGATAAAGTCACTAAAGGTGATGTATTAGCTGTTCTTTATGGAAATAAAGAAGAAAAAATGCAGCCGGCTGAAAAACAGTTTTTAAGTGCATTGAAGATAGAACCACATCCTTCGGTAAAGGAAAAATTGATTTATGCCAGAGTTACTATAGATGGTGTTGAGTGGGCAGATTAATTGTTAATCATATAAATCTAAAGATTAGAAATATAATTCATATAAGGGAGAAAAGGAATGACAAAAGAACAATTATTTTCATATGTAGACCATACACAGTTAAAGGCGTTTGCTACATGGGCAGATATTCAGAGGTTATGTGACGAGGCAGCAGAATATAAAACGGCATCTGTTTGCGTTCCGCCATGCTATATCAAAAGAATCGCAGATACTTACGGGGATAAAATTAATATTTGTACAGTAGTAGGTTTTCCGTTAGGATACAGTACTACTGATGCGAAAGTACAGGAAGTAAAAAATGCTATCGAAGATGGTGCTTCCGAAATTGATATGGTAGTAAATATCTCCGATGTAAAAAACGGTGATTATAATAAAGTGGAAGCTGAAATCAAAGCATTAAGGGAAGCATGCGGAGACAAAATCTTAAAAGTAATTATTGAAACCTGTTATTTAACAGAAGATGAAAAAATTGCTATGTGCAAAGCTGTAACTAATGCAAAAGCAGACTACATCAAAACATCTACCGGATTTGGAACCGGAGGAGCTACCTTGGAGGATGTAATTTTGATGAGAAATAACATCGGTCCTGAAGTAAAGATTAAGGCAGCAGGAGGAATCCGTACAAAAGAAGATATGGAAGCTTTTGTAGAAGCGGGATGCAGCCGCCTCGGAACCAGCTCTGCTGTGGATATTTTAATTAAGCAGGAAAGCAATAGTGGATATTAATAGGTAAAAAGAAAGAGGATAATCCAAAAAGTCATGGGAAATGACGCAAAGGATTATCCTCTTTTGGATAAATAAAATTTATTTATCGTTTCTTATAATTTTGATTGTTACTTTTGGCGGCATTAATATCCTTCAAAACATTTAAAATATGCTCCAACTGATTAGAATCCATCTTTTTCAATTCGGAAATTGTTTCGTTTAAAAGTAATGGATAAGTGATTTCCTGATCGAAAAATTCAGCGGGAGTAATTTTCAGATATTCACAGATATAAAAGAATACCTGCATAGAAGGTAATGACCTGTTATTTTCGATTTTATTAATGTATCCCGGACTCTGACCTAAAGATAGACTTAAGTCTCTTGCCGATAATTTGCGTTCTGTTCTTAACTTAGTCAAACGTGAACTAAACCATTCCTGATTCATATAGCACCTGTCATTTCTGATATATTCTTTGTAGTTTCTGTTGAATTGAAAAATTACACTAGTAATTATAGCGGATTGTGTAATAGCAGTATGGTATTTGAGTATTAATTTGATGCTTAAAATATACTAACAGTATATAAATGAGTAGCTTTGTAGAATTAAAATATACATATTGGTGAAAGTTTCATATTAATGTGAGAAAAATGGTATAATATGGACATTATTTCTTAAGTACGGAGAAAAAGCTATGGAGCAGGTAATTGAGATACTCTTAGTAGAAGATGATAGAAATATGTGTGAAGCATTTGAATTTTGCATCCGTAATAATAAACGTTTTCGCTTGGCAGCACAAACGGGAAAACAAGGTGAAGGATTAGAGTTATTAAGAACAGGGGAAATGGGTGCAGTTGTTCTGGATTTGGAACTGGATGAAGGTGATGGGATAAATTTCTTGAATGATATGAAAGAAATTGGCGTGGAGAAACCGGTAGTTATTATCATTACAAACAACAGAAGTGAGGTTACTCATGCTTGTTTAAGGGCAAATGGTGCTGATTTCATCTGTCCGAAATACAATGAGGGTTATTCACCGGATAAGGTTTTAAGTGTTATTGAACTGCTGTATCCGTTTCGTAAAAAGGCGGAAAGTTCTTTGATGAAAGTGATATCCTATCAACAAAGTGAGCAAAAAATCTATCAAAGAAATAGAATTGAAGAAGAACTTACGGCACTGGGATTTAGAACGAATATACGGGGAACCGGATATTTGATTGATGCCATTCAGTATGTAGCATATGAATGTAAGAGTCCGGATTGTGAAATGAAAGAAGTATATTCTGTTGTGGCAGAGAAAAATAAGACAAAAGATGTTAATATTGAAAAAACGATTAGGGATAATATTGAAAGAACTTGGGGAAAGGATAATCCGGAAAATTTGGAAAGACATTATCCGTTTGCGGTATCAAAAGATAGTGGTACACCCACTAATAGGGAGTTCGTGAAGAATATGGCACGAAAAATTTCCGGGAATTATTAGTCGGAAAATACATAATATACTATGAGACATAGTGACAATCAAAAAGAGATATTTTTTTGTAAAACGAAACAGTAAAAATCAATAATGGAACAAAGGAACCGATACCAGTAGGAAGTTGAAAACTAAACTACTTGTATCGGTTTTTTTATAAAAAAACAACCGACAAAAACCGACTTTTTGTCGGTCGAAAATATGATAATAAATAGAAATTATTGTTTCAAAATCTCTTCCAAAAAGAATGTATTTAAGGTATCTTATAAGGTAATTAGATAAAATAATATCTTAAATTGAATATTGAGAAAGGAAACGAAAGAGCGACTATAATCGACAGAAACCGACTTTTTTAGCCTTTTCGCCCAACTGAGAGAACCGTCTCTCCTTGCTATTGTTTGTGAAAACATAGAAAGGAGGACGTGAAGATGACTTGGTTAGAATGGATTCTTTGGGCTATTGAAATGATGGGCTAAAATGAGAAAATGCGATACAAGATTGTGGTTATAGTCTGATTTTAAATAAGATATGCGTTTGTTAGGAAGATTCATATTTAATGTAATGGAAATATTTTTTGTTACACATTCTATAGATTTAATCATGTCTAAGAAATATAAAATTAGAAAGTTAGTAATTTGTGTTCTATTGTATTTGCCAAGTTTCTTGCTTTTAGAAGAAAGAGATTGGAAAATATATGTCTTGAGACAAATATATTTATTGTTAATATGTGTATTGTATCTATTAAGAAGCAAAGGTAATCTAAAACAACATATGCCGTTGATATGTACAATGTTAAGTGTTTATGGAATAGCAAAAGTTTTAATTGGTGTTTTAGCAGTTTTGACTGTGGAGATGCTTCCGTTTGAATTTATTCCTAAAGATGTGCGAGTTACAGGTGCATCGATAGGTTATATGATTGTGTTTATCTTAAGTGTAATGTATATTGTAAAAAGTAAGATTGTGAATTATAATTGGACGTTTTCCAAAATGTGTATAGCATATTTTGTCTATTTCCTTGTGATTTTCGGTAAAATTCCATTTTTCTATACAGATATTACAGAAAACAAAGCTATGAAAGGTATGTTTATAGTAGCTATCTGTTGCACCATAATCTTCTTCATCATCTCCAGAATCGAGCGACACAATGCCGAGATGGAAAGAGCTAAAATTGAAGAAAATAATAAAAAACTTTCAACTAAACTACACAAGTCTCAGGAAATCATACCGGCAGTGGTACAGATTCTGAATGATGTGACGGAGAATAGTGGAAAGGAAATGGAAGAACACGAAACACAAAAATTACTGAATGAAATGACCGATTTATTTGGTCAACAATTAAAACAAAACAGCAAAGAAGATTTACAGTTGAAAAACTTCTGTAGCACAGGTCTTAAACTATTAGACCAACAATTAAAAGTTTATCAAATGGAAGCAGTTGACAGAGGTGTTAATTTTGACATCTATGTACAGGCACCTATCAGTGAAATAATTAAAAGGGAAAACATTGACCAGTTAAAGCTCCAGAGAGCTTTGGGTGATTTGATAAGAAATGCTTTTCGCGCTATTGAAAGAAATAGTAATAAGTGCCGAGCGAAAGGGCATGTTTTATTAATCATAGGGTGTAGGTATGAAGGAATTCTGGAAATTGCAGTCGTGGATAATGGAGCAGAATTTCCGTTGCATGTAATCGAAGCGTTTGGGAGGCGCGGAGTTACAAGTTGGGGAACGGGCAACGGATTGGCAGATACGATGGAGTTTGCCGAAGAGACCGGAGCGTCTATTTGTGTAGAGGAGTTTGACGGGAAAACAAATTCCTTTACGAAAAAGGTATCCATGATTTTTGATAAATGTAGAAAGAATTATTATAATTCATCGAGAAAAGAACTTGTGGGAGGTTCTTTTTGGGAAAAAATTGAATATTTATAGGGAAGAATAAAAAAGCTGTGGCATATAAGCTGCAGTTTTTTTATGCACATATGATATGAAAAATTGGTAGTAGTTATGACAAATCCGGGATGGTGCCGGGGAGGATAATCATGGTGGAAGAAAAAACGAGAGAGAAAAGATTTTTGGATCTTTATTATCTGGAAAATATGTCTACAGGATTTAAAGGAATCTCTGACAAACCTGATAATCCATACGATAATAAGCCCCGAGGATATGAAATTGTCCGTCCAAAGATTAATTTCAAATTAAATGAGTACTCTTTTGGAGATGAACATTTTTTCTTTGAAGGACCGGAAGGAAATCCTAAATATGAAAATGCCGGGGAAGTATGGGACAATTTTGTACAATGGGTCAGAGAAAAACAGACAGATATGGAGAAGGGGCAAAACGGTGAAAACAGTTATGAATATGAATTAGGGGAGACGTTGACAGAATATGCCAATCAACGTAATGCCCATGGTATCTATATGGTCACTAAGAAAAACTGGGTGGAATTCAGAGATGCCTATCTGTGTGTGGAAGGATGTCCGGAAAAGGTCATGGAATTTATCTGTGGAATTATGGATCGGAAGATGACGGAGAAACAAATGTGGGGCAGTGAAGAAGACCGTAAGCCCCAAGGCACAGTAATTATTTTTGACAAAAATCTTATGCCAAAAGAAGGGGAAGATACCGGAAACCTTAAGTTTGAATACAGACCTAATTATGGGGAAGAAATGTTAAGAAAACATGGATACATATAAATGATATAAAAATTCTTGTGAACCTAAAACGCATGTGATAAAATGTATTCTAGTAAATTGGTGTCCTTATATTTCCATAAGTGGAAGCATAAGGCATAAAACATAAAATGAGGAGTATATCATTATGAGTACAGAAAAAATAGAAGTAGCAGAAGAAATAAAAGAAGTAGTTTCTAAAAACTTTATTGAACAGATTATTGATAAAGACCTTGCAGAAGGTGTGTATGACACTGTCCATACAAGATTTCCACCGGAACCAAATGGTTACCTTCATATCGGTCATGCGAAAAGTATTTTATTAAACTATGGTCTTGCACAGAAATATGGCGGAAAATTTAACATGCGTTTTGATGATACAAACCCTACAAAGGAAAAAATCGAGTTTGTAGAATCTATTAAAAAAGATATCCAGTGGCTTGGTGCAGACTGGGAAGACAGACTTTTCTTTGCTTCCAATTACTTTGGAGAAATGTATGAAGGTGCTGTCAAATTAATAAAAAAAAGGAAAAGCATATGTTTCTGATTTAACAGCAGAACAGATTAGAGAATATAGAGGTACTTTAACAGAACCGGGTAAAGAAGATCCGGGCTCCTTAAGAAGTATCGAGGAAAATCTTCAGTTATTTGAAGATATGAAAAATGACAAGTTTGCAGACGGAGAAAAAGTTCTTCGTGCAAGAATCGATATGGCATCTCCAAACATGAACATGAGAGATCCTGTTATTTACCGTGTGGCACATATTCCACATCATAATACAGGAGATCAGTGGGTAATTTATCCAATGTATGACTTTGCACATCCAATCGAAGATGCTATCGAAGGAATTACACATTCCATTTGTACCTTGGAATTTGAAGATCACAGACCATTATATGATTGGGTGGTAAGAGAATTAGAATATCCACAGCCACCGAAACAGATTGAATTTGCCAAAATGTATCTTACTAATGTAGTAACAGGTAAGAGATATATTAAGAAATTAGTAGAAGAAGGAATCGTAGACGGATGGGATGACCCAAGACTCGTTTCCATTGCAGCTTTAAGAAGAAGAGGTTTTACACCGGAATCCATCAAATTATTCGTAGATTTATGTGGTGTAAGTAAAGCCAACTCTTCTGTAGAGTATTCTATGTTAGAGTACTGTATCCGTGAAGATTTAAAATTAAAGAAATCCCGCGTTATGGCAGTTCTTGACCCGATTAAATTAGTAATTGATAACTATCCGGAAGGACAAACAGAAATGTTGGATGCTCCTAATAACCTTGAAAATGAAGAATTAGGAATCCGTCAGGTACCATTTGGTCGTGAACTTTGGATTAACAGAGATGACTTTATGGAAGAACCTGTGAAGAAATACAACAGATTATATCCGGGAAATGAAGTTCGTTTGATGTTTGCTTACTTTGTAACCTGTACACACTGTGTAAAAGATGAAAATGGTAATGTAATCGAAGTACATTGTACTTACGATCCGGAAACAAAGAGCGGAAGCGGATTTACAGGAAGAAAAGTAAAAGGAACCATCCATTGGGTACCTGTAAATGAGGCAGTGGAAGCAGAAGTAAGATTATACGAAAACATTATTGATGAAGAAAAAGGTGTATACAACGAAGACGGAAGCCTTAACTTAAATCCTAACTCCATCCAGGTATTAAAGAAATGTTATATTGAACCTGTAGTGAAAGGGGCGCAAAGCTATGACAGCTTTCAGTTTGTAAGAACCGGTTTCTTCTGTGTCGACAGCAAAGATTCTACACCGGAAAATCTTGTATTTAACAGAATTGTATCTTTGAAGAGTTCTTTTAATCTTCCAAAGAAAAATTAATGTAGGAAAGTGGTAAAAATATGGCCGGCAGCAG
>JAFXGP010000124.1 GCA_017521195.1 Lachnospiraceae bacterium
ACTGTTTTCTTTATGTATCACACGAACACGTTCATCCTGCCCGGCATAAATGTCACAGATGCTTCCGGAATCATCTTTACTACCATCATCAATAAGTAATAACTCAAAATTTTTATAATCCTGATTTAAAATACTTTCGATACAACGTGCTATGGTTTTCTGTGCATTATAGATTGGCACAATAATACTAATCTTTGGTTCCATCTTTATCCCCTCATAACATACATCTTTATTTAGACATAATTTTCACAACTAACATTACTCCATATAATATTACTCCCTTTTGCAAGGTAAGCCTATTAAATAAATCTAAAAAATAATTAATTTTTTATTTTAGGAAAACCACAGGCAAAATCAATCTCACCTGTGGCTTTTATCACTTATTATTTAAATTCTACATAAACACTATATTCCGTATCTATTGCTTTTACAATCGGTTCATAAACATTTTTCACCATTTTCAAAGCAATATCATCTGCCCTCTGAGCATTTGAAACATTGTCAAATTTAGTTTCCAATTTCTCTTTTAATTCTTTTTCTATTGCGTTGTAATCCGCAACAGTTAATTTAATATCTCCTCTTGCTAACAGACCTTCTTTTACTTCATCAATTACGATGTCCTCCGGTTTAATCTCTATAGCCTGCAGATAAGCATGTCCGATTTTTATGGTAATCAGCTTTTTATTTCCATCCACCATAATATCCTTTTCTGTCAACTTATCAAGATCTACCACAAAATAACCATTTCCTGTATAACTGACTTTTTGTGTCTTTTTCAGCCATTCAAAATCCAGTTTCCTAATCAGACTATCCGTAAGCTGTGTTGATACTGTTGCTTCCTGCTCATACACAATCAGCTTTCGCGACTCATTTTCATTACTTATAATAACCTCTGAAAAATCTACTTGTACACCACTGCTTTTCAAATAGATGCTGTCTAAGTCCAACTGCTCTACACCATCCTTATATGGTTCATTCTCTTTAAATATATTGTTACTTTTATTCCCGATTAAGACTGTGATGATGGCTATTAGTAAAAGGATGCAAATCATACTCTTAAATTGTATTTTTTTCATTAGTATATCCTCCATTGTTTAAACCGCTTTTGTTTTCTCTAACTTCTCACTAATCTTTTTCACAATATCTCTTTCTTTAATCTCAGGTACTGATATATTCAAATGCAAGCTAAACAACTCTTTTAAGAGCCAGCGGAAAAATATCAGAATGAAGAATGGAACCACAAAAGTTATTACAATCATCATAGCAATAGAGTTAATACATTTTTTTATCAGATTGTTAAAGTATGTAAATAAATCTTTTACTCCCTGAAAAGCATTGACAAATATATCCGAAATTTTCTCCAAGAATACGTCTTCTTCCTCATTTACAGACTTTACATCATAAATCTTTTCTGCCCCCACATTAGCCTCTTCTATGGTTTCATCCACATAAGCCAAATAGTCACCACCAATTTTTTCCGTAAAATGAGTACTGAAAGGAATGACACATATTATAGCCAATCCTAAAATCAGGAATTTAATTGCCCATTCTTTGAATTTTGCTTTAGACAGTAAAACAGATAAAATGTATAGCCCGCATGCCACAGGTATAATATAGACAAACGAAATCTTAATTCCTTCCACTACCAGCAATTTTTCCAGAAAGATTACAGCAAACATGAATACGAAATATTTATTCATATCTGCTAACGAATTTGCTAAAGGATTTGCCCAGTCCTTAGGAAGCAAAGATATTGCCGTAGATGCCGTTAAGGTAGAACCGGAAAATGTCATAATTCTGTCCCGGCTTTCATCCAGATTTTCAATCGTCTCATTAACATATTCCATTTCAGGAACCTTAACAGATAATACGCAAATCGAAACTACCATAATAAATACTGCAAATAATATCTTTGTTATTTTTCCCAGACTGTCTTCCGTCATCAATTTCTTTATCATGTTCATCTTTGCACCTCTTTCTTTTCCGCTACCAAAAAGCATTAGGTATTACGCAGCAAATGCTTTTAACATGCTATACACTCCTAACACAATCAGTACCGGAATAATCAATACCAAACCACTTGCAAATAATAAGCACATTACTAAAAGCGGGCAAGCCAACACACATAAAATAGTGGCTGCAATTTTAGCTAATCCCCATGTAACACTAAAAGCTAATTTTAAAACTTTAACAAATAACCAACAAAATATTACGACTACTAATAATTCAAACATTTTCTTAAACTCCTCTTTTTATATCTCTATCTTTTTCTACAATATTTACCTGAATCCCTATTTTTTTAGCATATTCAGGATTTTTATCTTGTTTCTCTTTTATCTTTAATGCCAACATTCTTTCCCGCACTGTCATGCCCTTCACCTCCTGACGATAAAAATACTTTTTTCTATATTTATTGTATTCTGTTTCAGAGTTTGAAAACATGACAAAAAGGGTGGAATAACATGGTTTATTTTGCTGTGAAAATAAAAAAAGAGGAAGCAGATATCCTGATAGTGCGACTGCATCTTTTGCCGTATCTGACTATCAAGGAACTGCTCCCCCCTCATTACAAGTATTTCGTTATTTATTCTCTTTTCTTTTTTTGTATTCTTCGGCATCAATCACGTTATTGGCTAACATTTTCTCTGCCCATAACTGAAGAGTTTCTACCGTAATGGATATTCTTTCCAATTCCTCCTGAATATAGATAAAGTCATCAATTTCATTATTATCTATTTTTCCATCCGCTGTAATTTCAATCAGTCTTTCCTTTTTATTATTTACCGAATTAAGAGATGCCAGCATTTCCAGAACAATGGAGGATAACTCTTTAATCTCAACCTCCGGAACATACTCTTTTCCAATAGGACATTGGTTAGAGCAATAGTGATTACACAAGGATGGTTTCTTATATTTCTTAGACATGGTAAGAACTTCATCCGGATGAGGCATGGATTTTTCATTTTCTATTTTTTCAATTCGCTCCGGCGGAATTTTTTCCAATAACTCACTTGCTTTTTCTCTGGATAAATCTAGGGATTCTCGTGTAATTTGATAGATGTTTTTATTTTCTTTTGTAGATGCTCTGCCCATGGGAACTTCCTTTTCTTTCACAAAATTTTATAATAATAAAATTATTCTATCATAAAATATCTATCTTTTTTCAATCTTTTTTCATATTTGTTAATTTTAAATAAGTACTATTTCTATCCTTTCTTCTGTTTGTGCTTTCATCTTAATTGTTCTTGATTCAATTACATGTTATGATTACTACAACAAACGAAAGGAATACGTACGATGAAAGTTGTAGTAGCAATCGATTCATTAAAAGGCAGCTTATCTTCTTTAGAAGCAGGCAAAGCCATTAAAGACGGAATTTTAAAAGCAATGCCGGAGGCAAAAGTTGATGTACGCCCACTGGCAGATGGCGGCGAAGGAACCGTGGAAGCTCTTGCCCTTGGTATGGATGGAAAATTAGTCACTGTAAAAGTAACAGGACCATTAGGAGAATCTGTAGACTGTATTTACGGAATTCTTGAAGAAAGCAAAACTGCCATTATTGAAATGTCCGGTGCCGCAGGAATCACCTTAGTTCCGGATTCCAAACGAAATCCTTTACATACAACAACCTATGGTGTTGGTGAAGTTATCAAAGATGCTATTTCAAAAGGATGCCGTCATTTTATCGTTGGCATCGGCGGAAGTGTGACAAACGATGGCGGAATCGGTATGCTTCAGGCATTAGGATACGGCATGCTTGATAAAAATGGAAATCAAGTATCCTTTGGTGCAAAGGGTTTAAAAGAACTGGTAAATATTACAGATGAAAATGTCATTCCGGAATTAAAAGAATGTTCTTTCCGAATTGCATGCGATGTTACGAACACATTATGCGGTGAATTCGGATGCAGTGCCGTATTCGGTCCGCAAAAAGGTGCTGATCCGACTATGATTCTTCTGATGAACAAATGGCTTGAAAATTATGCCAAGTTAACTTCTGCAAAATACGAAAAAGCAGATGCTAACTATCCCGGTACCGGTGCGGCAGGCGGTATGGGATTCGCATTTTTAGCATACACAAATGCTGTTTTGGAATCCGGCATCAAGATTATTCTTGAAGAAACAAATCTGGAAAGTTATGTAAAAGATGCCGATATCGTCATCACCGGTGAAGGCAGATTAGACGGACAGACTGTATTTGGGAAAGCACCTATGGGAGTTGCAAAAATAGCGAAAAAATATAACAAAACCGTACTTGCATTTGCAGGTGCCGTAGCAGAAGATGCTATTCTCTGCAACGAATATGGTATTGATGCCTTCTTCCCAATCCTTCGAAAAATCCAGTCTTTACAAGAAGCAATGGAGCCATCCGTTGCACGAAACAATATGGTAACTACCGTGGAACAGGTATTCCGATTGATAAACGCGAAAAAGGGGCTGTTGCAAAAGTAGATAAATAATCTACCGGAGCAACAGCCTCCTTAAATTATCTATAATTTTAATAATCTCACTGCATTTTTACCTAAAATCTGTTTTTTCTCTTCTTCACTAATCGATAAATTTCTAATATATTTTATACCTACTGTGGCGTTACTCCATGGAGAGTCTGTGGCAAACAAAATTTTGTCTGCCCCGTGTTTTTTCAAAATTTTCAACAACAGATTCTGCTCAATATATTCTGTGTACTTTGCTCTATTCTCAGAAAAGCCATTCACATTTTGGTTGTCTGCCGATAGAAGTGTCATATCCTTTTTATGATTCACACTTACACCAACCATAAATGCAGTATCCAAATACACCTTTTCTCCTGCCAGATACTCATACACTTCTTCCCACTGTTTCCAGCCTCCCAAATGAGCCAGTACCATTTTTTCAGGCTTTAAGGTATCCAACACTTTCCGCATTTTATCCGGCGGACAATGTACCGGTTCCGGTAAGCCGATATCTACTCCGGCATGAGTTAGAATAATTAATCCTAATTCATTAGCATATTCTATAATTCTCATAAAACGAATATCATCAATCATGACCTTCTGATAATCAGGATGAATCTTAATACCGGGAATATCCAAAGATTTTATATATTTTAATTTTTCTTTCGGGTTCTCACAATTAGGATGGATTCCGCCAAAAGAAATAACTTTTCCCTTATAGGTATCATTAATCTTTTTTGCAAATGTATTAATACTGTCAAATTGCTCCGCTTTGGTACAGACCGGCATAATGACAGATTTTTTTACCCCGGATTTTTGCATGGAATCTAACAGCCCGTTTAAGGTTCCGTCTGTAGCCGCATTTACTCCCGCAACCGCTCCCAGAGATTCTATAGTTTTGGCTGCTATTTTATCCGGAAATATATGTGTATGAAAATCAATGACCATGGTTAAGTGCGCTCCTTTTATTCGCGTCAAAATTAAACTCAAATTCTATTGACGCGCATTTTTATATTCTTTATATCTTCTCAAAAAGGTTGAATTACTAATTCCAAGCCTCTCGTAAGATTCCAAAAGAATCTTATGACACCTGGCTGAAAGAATTCTCGTCTCCTATAAATATTGGTTAAAGAAATTATATATTCTGCATTGTTTTGTATCAATAGCATTTCTGCAATACTTCTTTGTTATAAAATTGTATTTTTATGTTTTTTAGTTTGCAAACTATTTCATAGTCAGTTATTTTGTGTTATATTCCGTGTCAGTGATCAGGTTGCAGAAACTTGCGATGCCTGCAACCGGAAGTAGGACCTATATGCAAAATCAAAACTACAAGATATCTGCTATTATTCCTCAACACCTACTAAAGTTAATAAAACAGTTTTTATCTTATTTATCATCATTCATACCTACCTTCTTAATGTTTTTTATCAAACATTTAGTTTCAACTCCTTTTAACTTTGCTTTGTTTTTATGTTTTAATTTTACAATTAGAATTACGTAAATTACTTGAATAAATCAGCAAATAAACTGTTCTATTTTAAATTAATTAGCAAAAAACACAGGAAAACTTATATTTCTACAAGAATTCCTGTATTTCCGATTATGAAATATTTATTTTACAAGACATTGTATATTTCTTAACTCTTGAATTTACTCCGTATTTAACCCAATTTTAATTGTCTCTCACAATTTAATAGCATTAATTGGAACAATGTATAAAAATCCTCCCTATATAACCAGTATTTATTCCCTATCTTCACTAGAAATAATTCCTTCTATCTCCATTTTGGATTTATATACAAAAACAAACTCATTTGCTCCAACAAACTAATAGACACACCGGAACTTTTCTAACAAAAATCTCTATATGCTCCAAACACATTTCAAGCTCCATCTAAATTCTAATAAAAACAATCAGTTCCGTTATTTTTTGGAACCAAACGTATAATTTTTCCATATGTATCCAACAATCAGCTCTTCCTATTCTATCTCATCGTTTCCCAACTTTCCTTCACTCCATAACTCATTAGATTCCCTTCATTTCCTCTGTCAACTTATGTTTTCAGCCAAAGAAAAAGGCCAAAAGAACTTTCTGCTCTTTTAGCCTTCACACTCTTAATATTTAATTCTCACGCTCAAGAAGTCTCCTACAAAAGCTAACTTCTATTTAAGCGCCCAGCACTTCCTCAGTCTTTTCCAAATCAGAAGTTCTGATAATAATAGTAGCTCCGTCTCCTCCGGCTTTCATAGAATATACATATTCAATGTTGATTCCGGCTTTTTTGATTTTGGTAAGAACAATCTGTAACTGCCCTACTTCATCAGCTACGTCTACTGCAAGAACAGGAGTAAGCTGAGCCATAAATCCTTTTGCTTTTAAAGCTGCTTTTCCTGCTTCCGGATCAGATACAATCATACGAAGCATACCATAATCTGTTGCTTCTGCCAAAGACAAGGAGTTGATATTGATGTTGCCTTCTGCTAAGATCTGTAATGCCTGTTCCAGACGGCCTTCTTTATTTTCCATAAAAACAGATAACTGATTAACTAACATGTCTTTCCCTCCTATACTAACTTACGTTTGTCAATTACGTGAACTGCTTTACCCATACTTCTTTCGATAGTATTAGGTTCTACTAATTTTACTTTTACTGCAAGTCCGATTGCCTGCTGAATTACATGGGCAATCTTCTTGGTCAGGTTATCTAATTCACTAAGTCTGTCGAAGAAGAATGCTTCATCTACTTCTACCTGAACTTCTAAAGTGTCAA
>JAFXGP010000125.1 GCA_017521195.1 Lachnospiraceae bacterium
AAACCTTTACCTGTTTTCATACCAAGCTGTTTACCACGAACCATTTTCTTAAGAAGTGTGTGTGGACGATATTTTGGATCGCCTGTTTCATCATAAAGAACGTTCATGATAGCTAATACGATATCAAGACCTACTAAGTCACCTAATGCTAAAGGTCCCATTGGATGGTTAGCACCTAATTTCATAGCTTTGTCGATACCTTCTACAGATGCAATACCTTCTGCGTAAATACCGATTGCTTCGTTAATCATTGGGATTAAGATTCTGTTTACAACAAAGCCCGGAGCTTCTTCTACCTGTACAGGATCTTTTCCGATTTCAACGGAGATTTCTTTGATTTTTTCAACTGTTTCTGCAGGTGTGTTAAGACCGGCAATAACTTCAACTAATTTCATTCTGTTTGCAGGGTTGAAGAAATGCATACCGATAACTGCTCTGTCTAATCCGGCACCGATTTCAGTGATAGATAAAGAAGATGTATTTGTAGCGAAAATACAATGTGCAGGAACGATATCCTGTAATTCTTTAAATGTCTGCTGTTTTACAGACATAACTTCTAATGCTGCTTCTACTACTAAATCAGCATCTGTACAGATGTCTTTTGTACCTGTTGTAATTTTTGCTAATACGCTGTCTGCATATTCCTGTGTAATTTTTTCTTTTGCAACTAATTTGCTGTATCCTTTTGCGATTCTTGCTTTTCCGTTAGCAGCAAATTCATCATTGATATCGCAAAGATATACTTCATATCCTTCTGTTTCAGCAAATGCCTGTGCAATTCCGGCACCCATAGTACCGGCTCCGATAACACCAACTTTCATGGTTAAATCCTCCTAAATCTTTCTTTATATGATTGGGTTAATCCCATCTGTTACTTTTTCTTCGCTAATGACTAGCAGTTTTTGAATGGTTCTTTTACTTTTTCTTTGTTTTTGTCTAAGAAAAATGCCATTCCGTATTTCTGGTCTTCTGTTTCGAAACAGTCACCAAATAATTTTTCTTCGATTACGATAGCTGCATCCATATCAACATCTAAACCTTCGTTGATTGCTTTTTTGCAGTTACGAACTGCGATTGGAGCATTTTTAGCAATTCCTGCTGCCATTTTTTCTGCTTGTGGCATTAATTCTTCCTGAGTATAAACAGCATTTACAAGACCGATTCTGTAAGCTTCATCAGCTTTGATATTTCTTGCTGTGTAAATCATCTGTTTAGCCATACCTGCACCAACAAGACGAGCTAATCTCTGTGTTCCGCCAAATCCCGGTGTAATTCCAAGACCAACTTCAGGCTGTCCGAATACTGCGTTGTCAGAACAGATTCTGATGTCACAGCTCATAGCGATTTCACATCCGCCGCCTAATGCAAATCCGTTGATTGCTGCAATTACAGGAATTGGGAATGTTTCTAATTTACGGAATACATCGTTTCCTTTTTTACCGAAAGCTTCACCTTCAGCTTTTGTTAAATTGCTCATTTCTCCGATATCAGCACCGGCTACGAAAGATTTCTGACCTGCACCTGTTAAAATAAGACATCTAACTTCGTCTAAATTAACAGCATCTAAAGTTGCATCTAATTCTTCCAATACTGTAGAATTTAATGCATTTAATGCTCTTTCACGGTTAATTGTGATGATGCCTGTAGCACCTTTCTGTTCATACAAAATGAATTCCATGATTTTATTCTCCTTTTACATTACGATAAGCAGGCCGCCTTTGGCAGTCTGCTTATCTATTTTATTCATTAGTCTCTTTCTACGATTGTAGAGCAGCCCATACCGCCGCCGATACAAAGTGTTGCAAGACCTTTCTTAGCATCTGTTTTCACCATTTCATGAAGAAGAGTTACTAAGATACGGCATCCGGAAGCTCCTACAGGATGTCCTAATGCGATTGCACCACCGTTAGGGTTAAGCTGTTTTTCTACGTCAATACCAAGGTCACGACCTACTGCTACAGACTGTGCAGCGAAAGCTTCGTTCGCTTCGATGATGTCGAAGTCTTCGATCTTCATACCTGTTTTTTCTAATACTTTCTTTGTAGATGCAACAGGACCTACACCCATGATAGATGGGTCAACTCCGCCAAGAGCACCTGCTACGAAAGTAGCCATAGGAGTAACACCCAATTCTTTTGCTTTTTCTTCACTCATAACAACGATAGCTGCTGCACCGTCGTTAATGCTGGATGCGTTACCTGCTGTAACAACACCGTTAGGGTTGATTGCACGAAGTTTAGCAAGACCTTCTGCTGTTGTACCGGGACGTGGACCTTCGTCAACTTTGAATTCAACCATTTCTTTTTTCTTTTTAACCATTACAGGAACGATTTCATCTTCGAATTTACCTGCTTCGATAGCTGCTACAGCTTTCTGCTGGCTGTTTGCTGCGAATGCATCTAATTCTTCTCTTGTAAGTCCCCACTGTTCTGCTACGTTGTCAGCAGTTTTGATCATGTGATAGTCGTTGAATGCATCCCATAATGCATCATTAACCATGGTGTCGATAAGTGGAGCATTACCCATTCTGTATCCGTAACGACCCTGTTTCATAGCATATGGAGCCATGGACATGTTTTCCATACCACCGGCTACTACGATATCAGCATCTCCTGCCTGAATCATCTGAGCTGCCATGTTTACACAGTTAAGACCGGAACCACAAACTACGTTAACTGTTACTGCTGGTACTTCAATTGGAAGTCCTGCTTTGATGGATGCCTGACGAGCTACGTTCTGTCCAAGACCAGCCTGGATTACACATCCCATATATACGTGATCAACCTGTTCAGGAGCAACTCCTGCTCTGTTTAATGCTTCTTTAATTACTACCGCACCAAGTTCAGCTGCCGGTGTTGTGGATAAAGAACCACCCATGGAACCGATTGCTGTACGACATGCGCCTGCTAATACTACTTTCTTTGCCATTTTAAATGACTCCTTTCTGAAAATATACTTTTTTCTTAGCAAATCCCTTGAATTTGCTGATAGATTGGACATGTAAAAAGATTGTTATTTTTTTATCATTTTCCATTGACATTATTTTATCATAATGAATTCTATTTTGCAACACGTTTCTACTTAGGTTCGAACCTTCCATTTGTTTCCTTTTCGAATTTATTACAACCTTATTCCGCCAAATATCTCTCCAATTCTTCTTTTGCCTGTTCATAGTTCTTAAAATGAATTGCATGCAAACCGAACTCCTTTGCTCCTTTTACATTTGCCGCATTGTCATCTAAAAATACAGCCTCTGAGGGATTAATATTAAATCTGTTGCAAAGTAGCTCGTAAATCTCTCTGTCAGGCTTAATCATCCGTTCCCTGTAAGACATAATTTCTCCATCTACTTCTTTTAAAAAACGTAAATGTGTATTTTTATTGGCTTCGTAAACAGGCTCTGACCAATTTGAAAGAATATAGACTTTATATCCTCTTTCTTTTAAATCTTTAATCCATGGAATTGTGTATTCATAAAGAACTATAAATTCATCTTTGTGATCATAGATTTTTGCAATATCTTCTTTGTATTCCGGTGCACTTTCAGCATATTTATCTACAATTTCTTCTATCGTCATTCCACCTTTGTCAAATTCATTCCACCAGGGATTGTGAACTGTAGCCTGTGCAATTTTTTCGAATTTTTCTCCTTCAAATCCAAGTTCTGCAAACAGCTCTCTCCAACGGAAATATACAAGAACCATTCCAATATCAAAAACTACCGTACTAATCATCTTTTTATCCTCTGCCTTTCTGTTTACAATTCCATAGTTATTCTACAGTTTTATTCACTATAACACGCAAAAAAAGAACCTGCAATCGGCAGGTTCCCCTATAATTTTTATTTTATAAATCCGGCTCCATAATACCATAGGTATTACCTTTTCTCTTATACACCACATTCACCTGATCTGTTTCCGCATTCACAAATACAAAGAAGTTGTGTCCCAACAATTCCATCTGGATGCATGCATCTTCCGGATACATCGGTTTAATATCAAATTTCTTACTTCTTACAATTTGAATTTCTTCATCATCCACATATTCTTTTTCAATAAATTCCTGTTTGAAATTGCCTGCTGCCTGTTTTTTATCAATGATTTTATTTTTGTACTTCTTCAACTGTCTTTCAATGATTTCTTCCACCAGGTCAATAGAAACATACATATCATTACTTACTTGTTCTGAGCGGATGATATTTCCTTTTACAGGGATGGTAACCTCAATCTTCTGTCTGTCCTTTTCCACACCCAAAGTTACATGCACTTCTGTTTCAGAAGTAAAGTATTTCTCCAGCTTGCTTAACTTATCCTCCACGGCTGTTCTGAGAGAATCTGTTACATCGATATTTTTTCCACTGATAATAAACTTCATATTCATCATCCCTTCTGTCTCAAAATTATGGCAAATTTGTGCTTTACCATAATTCATTCTATCATTTTATCTATCTTTTGTCCATATTTTTGTTAATTTTCAGATATTTTTAATAATTTTTTTAAATTTTTTCTTTTCAGATAAATCAAGCTTTTTTATTAAATAAATCACTTTTGGAAGAAAATACCAAAACAAATGTTTTTATTTGACAGTTTTTTCGACCAAAAAAAACGGCATTTTACATGTGGATAATGTGCATAACTTCGTGTATAAGTGTTTTTCGCCTAAAATTCAACCTTTTTCGATGTGGATAACTTTTTATGTATTATTTGACTTTTTTAACTATATGCCACTCTTTTTGTGCATTTTATCCAAGGGGTACTAAGTCAAGAAAAAGTTTTAGAAAAATTAATTTCTGACTTTTTGAAAAATAAAGCAAAAAAAGAGTTCCTCGTACTTTTGTACAAGGAACTCGTATTTTCTAGAAGATGCGTCGCACTCCTAAAATTCTGTCATAATTTGCATTTGAAATAATAATTCCTGTTCTGGAATTACTTGCGTGTACAATTTTTCCGCCACCAATATAAATTCCTACGTGTCCTGAATAATACACCAAGTCTCCGGGAATTGCATTGTCAATACTTCCTACGTTAGCACCTTTCTTATTCTGTGCTGCCGCAGAATGCGGTAAAGCCACTCCAAAGTTAGAATATACCGCTAATGTAAATCCTGAGCAGTCTGCACCGTTAGTCAAACTGGTTCCGCCGTATACATAAGGGTTTCCTACAAACTGAACCGCAAAATCTGCTACCTGCTGACCAAGGCTTGCATTTTCTGTCGAAACTGCTGCTGCCGCTGCCTGAATCTGAGCCGCTTCTGCTGCTGCCGCTGCGGCTGCTGCCTCCTGAGCCTTTCTGGAAGCCGCCAATGCTGCCTGTCTTTCTTCTTCTTCTTTCTTCAAACGTGCTTTTTCTTCTTCTCTGGATTCTGCTTTTACGAACTCAGTACTTAAAGTGATATAATCTGTAGATACATAACCATATCCTTCTTCAACTTTAATCTGTACCCAATTGCCCGCTTCATCTGTTACCGTAAGAACTTCATCACAAGGTACCTGACCGATGATAGTTGCTTCTGTGTTAGGCTCTTTTCTTACATTTAAAGTTTCTGTGGTTACAGTCGCTGTTCTACGACCAACTTCTTTTGCTAATTCATTGGCTTCTTCTCCGGTTACACAATACTCTGCTTTTACATAACCAACGCAGTTTCCGGACTCAATTTTATACCATCCGTTTTCTTCTCCCAGAAAATCACCTACAGAATCATCATAAAGTTTACCTACCACTTCACCATCTTCACTTGGAACACTTCTAATGTTTACGTAACTGTTTACATCCGCAATTACAAGATTGGAATAATCTTCTTTCATTTCTTCCAGAATTTCATTCTTAACAATTTCTGCCGGTTCTACGATATAACATTCTGTTTCTGTATCCAAACCTTTTTCTTCTGCAACAGTCTTCATGGAAACACCTTCATTTAGAGAAAGGTCAAAACCTGCTACCGGAAGAACTTTATCAAGTTCTACAGCATAAGCAGTGATATCCATTCCTGTTACCAATATTGCAGCACTTAAAAAACCTGCTGCCAATTTTGTTATATTTAGCTTCATTTACTGACTCCCATTAAATCATTTTTCACACTTTGTAACATTTTTGTAACAACTGCTTACAAATAATAACATCCAATGAGAGTTATGTCAAACTTTTTATTTTTTTTTCATATTTTCGTTCAAATACTTTTGTACACTATTTACAGCATTCGCCCCATCCGCTACCGCAGTAATAATCTGTCTTAATTCTTTTGTTCTGGTATCTCCGGCAACAAAAATTCCCGGAACGGAAGTCTCACAATTTTCTCCTGCTACAATATATCCATTGGCGTCCATTTCCACCAGACCCGCAAAACTTTCTGTATTGGGATGTATTCCTACTGCAATGAAGATTCCATCTACCTTAACTTCAGACTGTTCTCCTGTTTTTCTATTTAGAAGTTTAACCAGTTCTACCTGTTCTTCACCTTCAATAGATTCAACCACACTATCCCAAATAATTTCCACATTAGGAAGAGACATCAAACTGTCCTGTAATATTTTTGCACCCCTAAGCTCGTCCCTGCGATGTACCAGATATACTTTTTCACATCCTCTGGCAAGGAAGATGGCGTCCTCTATAGCTACATCTCCTCCGCCAACTACCATAGTAGTTCTGCCACGGAAGAATGCTCCGTCACAAGTCGCACAATAAGATACTCCCATGCCGGCTAACTCCTCTTCTCCCGGCACCATTAATTTATTATGAGATGCACCGGTTGCAAGGATTATTGTTTTTGTTTCGTATGTTTTTTCCTCTGTTACAACTTCAAAATAATTTTCTTTCTTTTCAATCTTGGTTACAAATCCCATTTCAAAATCGGCACCTAACTTTTCCGTATGCGCCTGAAAAGTCATTGCCATATCAAATCCATTCACTCCCGGAAGTCCCAGATAATTGTCCACTTCATAAGTCTGGGTAACTTGTCCTCCACTCATTCCGCTTCCTTCTAACACCAAAGTATCTAAACCGGCTCTTTTTCCATAAATGGCTGCTCCCATTCCTGCAGGACCGGAACCGATAATAATTACATCTCTCATAAATTTATTTCTCCTTTTACCTATATTTCTTTCGCTATTTCAAAATCATTTTTATAAATCTACCAAATATCTTATCAAACCTCTGGAATTAATTCCAGTTGTTTATTATAATCTTTAAAAATGAGAATATTATTAAGTATGTTTATTTAACTAACCATTTAACCGGATATCCTATACAAACATTAAGAAAGGTAATATGTACCATGTCAAACAGAAAATCTGTCCTGATCACCGGTGCCTCCCGTGGAATCGGAAAAGCTATTGCTTATGAATTTGCAAGAAATGAATATGACTTGTATTTAACATGTAAGAATAATTTTGATTTACTAAAAAGAATAAAATTGGAAATAGAAAATATGCAACAAGGGAACAATGTAAGATGTCACATTTTCATATGTGATATGGGCAAGGCAAGTGATGTAGAAAAGCTATTTCAAGAGATTCCTGCCTTAGACGTGATTGTCAACAATGCAGGAATCTCCTATGTAGGACTACTGACAGATATGTCAGTAGAAGAATGGCATAGTGTCATGGCTACTAATCTGGATTCTGTTTTTCTTACCTGTAAGTTTGGCGTACCAAAAATGCTTTCTAACCATAAAGGTAAGATAATAAATATCTCTTCTGTCTGGGGAAATGTTGGTGCCAGTATGGAGGTTGCTTATTCCGCTTCCAAAGGAGCTGTTAACACTTTCACCAAAGCATTAGCCAAAGAATTAGCCCCAAGTGACATCCAGGTAAATGCCATTTCCTGCGGATTAATTGATACTGACATGAATGCTTGTTTCAGTGAAGAAGAATTACATTATATAATAGAAGAAATACCTTCTGACCGAATCGGTCAACCAGAAGAAGTTGCTCGTCTTTGCCATATGCTGGCAGAAGCACCGGAATATATGACCGGTCAGATTATTACATTGGATGGGGGATGGACATAAAGCTATCTAACACTATATTCAACATTAAAAAGCGGTTACGAATCATTTCTTCGCAACCGCTTTTATTATGGAACATCTTATTTATATTTCGCCATAGCTTCTTCCATACTCATACCATTTGCAATGGCTTCTTTTCTCTTAGCATTCACTTCCTGAATTTCTTTCATTCTGGGACCGGATAATTCGTATCCCTTCATCGCCCAAAGTGTAATCGCCCATGCTACCATTGGTACAATACAGAACAATGCAATTACAACCCAATTCATACCCGGTGCATATGGTGTTTCCGCTACCGGTAAGTTTTCAAGACCGATAATTGTAACCGCAACACCAACTACCGTTGCTGCTAAGGAAGATACTAATTTATCTACCAGTGAGAACAAGGTTCCCATAATCCCCGGAATGTATTTACCGGAACGATATGTTTCGTAGTCGGCACAGTCCGCTACCATCGGAATCGGCATATCTGCGGTTGCATAATAAGCACCATAACCAAGTCCAAAGAAAATGATAAATACAATTGTATAAAGGTTAAGGGAAAGTCCATTTTCTCCCATAATACTTAAATTAAGAGCAGGATTTCCCGGCTGCCACATGAATAAGAGCGCAATTACTACAACATAGCAGGCAAGAGCCACACCCACATATCTCTGCAAAGATGCTTTCTGTCCTTTCTTCTGGGATGTATTTACAGATAATACAAAGAATGGAACAGAGAATACATATCCAAGTACCATCATTGGGAGATACAGGCCGTCATAGTTCCCCATCATACATCCGTATAACATACAAAGAACTGTCATATTAGTAGCAATAGATAATGCTAATTTACAAGTACCACCTGCAACCATAAGTCTCTGCATTGGTTTGTTTGCTTTGATAATTTCGATATATTCGGAAACTTTTGTTTTTTCCTGGGTACCACCACCGATTCCAAAATATTTAGAATTATCTTTTTCCCAAATACCGATAATAGCAAGTATTGTCAAGATAATGGAAATCACAATTCCCAAAGGCGCAAAAACTCTGTAGAAGTCAAGTGTATTATAATCACCGATGTTAGAACGGATAATTGGTGCCAACACCTGCATAAGTCCCATACCTGCCATAGAACCAACTGTATTAAAAATAGTAAACAGAGGTCTTTGCTTTGGATCATTGGTAAGAACACTTTGCGCAGAACGTGTTACGGATGTCTGGAAGGTATAACCGATTACCCAAATCGCATATAAGCCAACAAACAATACATAGCGTAACCACTGCATACTTGCAGGTACCATTGGGGTAAAAATATAAAGTGCAATGGCAGAAAGTGCCATAATAATATTACCAATTACCATATAAGGACGGAATTTACCGAATTTACCATTGGTTCTGTCCATCATAGCCCCAATAATAGGGTCTGTAATTGCATCAAATACACGCATTACAGTAATCATAGATGTTGCAAATAATGTTGCGATTGCCAATACCGTATTACCAAAAGTGGCAATGTAAGATAAAATCAATACAAAGTATACGTTTGTTGCTCCATTATTCATAGGGAATAATGCCAACTGATACATTTTAGCTCTGTTAAGACCGGAATCTACCTGATTTTGTTCATTACTCATTTTGTCTTCTCCAATCTGATTTTCAAATGAGAAGGTAGTTTTTACTACTCTCACATTTTTTATTACTACTAAATATTTTTATACATCAAATCCAAAATAATTCTTTGCATTATTATAAGAAATTCCCTGGATCATTTTTCCTAATACTTTTTCATCTGCAGGATATTCGCCGTTTTCTACCCATGTACCGATTAAATGGCAAAGAATACGACGGAAATATTCATGTCTTGTGTAAGATAAGAAACTTCTGGAGTCAGTTAACATACCTACAAAGTTGCCTAATAATCCAAGAGATGCCAAAGATGTCATCTGTTCAATCATACCCGGTTTGTGATCGTTGAACCACCAAGCACTACCCTGCTGGATTTTACCTACTGCCGTGCTGTTCTGGAAGCATCCGATAATAGTTCCGATAGCCGCATTATCAATAGGATTCAAAGAATAAATAATTGTTTTTGGCAACTGATCTGTTTCATCTAACAAATTAAGGAAATCTGCAAGTTCAGCACTTGGAGTGTAATTACTGATACAATCAACACCCGCATCAGGTCCAAAATATCTGAATACTCTCTTACTGTTGTCACGTTTTACACCATAATGAAGCTGCATAGCCCATCCACGTCTGTGACATTCTTTTCCCATTTCTACTAAAAATGCTGTTTTGAATTTTGCTTCTTCTTCTGCACTTACCATTACTCCTGTAAGGCGTTTTGCAAAAATAGCTTCTACTTCTTCTGCAGATGCAGGAGCACACATTACATAAGCCAAACCATGGTCAGAAACTTTACAACCTACTTCTTCAAAGAGATCCATACGTTTCTTTAAAGCCACCATTAAATTTTCAAAGCTGTCAATTTTCACTTCACTAACTGCTTCTAATTTTGCAAGATAATCTAAGAAGTCCGGTTTTTCCATATACATAGCTTTATCCGGTCTCCAGCTTGGAAGTACCTGTGGAGAAAAACTGTCATCTTCTTTGATAATTTTGTGCCATTCTAAACTGTCAATAGGATCGTCTGTAGTACAGAGTAATGTACAGTTGGATTTGATTACAAGGTTTCTTGCACTCATATCAGGCTGTGCCAATTTTGCATTACAAATGTTCCATACTTCTTCTGCTGTTTCACCATTTAAAGGACCATAATAATCAAAGTATCTCTGTAATTCTAAATGACTCCAGTGATATAACGGGTTTCCGATAGCTTTTTCAAGTGTTTCAGCCCATTTCTGGAATTTTTCTCTGTCACTTGCGTCTCCGGTAATGTATTTTTCTTCCACACCATTGGAACGCATTTGACGCCATTTATAATGGTCGCCTCCCAACCATACCTGTGTGATGTTTTCAAATTTTCTGTCTTCCGCAATTTCCTGTGGATTAATGTGACAATGGTAATCAATAATTGGCATTTTTGCTGCATAATCATGGTATAACATTTTTGCAGTGTCAGTATCCAATAAGAAATCTTTGTCCATAAATGCTTTCATTTTGTAAATCTCCTTTTATTTGAAAACTAAGCTCGGACTCCGAAATCGGAGCCGAGCTTATATTTTATCCATTCTCTTTATTCAGATAATGAATACTTCATAACCAAACCATATTTTTTATGGTCACTATTTATTTTTCAAAGAAGCTTTGAATTCTTTGTATGCTCTATATTCTTCTGTCTGTTTGAATTTTTTATTTTTCATCACCCAAAGAACTAAAGAAATAACAAATAATGCACTAAAGATAATCGCTGCTGTTCTTGCTGCTGTAATAATCTTTGGTTCCACTGTTTTCACAACAGTATCCTCACCCATGCCGTTCATTGCAATTGAATTTGCAAGTGCATATAAGTTATGATGACAAGCTTCTTTCATCTTAGTTAAAATAACCGGATCATCTTTGAATTCTTTTAATGCACCAAGAGGCATAAATGTCAACATAGAGTCGCAGGTTGTTGTTACACCAAAGATACCATCTACAGGGTTAACATACTCTGTTAAAATATTATCTGTAATATTTAATCCATTATTGTTCCATTCTGTACGCATAATATGATTTAATCCCGGTACAGAACCAGACCACTGTGTTCCCCAACGTGTATAAGCTAACATAACACCATTGCCGTTTTCATTTTCAAGCGCACCCTGGAATGCTTTCAGGTAAATTTCACGTGCTGCCTGTTCATTTAACCAAGCTGCCTGTCCCAAACGATCCTGCTCACAGTCATTTAACGCAAAATGTTTGATTACTACGTGCACACCTTTTTCTTCAATACCACTACATTCTGCTTTACCCATTTCGCTGGAAAGGTAAGCATCTTCAGAATAATATTCAAAGTTACGTCCACTGTATGGTGTACGGTGAATATTGGCACCAGGACCATAAAGAATGGATACACCACCTGCTAAACAGTCTTCACCAACAACATTACCGATTCTGTGAACTAACTCTTTGTTAAAAGTAGCTGCCATAACATCCTCGGAAGTTAAAGCAACAGTTTCATCAACAGATAATCCTGCTCCAAACAAAGAAACTGTTAATCCCTGAGGACCGTTTTCATCACGGGAACCCGGAGCATTTACAGATGGAACCGGCATAGTCCAGTGGAAAGAGTCCGCAATTAAGCTAACCATTTCATCATATGTTAACTGATCTAACAATTTATCCCAATCAGGATCATCATAATCTTTGCCGATCATATCTACTAACTGCATTCCATTGTCCGCACCTAAGACTGGCATCTCAACTGCTTCATGGTCTGCAGGATCATATAATACTAACTGTAATGCATCAATTAATTTTTCTGTTAATGCAAATTTTACAATTTCTGTAGGGAATGTTCCTACCCAGTCATTTCTGGATAACCAGGTAACTTCTCCTTCAACACCTTCGTTTAAGTTAGGGTCTGCAATAGATAACTGTGCTGTGATTGCATCACCATCTTCTGTTACTGCATAAGTTGTAGCATCAAATGTCGGATTATTCCATTTGTATGTTAAATCCGCATTACCATCAATATCCATACGTCCATTTGTATTAGCTACTGTATATCCTTTTGCTGCTAAAATGTTGTTTGTAGCATTATGTGCATCTGTAGCTGCTGTTAAGTAGTAATCACCATCATCTAAGATATATGTTTTGTATCCATAAGTATCGAAGGATGCTAAATCACGTTTTTCAACAGAAACTACCACTGTTTCGCTTGCCCCAGGAGCAAGTTCTTTAGTTTTTTCAAATCCAACTAAAGATACGGAAGCATTTTCTACACCATTAGCTTTGTCATATTCTGTGTAAGGAACACCTGCATAAATCTGTACAGTTTCTTTACCAGCTACATCGCCTTTATTTGTAACAGTTACACTTACTTCAAATGTATCTTCTGCTGCATTATACTTGGAAGTCATATTGCTGTATTCAAAATCTGTATAACTTAAACCGTAACCGAATGGGAACGCAACATCTGCGCTGTAATCATATTCACCCGCATTTCCTGTTCCCATAACAAAATCTTCGTAACGTGTTTCGAAATATTTATATCCCACATAAATACCTTCCTGATAAATCATATAAGATTTTGCACTGGATGGAATTAAGTCTTCGCTATATCCTTCATAAATTGTAGGAACAAAGTTCTGCATTGCCGGTAATGAGAAGTTGTTATAAAGATAGGTATCTGCAAGACTTCCGGATGGATTTACTTTACCAGCCAAAATATCTGCAACTGCTTCTAAACCATATCCACCAACACCGCCAATCCAAAGAACGGAATCAACACCATATTCGTTATTCTTTAAGAAATCAACCTGTAAAGCATTGGATGTATTGATTAAAACGATAATTTTCTTAATAGTTCCTGCATCTTTCATAGCCTTGATGTTTTCCATCATTACTCTTTCAGCATCTTCTAATGCAAGGTAGTTAGATGTCTGGAATTCACAGTCAGCACCTTCTCCACCAATACGTGAAAATACAACCACTGCTGCATCACCATATTCACTTACAGAATTGATAACATCTTCCGGATATTCATCCCATGGAACTTCATTGATTCCACCGGATGGAGCTAATAAATCAGCACCGGCACTATCCTGTACCTGTCCGCCTGCTGCTCCGCTACGTCCATATTCTGCTGAAATATCTTCTGATGCATAAAAATTCCATAAAGTTTCATTTACGGAAATACCACTGTTTGTTAAAGAATCTTTTAAATTCACTGCTTTGGATGCATCTACGTTACCGGAACCGGTTCCACCATATACAGGGTCAACAGATGACATAGAGAATAAGGATACTTTAGCTCCTTGTGCTAATGGTAATGTATCATTCTCGTTCATTAATAATGCTGCTCCCTCTGCTTCCATCTGATAACCAACTTCTGCACCTGCCGCAATTCTTTCTTCATCGTTTGAAAATTCAGATGTAAAATACTGTGCATTCGCATCTTCATTTTCAAGTTTCCAGAAAGTTCCTCCGGTAAATAATGCAATCGTATTATCAAACATTGAACATACTACGGTTGCTGCAATTAAAATAATTGCAAAAGGTAAACTAAACCATGTTAAAAATCTCCATGGTCTGATGGCTTTTCTTTTTGCCTTTTTAAAAGCTTTTTTTCTAGCCTTGATTTCTTTCTTGTCCATTTTATTTCCTCCCTTTTAATTATGCCCGGTTCCTATGTATATTATTTCCTTATTGCTTATTTTTTAACAATTTAGAAACAAAAAAGAACTTCGCACACTATTAGAATTATACAAAGTTCCTATATAAATTACAATAAAATTTCGTCGCGTTGGTTCTTTTAACATAAAAATAATACTAAAACAACAAAAAGAACTCCCGAGTATCACTCGTGGAGTTCTTTCTTGTTATACATATTTTATTTTTGGAAAAATTAGTTTTATTTTTTAATCTGATTCAACTGAGCATTTAATGCAAGAAGCTGTTCTTTATCAAACTTCATATCCATCATTCCGCCTGCAAGAGTAATAAGACGAAGCATAGTAAATCCACCCATCATTGCCATCATACTTTCGTTGATTTCGAATCCCATTGCTTTCTTTCCTGCCATGCCGCCCATAAGCTGACCAAACAATGCCTGTCCTGCAGGGTTCATAATAATATCTGACATCTTGTCATTCAAGGAGAAGTATCCTTCCGGTGCATCAATATCGAACCAGTTAAGAACTGCTCCTTCTTCTTTTAATCTGTATTCTTCATTGAACACTTCTACCTTACGTAAGAAGCTTTCATCTGTACATTCTCCTGCAACTGCTGTAAGTCTTGTTTCACCAAGGTTTGGTACATCAAAATAGAAGAAATGAACATCGCTTGTCTGTTTTCCAAGACTAACACCATTTGCAAAAAGTTCTACTTCCGGCTGGTTAGAATAAACAGTTACTTTTGTGGTATCTTCAACACGATCTACATATCTCTTACCACAGATGTGTACGAATGGATCATCGGATAACCATGCTTTATATGCATAGAAGGAATCTTTTTTATATTTACGGTCAAAGGTTACAAGACCTTTGTGGTTCTGACCGTTTTCGCCACCTTCGTTACGTGCATCTGCACCGAAGTCAAACATATTCCATACATGAGTTGCCCACATATATTTTCTTGTGAAAAGCTGTTTGATAAGTTCTTCATGATAGTATGCCTGATATTCTTCAGTATAATCACCCTGGAATGGTTCGGAAGAATGCCAATTAAGGGCTTCACAACCATATTCACTACATCCGATCGGAATGTTTGGATAAGTTGCATGGAAATTATCGAACCATGGTCCGTTCATGGAAGTATCTCCGCCGTACCATCCAAAATAATGATTATAGGAAACCACATCCGGAATCTGTAAATAAGGGTCTGTTAACGGACACATAGATACTGCCGCAATAGTAGTTAATCTTGTTGGGTCCATTTCGTGACATAAATCATTCAAAATTTTATGGTTCTCTAATAAATCTTCGTCAGATCCTGCAATGGAGATTTCATTGGAAAGTCCCCAAACTACGATGGAAGGATGGTTATAATTCTGTACAATTAATTCTTTCATCTGAGAAATTGTATTCTCGCGTCCGGTTGGCATGTGCTTTGAAATATATGGAATTTCTGCCCAGATTACAAGACCTCTTTCATCACAAAGATCATAGAAATACTGGTCATGCTGATAATGTGCAAGACGAATGGTTGTTGCTCCCATTTCACAAATTAAATCCATATCTTCTTCATGGTGTTCAGGAAGCAATGCATTTCCAAGCCCCCATCTGTCCTGATGACGGGATACACCACGGAGCGGATATTCTTCTCCGTTTAAGATAAATCCGTTATCCGGATCAATTTTAAAAGTACGGCATCCAAAACGTGCAGATACAGCATCTACTACTGTTTCACCTTCTACTAAGGCAACTTCTGCTGTATAAAGGTAAGGATCTTTTCTTCCGTGCCATAAATGTACATTTTCAATTTCAAATGTTACAGCAGTATCTTCCGAACTCATAGTTCCCACTACATTACCTTCTGCATCTTTGATTCTGTATACCAATACCTGGTCATCCGTTTTATTGGTTACAAATACTTCTACTCCAACACTTGCAGTTGTATCTTTAATCACAGGAGTTACGGTAATACCGCTTCCTCCGTAATAATCTAAATCAAAATGAGATTCAGAAACAGCAATGATATTAACATCACGATAAATACCACCATAGAAGGTAAAGTCTGCCATCTGTGGATATACTACTTCATTTGCCTGATTATCCACTGCAATTACAAGTAAGTTATTCACATCAAGAGCCTCTGTAATATCTACTCTCCAAGTAGAATAACCGCCATCATGATGTGCAAGTTTTTTACCGTTTACATATACATCTGCTGATGAGTTTGCTCCTTTAATTTCCAAATAATATCTGTCTGCTGTTGGCAGGGAAGCTTTCATAAACTGTTTTGCATAATAACATGTTCCGCGGTAGAAATCATTGTCACCATCCTGACCATCAATTGCATTCCAGGAATGAGGAAGATTTACAAAATCCCATTTTGTCGGCATTGTTTCAGGCACTGCATCTGCCATTTTAGTGAATGCCCATTTTCTGTTAAAATTAATTACATTTCTCATAGTAACCCCTTCCTTTACTTTTATATATTTATTATTCTCCATGTTTAATCTTTAATGCTGCAACATTTGCATCTACCTGTTTTTTATGTAATGGATACCAGAACCAAAGAATTAAACCTAATAACAAAAATCCAACTGCAGGTACAAGACAGGAAATATTAAAAATTCCGTTTGTAATTGCAGGTTCGAATGCATTTGCATCTGTGTAACCGATAAGAGAAAGAAGTCCTCCTGTTAAACCTGCACTTGCCGCCTGTCCTAATTTACGAGCCCAGGAATATAATGCATATACAGAACCATCTTCACGTACACCATTCTGAAGTTCTGTAGCATCGATAACGTCTGTAATAAGTGCCCAGGAAACCATGGAGAATAATCCAAGTCCAAGCCAGCTCACTGCCTGAAGACCTGCATAAACCCAAACATTTGCAGGACGGATAACTAATAAAACAATGTTGATTACCGCTGCTGCGATACTGGAAACCGCACCGATTTCAGCTTTACCGAATTTATTCGCAAGTGGTTTCGCAAATGCGGCTGCAATTACCATACCGCCCATCATTAATACAGAAGAAGCAGACTGTGCTGAAGCACTTCCGTAGAAGTTAGGATATACATAGTTTGCCATTCCCTGCATAGTAAGCTGTGCAAGAAGCATTGTAATAGATGCTGCAATAATAGAAATCAAAGCTCTATTTTTCATAGCTTTCTTTAACATTACAAGTACACTGTCCTGTTTCTGGTCAGGAGCAACTTCCGGTTTTACTCGTTCTGTGACAAGTGTGTAGCAAAGTAAATAGCAAACAATTGCCAAAACAGAACAAAGTCCTGCTACCAATGTAAATCTTCCGCCGTTTAAAACTTCTTTTCCGTCCACTTTATCGTAAATCATTAACGGAACACCTACCATAATGAACATACCTGCTAACATACCACCCATGGTACGGAAAGATGATAATGACTGACGATCATCCGGTTCTGCAGAGATTGCAGATGCCATTGCACCATACGGAATATTAATAGATGTATAGAAAATAGAACCCCATAAAATGTAAGTAATGAAAAGATACGCAACTTTAGCCCCCATTGACCAGCCTGCAATTGCACTCTGATATACCAAGAATGAAGCTACTGCTACCGGTACGCACATTCTGCGAATCCATGGTTTGAATTTACCTGCGGGTGTCATCTTACTTCTGTCGCAAATACGACCCATAGTAACGTCTGTGAATGCATCCACGATACGTGCTGCCATCATAATAATCCCTACGATTGCAGGATCGATACCATAAATATCCGTACTAAATTTCATTAAAAAGCTTGAGGATAAAATGAATGTGAAGTCATTACCGAAATCACCAAACAAATAACCAAGCTTGTCACGCATGCCAAAAGGTCTTACTGCTTTTTTGTTATTTCCCATAATAACAAACCTCCTTATATATTTTCGATCATTCCTAATCTATACGATTATATCTTTTTATTTTTACTTTTTGTTAGCACAGTTTTTATATTCTTTCATACAATTTTTTTATCTATTATTTATTTCCCAAAAATTATATGATACAATGCAAAAAAAATACTGATTCGAGGAATATTATATGACTTACGAACGAGAGCTTTCTTTTCTCAAAAAAGCTTTATCCTATTACCGATTAAATGTTCATGTTATCAAAAATTTTCAAGAAAATTTTGAAGAAGTTGACAAGGGAATCCGGGAATTTCTTTGTTTGGATGATTTATATGGAAAAACAGCAGATTTTATGAAACCTATACTTCAACCCAACACTATCTTTTTAATCATTGATGACTTTTTTTCAAATTATATACTTTTGCAATTACCGGATACTCCGGATAATAAATACTTAATTATAGGACCATATACCGGTCAAAATTTTTCAAAAAATGAATTTCTTAATGCCATTGAAAAATATCAGGTTCCTGCAACACTTTGCGATATTCTTTTTGAATACTATTCTACCATTCCGGTTGTCACAGACATACAAAGTATTTACGTATTAATCAATACCTTTGGTGAAATTATTTGGAATGGAGAAAATAATTTTACCCATAAAACCTTCCAGCATTCTTTTGCTCAGTCCTATCTGGGGACAATTCCCGAACATATTCTAACGGGTATTTCCACATCCAAAGATGTGTCTTACAGAATGCAATTACTGGAAGAGCGCTATGAAACCGAAAACAAATTTTTAAAATATGTTTCCCTTGGCAATTACACCAAAGCACTTGCTACTTTAAATGGAATAAATGAATTTATTATGGAAAATCGTGCCACTGTAAGAATCCGGGATTACAAAAACTATGCCATCATCTTAAACACCTTGCTCCGTAAGGCGGCAGAACAGGGATCGGTCCATCCTATCCATATTGATAATCTTTCCTCTGCTTTTGCAAAAAAAATAGAAGAGCTTCCTTCTCTTGAACAGGGCACTCATCTTTACAAAGAAATGTTACGAAAATATTGTTTATTGGTAAAAAAATATTCTACAAAGGAATATTCCTTTTTTATTCAAAAAGTAATTGCCCGGATTGAAGCCGACTTCACCGCAGATCAAAGTTTAAAAACCCATGCTGAATTGTTAAACATCAACCCCAGTTACCTCTCTTCTTTGTTTAAAAAAGAAACCGGTATGACTTTGACAGAATTTGTAAATCAGAGAAGAATAGAACACAGTATCTTTCTGCTAAATGCAACTAATATGCAAATCCAAACGGTTGCTCTTAATTGCGGCATCCCGGATATTAATTATTTTACAAGATTATTTAAAAAGCATGTTGGGAAAACACCTTCTGAGTATAAAAGGCTTTTGACGTAGAGGTGGGAATAGGTTATCTGCGTCCTTGGAAATGAACTATAGAATATAAAAAGAACTCCACGAGTAAACTCGGGAGTTCTTTTGAATTCTGCATAATGCAGTAATTAACGTTTTGAGAACTGTGGTGCTCTTCTTGCGCCTTTGAGACCGTATTTCTTTCTTTCTTTCATACGTGGATCTCTTGTTAAGTAACCGGCTTTTTTAAGTACCGGTCTAAAGTCGTTATCTACTGTAAGTAATGCTCTTGCAATACCATGTCTGATAGCACCAGCCTGACCTGTTGTACCACCACCACGAACTGTTACTTTAACATCAAATTTATCAGCACTGTCTGTAGCAACTAATGGCTGACGAACGATAACTTTTAATGTTTCTAATCCGAAATATTCATCGATGTTTCTTTTATTAATTGTAATATTACCTGTACCAGGTGTTAAATATACTCTAGCGATAGATTTTTTTCTTCTACCTGTTCCGTAGTTTGCTGCTTTAGCCATTTCTATAATCTCCTTCCTTATCCTTTAATTAAAATGTTAAACTTTCAGGTTTCTGTGCTTCATGTTTGTGTTCCGGTCCTGCATATACATGAAGTTTCTTTAACATCTGTCTTCCTAAAGGTCCTTTTGGAAGCATACCTTTAACTGCAAGTTCGATTACAGACTCAGGTTTTTTAGCTAATTTTTCTCTTAATGTAGTTTCTTTCATACCACCTACATAATCAGAGTGGTGATAGTAAATTTTCTGATCTAATTTTTTACCTGTTACAGCGATTTTTTCAGCGTTGATTACGATTACATAATCACCTGTATCGATGTGAGGTGTGAAGATTGCTTTATTTTTTCCTCTTAAAACTTTAGCAATTTCAGATGCTAAACGTCCTAATGTCATGTCTGTAG
>JAFXGP010000126.1 GCA_017521195.1 Lachnospiraceae bacterium
GATGACGATGATTTCGAGGAAGGATTTTACATCTTCTAATTATCGTCTGTTTATGTTGCCCGCTTTTACGCGGGCTTTTTTATTCAAGAGTTCGCCACTTGGCGAACTTTCCTATAATACAAAAAGACTGCCAAAAGGCAGCCTTGATTCCTCTGTTTTATTCTTCTTCCGCTAAAGATTCCTGATACTTTTCTAAAATAACAGACTGAATATTTTCTCTTGTAGAAGAATTGATCGGATGTGCAATATCTCTAAATTCACCATCTGCAGATTTCTTGCTTGGCATTGCAATGAACAATCCTTTTTCTCCTTCAATAACCTTGATATCATGTACTACAAATTCGTTGTCCAAAGTAATAGAAACAATTGCTCTTAATTTGCCTTCTTTGGTTATTTTACGTACCCAAACATCTGTAATAGTCATGATGCTTTCCTCCCCTATTCTTTAAATTTATATAAGTTTCATTTGCAACTTTGCTTATATGTTACATTTGTGATAAATTACGTTCTGAATTTTATCACATAATAATAAACCTGTAAACCATATTTAACCAAACAATTTGCGATTTTTTTTATAAAAATACTCACTTTTTTTCTAATTCTGACAAAGAAAACCTCTTTGTTTTTTAAGAAAATGGAAGTATAATATTATATGCAAAGCAACGTTTTCGAGCTTAATGGCTAAACTGCTATCACAAATATAAAGAGGTATTTATATGTTTGAACTTGATTTTAAAAAACCTATTCATGTATATTTTGTCGGCATTGGAGGAATCAGCATGAGCGGTCTTGCAGAAGTTCTTCTATCTGAAGGTTTCCAGATTTCCGGTTCCGATATGAAGGAATCTCCTCTGACAGATAAGCTTTCATCTCTGGGAGCTTCCATTTACTATGGACAAACCGTATCTCATATTGATGAGAGTGTGGATTTGGTTGTTTTCACTGCTGCCATCCACGAAGATAATCCTGAATACATTGCTATGAAAGAATTGGGCATTCCAAGTCTGACCCGTGCAGAGCTTCTGGGTCAGTTAATGCGCAACTACAAAATTCCAATTGCTGTCAGCGGTACTCATGGTAAGACAACTACCACTTCCATGGTGGCTGAAGTTTTATTGGCATCCGATACCGACCCTACTCTTTCCATTGGTGGAATCTTAAAATCTATTGAAGGAAATATCCGCATTGGAAAATCTCCATATTTTGTTACGGAAGCTTGCGAATATACCAACAGTTTTTTAAGTTTTTTCCCTAAAATTGGAATTATTTTAAATGTAGAAGAAGATCATATGGATTTCTTCAAGGACATTCATGAGATCGTAGATTCTTTCCATAAATTTGCTGCTCTTCTTCCCGAAGACGGCAGCCTGATCATCAACGATGAAATAGAACATAAAGAAACTATTATGGGAAATCTTAATTGCGGTATTATCCGCTATGGTTTTACCCCGGACTGCGATTATTATGCTTCTGACATCTCCTACGACGAATTGGGACATGGAATCTATACTTTAATAAGAAAGAACCTTCCTCCTTGTAAAGTAGAACTGGGAGTACCCGGACGCCATAATATTTCCAATTCCCTGGCAACCTTTGCTCTTTCTGACTTATTACAGTTACCGGAAGAAAATACATTAAGAGCTCTAAAAGCCTTTTCCGGTACTGACAGACGTTTTGAATACAAAGGACAATTGGGTGGAATTACCATTATTGATGACTATGCCCATCATCCAACAGAAATCACAGCAACACTTACAGCTGCTGCTAATTTTCCACATAAAAGACTTTGGTGCATCTTCCAGCCTCATACTTATACCAGAACAAAGGCATTTTTAAAAGAATTTGCACAATCTCTCTTGGCAGCAGATAAGATCATTCTTGCTCCTATCTACGCAGCAAGAGAAACTGATACTTTAGGTATCAGCTCCGTTACTTTAAAGGAAGAGATCGAAAAACTCGGAAAAGAATGTCTTCATTTTGATACTTTTGATGAGATCGAAAATTTTTTATTACAAAATTCTATCAACGGTGACCTGTTGATAACTATGGGTGCCGGAGATATTGTAAAAGTAGGAGAAAACCTGCTTGGTCTTTAGTTATCCACAATATCCACAGGTTTGATGTGGTTTACTGCATCAAAAACCTGTGGATATTTCTTATTATGACACTATATTATATATTTTTCAAAAAACCTTATTTTACTGTATTTTTGGTGTTTACATAATATTTATCCACTTTTTATCCACAGTATCCACAATATCCACAAACCTCTGAAACCCTTGATTTTAAAGGCTTTGCGCAATTTTTAAGGTTTCTTTTTCAAAACAATTGTGTTATACTTTGAGAACTATCTGAGGGAGTGTGATTTGTATGAGTCAGTTTCAAATAAACAATAAGCAAAATATAGATTATACTATGGTTGCCAATTCATTTATTGACACTTTTTTGTCTGATGCTAACGATGCACAGATTAAAATTTATCTTTTTCTTTTACGTCATATGAATACTCCTCATATGTGCAGTATCTCTGCCATGGCAGATTTCTTCAATTATTCAGAAAAAGACGTTATGCGTGCTCTTGGCTACTGGGAACGCAAACAGGTTCTTACTTTGTCCTATAACGACAAACAGGAACTTTGCGGAATCAGCTTATGCTCTTTCACAGAAAGTTCGCCAAAAGTCCCCCAGCCTGAACCATCAACAGTACCTCAATCACAAGTACCTTTAGTAAAAACCATAACCTATTTATCTAAACCTTCTGCCTTTGTAAAACCTGATTATTCCTTAGATCAACTGACAGAATTTAAATCCAGGGAAAATACTTCACAATTAATGTTCATTGCAGAATCTTATTTAGGAAAAACTTTAAGTGCAAATGATATCCGCTCTCTTCTTTTTATTTCTGATGAGCTGCATTTTTCATTTGATTTAATTGATTATCTCCTGCAATATTGTATCGATCGTGGAAAACGGGATTTTCGTTACATAGAAAAAGTTGCCATCAGTTGGGCTGAAGCTCATATTGAGACTACTGAACAGGCTCAAAATCAGACTATGAAATATGATAAAGATACGTATACCGTGATGAATGCTTTAGGTAAAAATAATCAGCCAACCCCAAAAGAAGTAGAATTTATCAAACGCTGGTATCAGATTTACGGCTTTGCTTCCGATGTTATTTTGGAAGCTTGCGAAAGAACTGTTATGGCTACTGATAAACATCGTTTCGAATATGCTGACAGAATATTAAAAAGCTGGAAAGATTTTGGAGTTCATCACAAAACCGATATTGCAAAAGCGGATGCCGCATTTGTCTCCTCCAAAAAGAAAACCTCCCAGACAACTTCTTTTACTAAGAATAAATTTAACCATTTCCAACAAAATGACTACGATTTTGATGCCTTGGAAAAAGAATTATTGAGTAATTAAAGGAGAATTAAAGTGGCTTTAACCAATTCACAATATAACACCATTATGAAAGAATATGAAGAAAAGCAGCTTATTTCCAGACATGCTTTGGATGACAAGATTAATTATGTCAACCAAATTCTGCCCGAATATCAAAAGATTACATCTGAAATTTCTTCATTAGCTTTACAACAGGCATCCAGATTACTAGAAGGAAATGATTCTGCCTTGGAAGAACTGAAAATCTCCCTGCGTGATCTTCGCGAAAAAAAGAAACAGCTTTTACTTGATGCCGGACTTCCTTCGAATTATCTGGAACCAGAATATGTCTGCTCTGATTGCAAAGATACCGGTTATATCGGTACCAATAAATGTCATTGCTTCAAACAACGCAGCATATCTCTTTTGTATCAACAATCCTACATTGCTGATATGTTAAAAGAAAACAACTTCTCTTCTTTATCTTATGAATTTTATGAGGGAGAGGATTTATTGCGTTTCCAAAATACAGTAAAAACCTGTAGGGATTTTATAGATTGTTTTAATTCAGACTACCATAATCTCTTCTTTTATGGTACAGTAGGTACAGGAAAATCTTTTCTTTCCGGCTGTATAGCTAAGGAATTAATAGATACAGGACACTCTGTAGTTTATTTTAGTTCTGCCGGATTATTTGAAAAGCTTTCCCGATTATCTTTTGATAACAATTCAAAAGATGAACTGTCAGATTTATATGAGGATTTATTTTCATGCGATTTATTGATCATTGATGACTTGGGAACAGAATTAATTAATAATTTTTCCTCTTCCCAATTTTTTTCATGTCTAAATGAACGTATTTTACGTAAAAAATCCATTATAATATCTACTAACCTTTCGTTACAGGAATTAAGAGATCGTTATTCTGACAGGATTTTTTCCAGGATAACCAGTAATTTTAAATTATGTAAAATTACCGGTCCTGATATACGAATGTATAAAAAACGACTTGCCAATAGAAAGTGAGGAACTCATGTTTATTTTTAAACGCGACGAAAAAAGAAACTTAGAATCTATCCCTGTTGGCTCATTAGGAATGATTCCTTTACAGAGCTGTACAGAACTCGGAAAAAAAGTTGACTACTACTTAGTAAAATGGAGAACAGAAAGAGAACACGAACACAAAAACAGTCTTGCATTTGCTGGTTACCAGCGCGACTCCTATATCATTGCCTCCAAAGCACCTCGTTTTGGTTCCGGTGAAGGAAAAGGTGTTTTATTAGAATCCGTTCGTGGTACAGACCTTTACATTATGGTAGACGTTTGTAATTACAGCTTAACTTACAATATGAGTGGGCATGTAAACCGCATGTCTCCGGATGATCACTATCAGGATTTGAAGCGAATCATTGCCGCTATTGGAGGAAAAGCTCGTAGAATTACAGTTATCATGCCATTCCTTTATGAAAGCAGACAGCATAGAAGAACTTCCAGAGAATCATTAGACTGTGCTCTGGCTCTTCAGGAATTAGTAAGTATGGGCGTTGATAATATTATTACTTTTGATGCTCATGACCCACGTGTTCAGAATGCGATTCCATTAAATGGTTTTGAAACAGTACAACCTGCATATCAGTTCATCAAAGGTTTACTTCGTAATGTAAAAGATTTAAAAATCGACTCTGATCATATGATGGTTGTCAGCCCTGACGAAGGCGGAACCGGACGAGCTATTTACATTGCCAACGTACTTGGTCTTGACATGGGTATGTTCTACAAACGTAGAGATTATACTCAGATTGTTAACGGACGTAATCCAATTATTGCTCACGAATTCTTAGGTTCCAATGTAGAAGGTAAAGATGTCATTATTATCGATGATATGATTTCTTCCGGTGAAAGTGTAATTGAAGTATGTGCTGCATTAAAAGCACGCAAAGCCAACAGAATCTTCGTATTCTCTACTTTCGGTCTTTTCACCAATGGATTAGAAAAATTTGATGAAGCTTATGCAAAAGGTCATATCACAAGAGTCCTTACTACTAACGTTATCTACCAGACTCCTGAATTATTAGAGCGTGATTGGTATATCAGTTGTGACCTTAGTAAATATATTGCTTACATTATTGATACCTTGAATCATGATTCTTCCATCAGTGATTTATTAAATCCTGTCGAACGTATCCAGAAGATTGTAGAAAAATATAAAGCTGGTAAAAAAATCTAAATAGAGACAACGAAAAGGAGGTTTCCACAAGCAGGAACCTCCTTCTTTTATGTCCGAGTAATTCTTTTATATTTTTAGTTTCACAATATCATTCATAACGCATATAGGTAATAAACTGATTTCCGTTCTTTTCAAACATTTCTCTGGAATCATTCATTCCTTTTTTATAAACGGTACCCTGCTTGGGATCCATAAGAACAATATTAAATTCATTAAATCCTATAATAAGATAAGCATCTTTATTATCCACAAGCGCCAATACCGGAATATCCTGATCCACATAGAATAGAACTGTATCCAATGGACATCCTCTCAAATCAAGAATCTTTTCCTTGCGAAGAGAATCTTTCATAATATTCAAAACATCTTCGCCTGCATCCAAAAGAGGTTGTGTCTGCATTGAAATTCCTTCTAATTTCATAATGCTGTCCAAACAAACCGCTATAGAACCATTTTCATTATCTCTTTTTGTTCCTGTAATTGCCATAATCTGGTTTCTACTATAGACAGTACCTTTTTTCCAAATATAATTTCCCGATGCATCTAACACACTGCCGGAGAGTTCATATGCCATATCTACTGCCTCAGCTGATGAATTAGTTATCTTCTCTACTCCTTTAGGACCATATACATAAAAATAATCTCCGGTACTTTCCATATCAAGAATCACTTCCCGGCCTCCCTCAAATATAACTTCTCGTGGAGTCATTATCTTTATGGAATTAGGATTTACAGTATTCTTTAAAATTAATTGTATTGTTTTTTTATAAACATCATTATTTATAATACTTACTTTCGTTACATTTTTATCCTGGACACCGCTGCTGGCAATATGATCATCTTCAATATGCCTATATTCTCCTTGTTCCGATATCTGAATTCGTTTTAAAGTAATCTGATTATCAACAATATTACAATCAATAATATAATTGCCTTCTTTGTAATAATTCTTCAATATTTTATTATCCTGACTGCGGATCAATAACTTGTGAATCGGAAATAATACATTACCATTAGTTTCTGTTTTTACCATATCTTTGCTTACAAGACCATAAATTAAATCTTCTTCAATAAAACCCAATATAGATATATATTCTCCATATCCCGCTTTGATTTCCAGTTGTTTTCCATCATTCATATTCATCCAATATAATGAACTGCTGGAATAAGGGGTATTTTCCTTCAGCCAACTAATCATTCTTCCGGATTTTGATACTTTATAAGTATCTTCTGTCAGATTGGATATTACCAATTCATAATTCTTTTGTTCCAGATTAATATCATATAATCTGCCTTCCAAAATCAGGAATAAATGATTTTCCAAATTCAGATAACATAGATTATCTAACTCTCTTATCAGTATATCTGCAGATTTGCTGTACGGAATAAAAATCTGCTCTTCAATAGCATTCTGAGTGGTATCATAATAATAAACAATAACTCCAACATCTCCCTCATGGGTTCCACGATTCATATATCCTGACACCATAAATGTAAGACTTCCACTATCTTCCATCTTTAGAATCTTAATATCAAAATCCCTGTTTCTGGTACGCATATCAAAATTATTTTTATTATAAAAAGAAAATACTTCTGACAGCTTATTATCAATATTATTATATACGAAAAGGCGATTGGCATTGATAAATGCCAGGTTTTTACCGCCTTCACTTTCTACCATAGAAACCTGTTCATCCGTAATTCCCAAATAAATTTTATCGTTGGAGAAAGAATTTTTATCCGCACCGAATATTTCATCCATAGTTCTCTCATAATCCAGCAAATACATACGGTTTGGTGTATATCTTACTCTATAATATTCTTCTATAAAATAATAATTATCCTCTGCAATTCCTGTTTCTTTTACCAGATATTTCAAAACCACACCAGCTGTTTGCGTAGTAATATCTTTAATTAAAATTACCGGTTCTTCTACCTTTTCAATAGAAAGCATATCCCACATCACTTGCGGCAGACTGCTGTGAATATCTACTTTATGAAAATTGTTATTATCTGCCTGGGAATTAGATTCCAAATATTTTTTAATTTCAGTTCCATCATCACTAAAGGTAGTATTATGAAAGAAAGTAATAAAATCCAACTTCTCTTTTTCATAATAGTTTTCACTCTGTATAAATCGCGTATAATAATATACTTTTTCACCATCTTCCATGGTCAAAATCGTTACAAAAGAATATTCTTTATTTTCTTCAGTTAAATCCTTTAGCTGAATGGAAAACTGAATCTTATCGGGCATTTTTTGTAATACCGTAATATCGCTGCCTTCTATTAAACGATCACCATCAACACTCCTGACTTCATAAGCAACCGATTCTATATCTGCCTGAAAAGTATCAATTACTAAAGAAATTTTTCTGTCATCCGAAATCGGTGTAATGCTATCCTTTGTATAAGCTTCTTCCCTTCTGGAAGTATAACCATACATAGTATTAATCTTATACTCTCCGGACAATACAGATACTACCGGCAGGGTAGCTTTCGGCATATCCATCGTAAGCTCTGAATTATCCTTATTCAGAATAAAATCTACAACAAACAGCGAAATGACAAACACTAGTAATGCCACTGCACGCTTCAACCAAATTCTGTTCATTCTAATATTCCTTTCCCGGCAGTTATCAATTCCTGCAAGGTATTACGTACATGTAAACTTTTTGTAAGTTCATCTATTCCGGTACATTTTCCCTTCCCTTCTTTTTCCTTTACAGCACGTATCAGTATATTTTTAGGAGTATGCTCCATATCTATAAACTCCATTACCTGCACTTGATATCCCTGCTCTTCCAATAAGTTAGCTCGTATGGCATCCGTTATTAATGCAGACATCCTCTCTTTAATCAAACCATATTTTAATAAAGGCTGTAGTTTTTCATTGGAAATCTGCATATTCACTTCATGCTGACAGCAAGGTACTGTAAAAATTACTTTTGCTCCCCACTTAATTGCTTTTTCTATAGCATAATCCGTAGCCGTATCACAGGCATGAAGAGTTACTACCATATCTACATTTCCTTCACCGGCATAGCTACTGACATCTCCTGTAACAAATTTCAGCTTATCATACCCATAACGAACAGCTAAGGTATTACAGTCTTCAATTACCTTTTCTTTCAAATCCAATCCAATTACCTGAATATCTCTTTTACAAAGAATTTTCATATAGTAATAAAGCGCAAAAGTAAGGTATGATTTTCCGCAGCCAAAGTCAATAATATTAATTGGGCGGTCTTCTGGAAAATTCGGCATAATATCTGCAATAAATTCCAGATATCGGTTAATCTGACGAAATTTATCATAATTGCTTCTTACAATCTTTCCTTCTTTGGTCTGTACTCCCAAATCCACAAGAAATGGAACCAAAGTTCCTTCCTGTAAAATGTATTTTTTAACTTTATTATGTGATAAATCAACTTGCCTTTCTGCTTGAATCTGCTTTTTTTTGATAGTAACTTTCCCTTTTTTACTAATCAATACTGTAGCCTGCATAGTAGTACATGTTAATTCCATCTGCTTGAAATTATTCTGTAAATATTCTTCTATTCTTTCAATAAGTTTCTCTTTATCATAATTTTCATGAAAAACCTGAGCACCTTTATACTCTGTCACTTGAAAAAACAATATTTCTTTTAACATAATCGGACGAATCTTTACCTTACTGATATCCGAATTTTTATGAGGATTACTTATAATAATCTGATATAAATCTTTTCCTATATATTCTTCCCCTAAGTTTCTTATTTCCATCATCTATTTACATCTCCCATGTTTCAGGTATTATCTATATTTTTCCCTATTAACTCGTTGTTTTTCTTGGTTATCATCACCATCAACTTGTTCTTAGTGTAAACTTTTTTTCCAAAAGAAACAATATAAATAGTAAAAATATTATAGGTCTAATCTTATACAATGTTTACTTATATATCACCTGTTACGGCTTCTGTTTCTATCTCTTCTTTCAACAATTTCTTCCCACAATAGTACTCTTATCAAATTCTTCTGTGTTTCTCTGCTGATATTTTTTTCCAAAGGAATCAAACGAAGTATGGTATCTGATAATCTCTCCAAACGAACTTTATCCGGATATTCATCATAAATATAACTTTCTTTGATATCCATCCGATCCAGCACTTCTACAATGATACGAATATACCGTTTCACTTCCCGCGGATATATTTGTCTAAAATATTCCCTGTCATTTCTTCTGTCCATAGCATTAATACTATCTTCCGGTAAAGGATATGTCATAAAATAAGGTAGAGGTGGTCGTCTGTTTTCCATATACTACTCCCAAAATTTTCTTTTTACTATTTACAATATATTCATTTTTCTAATATTAGATACTTAGTATTACAAAAAGGAGCTGGAACTTCACAAATTCCAACTCCTCTATAGTTCACTCTATCCTTTTTTAGTTCTAATTCTTGCCAATGCTCGAAGTAATGCAGCCTCCGCTCTTGCAATATCAATAGACGCCTGATTTGTACGAAGTCTTTCTTCTGCACGCTGTTTCGCCGCCTCAGCACGCGCCTCATCGATTTCATCGCCCCATTCAATTACTTCTGCAAGAATGGTAACTTTGTCCTGCATTATGGTTGCAAATCCGGAATGTAAGGCTGCCTTTCTTTTATCTTCTTCCGAGGTAATGGTAAGAACTCCCGGTTTAATAATTACAGTAAGAGGAATATGATCTTTGTATACACCAATTTCACCTTCTGTAGTATTAAACTCAATCATACTGGCCTGTCCCTGGTAAAACACACGGTCAGGAGTAATAATCTCTAAGTCAAAATTTCTACCCTCTGCCATAGATAACCTCACACACTATTTCACTTTTGCAATTACGTCATCAATGCTTCCCGCATTTAAGAAATAACTTTCAGGAATACTGTCATGTTTTCCTTCTAAGATTTCCTTAAATCCACGGATAGTTTCATTAATCGGAACATATTTACCTTCCAAACCTGTAAACTGTCCTGCTACGAAGAATGGCTGAGATAAGAATCTCTGTACTTTTCTTGCTCTGGATACAACCAATTTATCTTCTTCAGATAATTCATCCATACCAAGAATAGCAATGATATCCTGTAATTCTTTATATTTCTGTAAGATTTCCTGTACTCCACGGGCAACTTTGTAATGTTCTTCACCTACGATTCTTGGATCAAGAATTCTGGAGGTAGATTCCAATGGGTCTACTGCAGGATAAATACCAAGTTCTACAATGGAACGGGAAAGTACAGTAGTAGCATCCAAATGCGCAAATGTAGTTGCCGGAGCCGGGTCAGTTAAGTCATCCGCAGGCACATATACAGCCTGTACGGAAGTGATGGAACCATTCTTAGTAGAAGTAATTCTTTCCTGAAGGGCACCCATTTCTGTCTGTAATGTTGGCTGATAACCTACCGCAGATGGCATACGTCCAAGTAACGCAGATACTTCGGAACCTGCCTGTGTAAAACGGAAGATATTATCGATGAATAATAATACGTCCTTTCCACCTTTGTCACGGAAATATTCTGCCATAGTAAGACCTGTTAAACCAACTCTCATTCTGGCTCCCGGTGGCTCGTTCATCTGACCGAATACCATGGTTGTCTTATCAATAACTCCGGATTCGATCATTTCGTAGTAAAGGTCATTACCTTCACGTGTTCTTTCTCCTACACCTGTAAATACGGAATATCCACCATGTTCTGTAGCGATATTACGAATTAATTCCTGAATTAATACAGTTTTACCTACACCGGCACCACCAAAGAGACCGATCTTACCACCTTTCTGATAAGGACAAAGAAGGTCTACTACTTTGATACCTGTTTCCAGTAATTCTGCTTCTGTAGACTGCTCTGCAAATTCAGGAGC
>JAFXGP010000127.1 GCA_017521195.1 Lachnospiraceae bacterium
CAACTACATATACTTTACTTACCTTAATAGCTAAGGCCTTTTTATTCATCATAATCAAAGCATTCTTCATTCCCAAAGCCACTGCAAAAACAAGAAATGGACTAACAACAATCCTCGTCATTAGATCATTGGTATTGAATAATACTTTAAGTAATATCCCTGCAACAGCAATTGAAGTAATAAGTTTTTTCATACAATACCTCTACTAATACTTGTTATTTTTCAATTTCAAATTCGACAAAGTAGGTAGCTGTATCATAATCCCCACTCTCTCTAAAATCCGTAATACTTTTTCTAATTCGATATTTACCAACTGGAAGCTTTCCATAAAGCCATTCCCAGTTTACTTCCAATTCTATCGTATCATTCATTGGTATTATCCATGCTATATCGTTCCAACTAATTTCTCCGTCTATTACATACGGCATTTCCTTCCAGACATTTTCTTGTGTCCAGTTTTCTAAAATATACCAACTACCTGTATGTAATTCGCCCGTTGGTTCTCCACCAGATTGAGAACATTTGATAATAGCACCTGATGGTGTAAGACTATCCACAGTTAAACTTAGACCCCATTTTTCATCAAACACCATAAATTCCGGTGGAAAATAAGAAGATAACATTCTATCTTTTTCTGATAACTCCAGCCACTCTAATGTAGCATTACATAATTCAGATATCTTATATTCTTTTCCGTTATATGTAATAGATTCTACTGGTTCTATGTCAGGAAGTTCATCATTACCTTCATCTCCAGGCTCTGCAGGTGGAGCATCCTTTAATAATTCTTCCAAAAAATTCACATTGATATTTTGGTCTGCTCCTACTAAATGGTAGCCAGCGCTGCACCGGAAACGCCCATATCCAGTCCAAAAATAAATACCGGATTCAAAATAATATTGATAACTGCACCTATCATGGTAGAAAACATTCCCACTTTTGGAAACCCCTGTGCATTGATATACCCGATACATCCGGTGGCTATCATGGAGAATATAATTCCCCAAAGATAAATTTTCAAATATTCATCTGCATATATGTAAGAAGCCTCGCTGGCACCAAAAGCAAACAGAATGGGTCTTCGAAATACCATACAAACTCCGGTTAAAATGACAGCACTGATCACCAATAATCCAAAGGCATTCCCCAGTATTTTGGCTGCTTTTTCGTCGTTCTTATCCCCCCTTGCCATGGAAAACAAAGGTACGCCGCCCATTCCAAATAATGCAGTAAATGCCATAATTAAGGTAACTATGGGAAAGGTCAGACCTACCCCTGTCAGGGCAATGCTGTCTCCATCTCCCATATGTCCCAAATATATCCTGTCTACCACATTATAAAGAAGCTGCACCAACTGTGGTATGGTAAGCGGTATCGCCTGTGCTATAATACATTTCCACACCGGTCCTTTAGAAAAATCTATCTTCTGACTCATCCTGCTTTCTTTCAAAGTTTCTACCTCGCCTAGCTTTTATTCATTACTCTCTTTCGGTAAAAGAGAAGTCCCGGACACTTACTCATATTCTTTCAGTTGTCGTAAAATCTCTTTTTCATAAGCTGATGATAGCACTTTTTTAGCTCTGACTCTACTGCCTTTATGCTCAAATTTTAATTCTGTCTTTTCCAACAACTCTTGCATTAATATTGCATCGCTGTAACACTCTTTGATATCTCTTCCCATATACTCCGAAGCTTCTTTTTCTGTCACTGTTACAGAATATTCTTTTCCCTCAGATTTATATTCAAAAGAAACCACTCCGGCATTTTCCACAGAAGCTAACATTAAAAAGCCGCAAAGACGCATTTCCACTTCTTTTTCTGCTCTGTTTTCCTCCGGTACTTCTTCCTGCAATTTTATTGTCCAGCCATAAGGTTCTTCTGATGTCTGTAACTCATTGGCAAACACTCCAAAACGTTCTGTTATCTCCAATGCATCTGCAATCAGGCTATTGGCAAATGCCTGCCCGATATAAGGATTTCTTACATCAAATAACTCTCCCGCTTCCATACTGATCTTGCTTCCTTCAAACCATATGGTTGGTTGTAATCTTCCTCCCACACAAACTTCTTCAAATTCTGCTGGTGCCATATAAGAGAATTCTCTCTTTTCCTCATACAAAGGACTGCTTTTTACTGTCTTAAAAGTAACTTCCACTTCATCATCGTTAGGAATCCACCGAAACGATGCCGAAGAAATCACATATTCCGGATTCCTGCACTCTGCAGATACCACCAATTTTCTTCCTTCTGCCGATACCACTTCACATTTTATATTATCATGCGCTGTCGTGTAGCCAATTACATAAGTTGCCAGATAATAAACTGTTATAATAAAAACGAAAGTCCCCAGGATACTTCCCCATATTTTCTTCTGATTTATTTTTTTTGTTTTTCTTAGAAAATCAATCTCTGTCTTTTCTTCAAAACGAATAATTTCTTCCGTAGTGTCTTGCATCCTTCCTAATATTTCACGGCATTTATTACATTCCTTCACATGCGCTTCCAATAGTTCATTAGTTACGTCACTGGTCAGATTATCAATGTAAGATGGGAACAAATCACGGATTAATTCACAAGGTAATTCATGTTTCATTTTTAAGCCACTCCTTTCTAAATTTTTCTTTTCCTCTATAAAAATTTACTCTTGCCCAGTTTTCCGACCGTCCCATAATTTCGCCAATTTCCTTAAAGGATAAATCCCCAAACAGCCTCATATACAAAATCTCACGAAACGGTTCCGGGCATACATGCAATTGTTTCATCAGTTCTATCCGATCCATAGATTGCAGAACATCTTTTTCTGCCGAATCACAGGTCTTCGTATATTCTTCCAAAGTTCCCACTTCAGGATGCTTTCTTTGCCAGGTATGATAAACATTCTTGGCAATGGCACACAACCACGTGGATAGCTGACAACTCTCATCAAACCTGTCTATGGTCCGGATTGCCTGATAGAAGGTTTCCTGCGTCAGTTCTTCCGCCAGATCCGGATTGCAGGTTCTTGATAACAAAAATTTATATACCATCTGTGCATATTGCTGGTATATTTCATCCATCGACTGCATTTTCTTCCCCCTTTCCTACTTGGTTTTGTATATTAATGTAGATTATTGGAGATTTGTTACAAGTTTAAAATAAATTATTATTTTTAAGCAGATATTAAAAAAAGATGGATTCTACCATATGATCTAATAAATAGTATCTCGAATAGACCTAATGCTTCCTGTATTTCCTTACCAGATAAATTACCGTACTCAACACAACAACAAACGTAGCAATGTATAACCCCCATGGAATACCTACCTTTCCGGCAATAAAAATACTCGTAGGTCCGTCTGCTCCACCAATAATGCTGATTGACGTATTCCGATTTCCACCTGCTATTTTAATAAAACTGGTTGGCAGCAGACAACTCACTATCAATATAATACTTATCACAACCAAACAGATGCCACGCCAATCCCGTGTTTTCACTTTCCCCTTTCCACCCTCTGCCAGAATATCTGCTGCAATCCGTTCCACACTTCCCTGCCTTTTCACAGCTTTCTCCTCTGATATTCCCGTTTCCATAATATCGGAAATCATCTCATCATAATATTCCTCGTACTTCTTACGTTCTTCCTTTTTCAGATTTTTCAAGTTTCTATTCAATGCTTTTAAGAACTCCTGTCTATTCATGCTCTATTCCTCCTGCTATATAATCCAATACTTTTAACAATTCTCTTCTGTCCTTATCAAAAGCTTCCAGTGCCGCCGTTCCCGCCTCTGTAATATGAAAATATCTTCGGATACGGTTATGATATTCTGTATTATAAGAATTTACTTTCCCCGATTCTTCAAGACGTCTCAGAATGGGGTAAAGCGTAGATTCTGATATTTCAATATGGGGTGAAATGTCTTCTATTATCTTATATCCATAAGAATCTTCCTCTTTCAGCGCTGTAAGTACACAAAATTCCAACAGACCTTTTCGCAGCTGTCTATCCATATCGCTTCCTCCTTCCACATATTATTCTGCATTTTTATCTCGTCCTTATAGTCTCAGCAGTAATACCTTAAATTCTAAATCGCTTCTCTATGCATAACATAATACAATGTTATACATAGTATAATGTTATATATAATCTCGTTTGTCAATATAAACAGATCTGCAAAAATTATAGGCAGCTCCGTCTGCAGCTGCCCATATACATTTTCTCTATTCTTCATTCTCCCACAATACTGTCTCTGTTCCATCTTCATGAATATAAGCAATCTTATCGACCTTTTCAAATTCCATACTATTTGTCATCTGATCCTGCGAAAAAGGTTGATTATCCAAAAATGTTGTCCTAAATCCTCCTAAATACAACACTCCTTCCTCTCCCTGTTTTTGAAAATCCCTTGTATACCTGTTTAGAAAATATGGGGACTTCAAAGATATCACTGTAAGATATTCTGTCCCTTCCAAAAAACTTGCTGAAACCTCAACACTAGACATATATGATTCCGGAATATGGAGTATGGCAGTTTTTTCTTCATAGCTTCTTTCTTTTCCATCTTTCTTTTCTGTTACCATAGATGTCCCATATTCTATCTCTAATTCATCCATTGCATATACTTTTGCAGTTACTTCAATATCATCTATAGAAACTTTTTTTAAAGCTTCGTTATATAAAATATAGATTGCCATAAAAACAAGTATCACAGAAAACAGACCCATGAAGATTGATAACTTAAGTCTTCGGTTTATTTTCCGGTTTATTTTTAATATTACCTTTTTATCTTCATCAAAAGTACTGTCTCTTTGCAGTTCTCCAACGAACTCACCTTTAAGATCTCCCCCTTCTGCCTGTTTTTCCTGTACTAAATCCCTTTTCATTTCTCCCAAAATATTTTGGCATTTTTCACATTCTTTTAAATGTTCATCTACAGCTTTTGTGCTCATTTCGCTCGTCAACTCATCTATATAGCTTGGCAGCAAATCCCTAACAATCTCACAAGGCAAATTAATTTTCATTTTCCATCCATCCTTTCAATTTATTTTTACTTCGATAAAAGGTAACTCTTGCCCAATTCTCGCTCTTTCCACAAATCCGGGCAATTTCTTTAAAAGAAAGCTCTCCAAATATTCTTAAATAAACTACATCTTTCATTTCTGCATCCAATCTCTGTATCTGCTTATATAAAGAAACTCTTTCATTTTTTCTAAGAAAAAGTTCCTCAACCGTCCCACTTTTATCTTCTATATTCTCTTCCATTTCCTCTGACAGATGATGATTCTTATACTCTGCTTTCTTTACATAATCAATATATGTATTTCTGGCAATGGCACATAACCACGTCTGAATACGTCCGCCGGTAAAACTGTCAATATTTTCAATCGCCTTACAAAATACCGCTGCAGTAATATCGTCCGCTA
>JAFXGP010000128.1 GCA_017521195.1 Lachnospiraceae bacterium
TATTTATACGTTCTTGTCTAATACCTTTTTCAATACCTTTTTCTTCTAATGCCTGAGCTACATTACACATCCTAACAGGCCCCCCTTCTTTTTCTATTTTCACTAATTTGGGTTTAATCTCTTTATATCGGTCATCATTGGTAAACACTGCTAAGAAATCCATAAGTTCCTGCATATGGTTAATTTTATCATCATCAAATAAATTCCGGTTTCCCAATCGTTTGTTTTTGAAAAACTTTGCTACAAGTTTAAAATCGCTGGTAAATCTTTCGATAACTTCATCTTCCAAAAATGCAATGTCAAACACCATAACTTTATAATCCTGCACAAAAGATTTGAATTCCTCCGGAATATTCATAATACTGTGAAGATTCTTGGCTTCGTTCCATGGTTTGTCGGAAAAATTTAATACTATAGTTATTACAGGCAATAAGGGATATTTGTTCCGAATAATTTGACTACGGTACTTGGTATAATCATATCCCATGACTCTTACTGATATATAATCATCTAGGATAAAGAATGGTTCCCAGAAATGCTTGCGTGAATCCCTAATATGCTTTTGTAGATTTTTGTTTGTGATTATATAATGGCATGGAATAGAGGTTATGTCAATATAAAATATTCGAAATAACAAACAAAAGTATTGAAATAAAAATACTATTGTGTTACTCTAAAAACAAGCATACAAGATTTCTATAGACATATTGAAAACAATTCTTTAGGCATAAGCCTTCTATATCAACTCTTTAGAAAATCGATGCTTTACAATTAAAAAAAGCAGGAGAATTTCTTAAGGGTTAGTAGAAGGAATGTTTGATAGAAAGGCAAAGATTTTTGACCGTTCTCCTGCGAAGGAGGACGAATGGAAGAAACTAATAATTTGACACCCGCAAATCCAAAGTATAAGGATACCTTATTCAGAGCACTTTTTAAAAACAAGAAGTATTTGTTGAGTCTTTATAATGCGTTGAATGATTCTGATTATGAGGATGAAGAAGATTTGGAAATAGTTACATTAGAGTATTGTTTCTATCTTAAGGTTAAGAACGATCTGGCTTTTGTATTGGACAGCAATTTATGTCTGTATGAACATCAGTCTACCGTAAATCCTAACATGCCTTTACGTGATTTGATTTATGTTGCAGAAGAATATCAGAAGATTATATCAACGGATGAAAGAAGTGTTTATAGTAGTGTGCCGATGAGAGTACCTATGCCCAGATTTGTTGTCTTTTATAATGGTACAAAAGTACAGCCGGAGAGACAAATTTTAAAATTGTCGGATTTGTATGAGATAAAAGAAAGTGAGCCGGCATTGGAGTTGCAGGTGTTAGTGTTAAATATCAACAGCGGATATAATGAAGAATTAAAAGAAAAGTGTAGAACACTGCGTGAATACATGCAGTTTGTAGAAAAGGTTCGGTGCTATATGGATAAGAAGGGTTATACACTTGAAGGAACAATAAATTGTGCAATAGATGAATGCATACAGGAGGGAATCTTGGAAGAATTTCTTCGGGCAAACAGGGAGCGTGCAACCATATTTTGTATGAATGAATACCATGTGGAAGAGGAAATGAAGAAATTGATTTTTACAGAGCGTGCTGATGCTGAAGAAAAGGGAAAACTTGAAGGAAAGCTTGAAGCAGCAAGAGAAATGATATTATCGTTATTGGAAGAGAAGGGCTCAATTCCTGAGAATATAAGAAGCTACGTTATATCTGAGGCAGATGAAACAGTTTTGAAGAAATTACTTTTATTTGCAGCAAAATCAGACTCTATAGAACAGTTTGAGGAAAAGATATAAATTTAGATAACATTGTTGAAAATACAACAGCAGCTGAAAGCCAGATTCGTGATACAGATATGGCAACAGAAATGGTTAAATACTCTAACAACAATATTCTTGCTCAGGCAGGTCAGGCTATGTTGGCTCAGGCTAACCAGGCTAACCAGGGTGTATTATCCTTACTTGGCTAATTAGGTTGATGAGATTTAACTATATTAGATTTTAGTTAGAAGTTCATAATTAACTAACCATAATAAGGGGTTCCGAATGTTCAGAACCCCTTAAAAATAGTGTTAAATTTAATTGGTATATTTTTCTGCGATGGCAAGAAATTCATCTGCTGTCATAGATGCTTTTTTAGCAGCTGTCTCAAGTGAGAGTATTTCATCTTTATATAAATTATATAGGGTGATGAACTTTCCTTTTTCAATTCCTTTTTCGATTCCTTGTTTGATTCCTTTTTCAATTCCTTTTTCTTCTAATGCCTGAGCTACATTACACATCCTAACAGGCCTCCCTTCTTTTTCTATTTTCACTAATTTGGGTTTAATCTCCTTATATCGGTCATCATCAGTAAATGCTGCCAAGAAATCCATAAGTTCCTGCATATGGTTGATCTTGTCATTATCAAATAAATTACGGTTTCCCAATCGTTTGTTTTTGAAAAACTTTGCTACAAGTTTAAAATCGCTGGTAAATCTTTCGATAATTTCATCTTCCAAAAATGCGATATCAAACACCATTACTTTATAGTCCTGTACATAAGATTTGAATTCCTCCGGAATATTCATAATACTGTGAAGAGTTTTGGTATCATTCCATGGTTTGTCGGAAAAGTTTAATACGATAGTGATTACCGGTAATAAAGGATATTTGTTTCGAACAATTTGACTACGATACTTGGTATAATCATATCCCATGACTCTTACTGATATATAATCATCTAATGTACTCTGGTTCTCTATCCCTAGAGAACCGATTTCCAGCAGGCAGCTATCTGTGTATTCTTTTAATACATCTCTTAATTGATCTTTATATACTCCGCTTTCTGCTTTGTAAATCGATTCGGTAGCAGACGTTCTCAAATATTGCTGTTTGATTACATTATTCCCAAACACCAATCCGTTAAATATATCAGAAAATACATCTTCGTAGTCTTCCAATAACTTTCCTCTCAGGTCCTTTTGTCCCATGATCACTTTCTCCCTTCTTTAGTTCATAAAAGGGAAAAAGTAAGACGATAGGATGAAGAATGGTTCCCAGAAATGCTTGCGTGAATCCCTAATATGCTTTTGTAGATTTTTGTTTGTGATTATATAGTGGCATGATAGATTGAAAATGTCAATAAAAATATACGAAATAACAAATAGAAGTATTGAAATAAAAATAACATCTTTATTTCCACCCTATTGATAATTCTTCCAAAAGCCATTATACTAAAAGCCATGATTGGAGAGTAAATATGAACTGGGAAAACAACGTAAGAAAAGTAGTGCCTTATGTTCCGGGAGAACAGCCAAAGGCAGAAAAAATGATTAAATTAAATACCAATGAATGTCCTTATCCGCCAAGTCCTAAGGTAATGGAAGCCTTGCAGAATTTGTCTGCGAATTGTATGCGTCTTTATCCGGACCCGGCAGTATGCGATTTGAGACAGGCGTTGGCTGATTATTATAAAGTGAATGTGGAACAGGTTTTTGTAGGGGTTGGCTCTGATGATGTGATTGCCAATGCATTTATGACATTTTTTAACAGCGAGAAACCGATTTTGTTCCCTGATATCACTTATTCTTTTTATGATGTGTGGGCAGAGTTGTTTGGAATTCCTTACGAGCGAATTGCATTAACTTCTGATTTTAGAATTAATCCTAAAGATTATAATAAAGAAAATGGGGGAATTATTTTCCCTAACCCGAATGCTCCTACAGGTGTATTGGAAGATTTGTCCATGATTGAAGAAGTATTAAAGGCAAATCCGGATGTAGTCGTTATGGTGGATGAAGCCTATATTGATTTTGGCGGGACCAGTGCTTTAAGCTTGTTGGATAAATATGATAACCTGTTGGTAATTCAGACTTTTTCCAAATCCAGAGCCATGGCAGGTATGAGAATCGGATTCGCAGTAGGAAATGAAAAATTAATCAGTTATTTGAATGACGTGAAATTCTCTTTCAATTCCTATACTATGAACCAGACATCCATAGCTATGGGTGTGGCTTGTGTCAAGGATGATGAGTATTTTAAAACCATTGTGGATAAAGTAATTACAACCAGAGAAAGAGTAAAAGGGGAATTGAGGGAATTAGGATTTTCTTTCCCGGATTCCATGAGTAACTTTATCTTTGCTACTCATGAAAGTATTCCGGCAGTAGAAATTTTTGAAGCTTGTAAGAAAGAAAATATCTTTGTGCGTTACTTTAAAAAACCACGTATAGATAACTATTTGAGAATTTCCATCGGTACTGATGAAGAGATGGATACCTTATTGGCATTTTTAAAACAATATATAGCTGAAAGACAGTAATTGCAAAATACTGTTGAAACGGTACTATGAAAATGCAAAAGAAATTTGTGGAGATAAGAGATGGAAGCTTATACAGATTTTGCAGATGTATATGATACCTTCATGGATGAAACACCTTATGAAGAATGGTGCCAATTTTTAGTTCGAACTTTGGAAGAATATAAAGTACCAAAGGGTTTGGTATTGGATTTGGGATGTGGTACCGGAACTTTGACGGAAATGCTTTCCAAAGAGGGATATGACATGATAGGAGTGGATAACTCGGAACAGATGTTAGCCATTGCTATGGAAAAAAGAGAAGCATCCGGAGAGAATATTTTATATCTTTTACAGGATATGAGAGAGTTTGAATTATATGGTACTGTGGGAGCTGTTATCAGTGTCTGCGATTCCTTAAATTATCTATTAGAGGAAGAAGATTTGGTACAAACGTTCAAACTGGTAAACAATTATCTGGACCCTAAGGGAATTTTTATCTTTGACTTTAATACTGTGTATAAATACCGGGAAGTTATTGGAGATGCAACCATTGCGGAAAATAGAGAAGATTGCAGTTTTATCTGGGAAAACTTCTACCATGAAGAGGAAGAGATTAACGAGTACGACCTTACTATTTTTGTAAGGGAGGAAGAGGATTGTTATCGTAAGTTTGAAGAAAATCATTTCCAACGTGGTTATCGTTTAGAGCAGATGAAGACAGCTTTAGAACAGGCCGGAATGGAATTTATCAAAGCTATAGATGCAGATACCCATGAAGAGGTAACAGATACCAGTGAAAGAATCTATTGCATTGCATGTGAATGCGGCAAAGTAAGATAAAGGTCAATAATAATAGGCCCAATATAAAACAATTTTCGATAAAAATAGATGGAGTAAATATATGTCAGATTATTTAGTAAGAGCGATTGCTGCGAATGCACAGATTCGTGCTTTTGCAGTTGGAACAAAAGATATTGTAGAGACTGCCAGAGCAGCTCATAATACAAGTCCGGTAGTAACCGCAGCATTGGGAAGACTTTTGACTGCCGGCACTATGATGGGCAGTATGTTAAAAGGGGAAAAAGATATTTTAACTCTTCAGGTAAATGGTAGTGGTCCGATGCAGGGGATGACTGTAACTGCAGATTCTAAGGGGAGAGTAAAAGGCTATGCCAAGGTCCCGGATGTAGTGATTCCGGCTAACAGTAAGGGGAAATTGGATGTTGCGGGAGTTGTAGGATTAGGTGTTTTAAGTGTTATCAAAGACATGGGATTAAAAGATCCTTATGTGGGTCAGGTGGCACTGCAGACTAGTGAAATTGCAGAAGATTTAACCTATTATTTTGCAACCAGTGAGCAGGTACCTTCTTCTGTTGGTTTAGGTGTATTGATGGATAAAGAAAACAATACCGTAAAACAGGCAGGTGGATTTATTATTCAGCTAATGCCGTTTGCAAGTGAAAGTGTGATTACAAAATTGGAAGAAAATTTAAGTAGTGTAAATTCTGTTACTAAGATGTTTGAAGACGGAAATACTCCGGAACAGATTTTGGAAATTCTATTAGATGGATTCGATATTGAGATTACAGATAAGTCACCTGTGGAGTTTTATTGTAATTGTACCAAAGACAGAGTGGAAAAAGCATTAATCAGTATTGGCAAGAAAGATCTTCAGGAATTAATTGATGAAGGAAAAGAAATAGAAATGAATTGCCATTTCTGCAATACTAATTATGTGTTTAGTGTAGATGAATTAAAAGATATTTTGAAAAAAGTAAAAAGATAGTTTTGAAAGGCAGGTAAATGATATGCAGTATGGTTTTGTAAAAGTAGCGGCAGCAACTCCACGTATTAAAGTGGCTAATCCTTATTTTAATGCAGAGAGAGCCTTGGATGTGATTAAAAAGTGTGCAGATAAAAAGGCGAAAATTATTGTCCTGCCAGAGCTTTCCCTGACAGGAGCTACCAGCAATGATTTGCTTCTTCAGGATATTTTAATAAAAGAAAGTAAGGCTGCTTTGGAATGGCTGGCAAAAGAAACTGCAGTAGTTGACGCCTTGATTTTTGTAGGATTGCCATGGAAATCCGGAAACAGATTATTTAATGTGGCAGCAGCCTTAAATCAGGGAAAAGTGTTAGCATTAATCCCACAGACTAAGATTCCAAACTACGGAGACAGAGACGGACTTCGTTATTTTTCACCGGCAGAAGAAAATTTGGAATATGTAACTGCATTTGGCTATGATGTTCCTTTCGGAAATAAGATTTTGTTACAGTTAAAAGATATGGAAGAAGTAACTGTAGCATGTGAAATCGGGGAAGATCTTTTTGCTATAAATCCACCGGCACAGTCTCATGTGGTGGCAGGGGCAACTATTATTGCCAACCTTTTTGCAGGCGGGGAAATGGTATCTGCAGATGAATATCGTAAGACAGCAGTGATTGCAGCTACCAAAAGAATGGCAGCAGGTTACATTATGTCCGGAGCGGGTGAAGGAGAATCTACACAGGATTTAGTATTTTTTGGTCATAAATTGATTGCAGAAAACGGTAACTTGCTGGCAGAAGGTTTTGACTATGAGGATGATATTATTTGTCAGGATATTGATGTGTTCAGACTAATGCATGAAAGAGTGCGAAAAAATACTTTTGAAAATCAAGACAAAGGATATATTACCGTGAACTTCCGTGTGGAAATGGAAGATTGTCCTTTGGATAGAAAATTTGGTAAAATGCCCTTTGTTCCTCAAAATGAAGAAGAACGTATGAAACGTTTGGCTGATATTTTCAGAATTCAGGCAAGTGGTTTGAAGAAGAGATTAGCTCATACTAATTGCGGACATGCAATCCTAGGAATTTCCGGTGGGTTGGATTCTACTCTTGCATTGTTAGTTACGGCAAAAGCTTTTGATATGCTTGGCATTCCGAGAAATCAGATTCGCTGTGTAACAATGCCTTGTTTTGGAACCACAGACAGAACTTATGATAATGCCTGCAAGATGACTTTGGCCCTTGGAGCGGTATTGGAAGAAGTGGATATCAAAGAATCCGTATCTTTGCATTTCAGAGATATTAAGCATGACAAAGATAATCATAATGTAACTTATGAGAACAGTCAGGCAAGAGAACGTACTCAGGTGTTAATGGATATTGCCAATCGTGAAAATGGGATGGTAATCGGTACCGGAGATATGTCAGAACTGGCCCTTGGTTGGGCAACTTACAACGGAGACCATATGTCTATGTATGGTGTAAATGGAGGAGTTCCTAAAACCTTGGTTCGTCATTTGGTTAAATATTATGCAGATACCTGTCAGGAAGAAGAATTAAGTAAGGTTCTTTTGGATGTGTTAGATACTCCGGTAAGTCCTGAATTATTACCACCTGTAGATGGTGTAATTGCACAGAAAACAGAAGATTTGGTGGGACCATATGAACTTCATGATTTCTTCTTGTACTATATGCTTAGATTTGGTTATGAACCTGCTAAGATTTATCATATTGCAGTAGAGACATTTGAAGACGAATATGATAAAGAGGTGATTATGAAATGGTTAAAAACCTTCTGTCGCCGTTTCTTTACCCAGCAATTCAAACGTTCCTGTCTGCCGGACGGACCAAAGGTAGGAAGTGTATCTGTTTCTCCAAGAGGAGATTTACGTATGCCTTCTGATGCAGTGGCAGATATCTGGTTAAGACAGTTGGAAGCAATTAAAAATTAATGAAATAAAATAACAAAACACGGGGCTGATAAAATAAGCCTCGTGTTTTGTTTTAAAAGAAGGAATTAAAAAATGGCGGTTTAGTTTGTTACATCTGAGACTTCACCGGAATTCTTTGCCTGTTCCAGAGAAGAAGCGATGGCATCCAGAAGGAGCATGGAAGTATACTGGCGATCTTCTGAGTAAGATATATTATCTAAAGACTGGGTCTCGAGAATCTGAGTGGTAAGCTCTTCCAGGGCAGGTTCCATCAAGGGATACATAACACTGATGGATTCTTCCAAGTTATCCAGAGTAATAGCAGTGATAGAATTTTCATCTACAGTGACTTTTACATCGACCATATTTCCGTTAAATGTTAAAGCAGTGGTATATTGTCCCGGAGTATACAGAGTGTTTGAAACGGATTCGGAATTTTTCCCGGAGAACATCAATACAACAATGACTACCAGTAGTATTCCTAAGATTAGAAAAAGTCCGGTATATATTAATTCTTTCATATGTAAAACTACAATTTTAGCTTTTTTGTTCATAAGGTCTTCCTCCTTTGATACATCATACGCCGATAGGCAAAGGTTTATGACAAAAACTCTGTACGAAAAAGAAAAGCTGTTATATAATGTTTCTGTTTATATACCCATATGGTATGTAAATAAGAGCAGATATAGATAAAAATGAAAAGAATGGAGTAAGACCATGGAATTAGAATTTGACGTTAAAGTGAACTCTAAGGTATTATATGATTATATGTTACATCACACATATGGCAGTTTTCAGGGAGTGTTAGGTACAGCTGTGGGTGCACTTATGTTGGTGGGATTTGCAACAACGGGGTATGTAATCTGGTTGATTGCAGGAGTGGTACTTTTGGCATATTTACCCTGGTCCTTGTTTTTAAAAAGTAAACAGCAGATGTTGAATACACCTGCATTCAAAGAACCTTTGCATTATAGAATGACAGCAGAAGGTGTAGAAATATCTCAGAATGATGTAAAGGAATTCCAGAAATGGGAACATATGTATAAGGCTACTTCTACCGGAAAAAGTATTATTTTATATACTTCAAATGTAAATGCCTGCATCTTTCCAAGAGCGGATTTGAAGGGAAATGAAGTTGCGGTGATAGAAATGATTAGTAAACACATGCCAACAAATAAAGTTAAGATTAAAGCTTAAACAGCGGAGGATATATGATTTTTGAAAGTTTTTGTGAAACAGATACTTTTGAATTAGGAGTAAAAATCGGACAGGAAGCAAAACCGGGAGATGTATATACTCTAATCGGAGATTTGGGAGTAGGTAAAACAGCATTGACAAAAGGTGTTGCAAAGGGACTTGAGATTACAGAACCAATATCCAGTCCTACATTTACTATTGTACAGGTGTATGATGAAGGAAGAATTCCTTTTTATCATTTTGATGTGTATCGCATTGGTGATGTGGAAGAAATGGATGAGATTGGTTATGAAGACTATTTCTATGGAGATGGAGTTACCTTTATTGAATGGGCGAATTTGATTGAGGAAATTTTACCATCTTCTTATCGTCAGATTGTGATTGAAAAAGATTTGGAAAAAGGATTCGACTATCGAAGAATTACTATCGAAGAAATAAAGTAAAGGAAGATTGTAATGAAGATTTTAGCATTAGACAGTTCAGGATTGGTAGCTAGTGTGGCTGTATTAGAAGATGACAACTGTATTGCAGAATATACCATAAATTATAAGAAAACACATTCCCAGACACTTCTTCCTATGTTGGATGAAGTAAACAAAATGATAGAATTGGATTTAAGTTCCATAGATGCTATTGCAGTGGCAGCAGGTCCGGGGTCTTTTACCGGCCTTCGTATCGGTTCTGCAACGGCCAAAGGATTGGGGCAGGCTTTGAACAAACCATTGATTGGGATTCCTACGGTGGATGGACTGGCTATGAATCTGTACGGAACAGATAAAGTAGTTTGTCCGTTGATGGATGCGAGAAGAAATCAGACTTATACGGGACTTTATGAATTTATCAGAAAAGATAATGAATATGAATTGTCAGCGATGAAAGAGCAGTGCGCTGTGGCATTGGATGAAATAATAGATAGTATTAATGGATTGGGAAGGGAAGTAATCTTTTTAGGTGACGGTGTACCGGTATTCAAAGCACAGTTGGAAGAAAAGATAACCGTTCCTTACTCTTTTGCTCCTGCCTGTTGTAATAGACAAAGGGCAGCAGCCATTGGTGTATTGGCATTTTCATATGCAAAGATGGGAAAAATGGAAAAACCGGAAGAACATATGCCGGATTATTTGAGATTATCACAGGCAGAAAGAGAACGAAAAGAGGAAATGGAACGTGGAACTGCAAATTAAACCCTTGACAGAAGAATATGTGGATCAAGTATGCGTTCTGGAAGAAGAGGCATTTTCCATGCCTTGGCATAGGGAATCTTTTTTGGAAATGATACAAAATAAAGATGCCTGTTATTTGGTTGGATTATTGGAAAATGTGGTAGTAGCATCTTGTGGTCTTAGAAATATTGTGGGAGAAGGGGAAATTACCAATGTGGTAACCAAAGCTTCAGAAAGAGGTCGGGGCATAGGAGAAAAAATGTTGTTGAAACTTATGGAAGAAGGATACAACATGGGAGTAGAAGCCTTTACTTTGGAAGTGAGAAAAAGTAATGAGGCAGCCATTCATTTATATGAAAAATTAGGATTTGTAACGGAGGGAATTCGTAAGAATTTTTATGAGGAACCTACGGAAGATGCTTTGATTATGTGGAAAAGGTAGTTATTGTTTAGAGAAACAATGCAAACGAAAATATGGTGTCACAATTTACCAAAGCATGGAAGGGAAGATAATTGTATACTTAAGGATGACTTAATGACAGTAACCAAAGAAAGGAATCCTAAGAATGAGAAAATATATAGAAAAAGAACAAATGGAATCTGAACTGGCAAAAGTGTTCTGCAATCAGTGTGGAAAAGAATTGGTAGTGGAAGATGGAATTGTAAAAGAAGGCTGTTTTAGTATAGATTACGAATTTGATTATTTCAGCAATAAAGATGGGTATATTTACAGTCTTGATTTGTGTGAAGAGTGTTTTGATAAATGGATTAAAGGTTTTGACACTCAACCAAAGATTTCAGAAACCAAAGAGTTTTTATAAAGGTGAAATAGTTTAGAAGAAATAAAGGAAGGTACACCTACATGTTGGATGTATGTTTGTTGGGAACAGGGGGCATGATGCCTTTGCCATATCGATGGTTAACATCAATGATGGCTCGCTATAACGGACAGAGTATTTTGATTGATTGTGGTGAAGGAACCCAGATTGCCATGAAGGAAAAAGGGTGGAGTCCCAAACCTATAGATATTATATGTTTTACCCATTATCATGCGGACCATATTAGTGGACTTCCGGGGATGCTGCTTACTATGGGAAATGCAGAAAGAACGGAACCGCTGATTTTGATTGGACCAAAAGGACTTACTAAAGTAGTTAATTCGTTAAGGGTGATTGCTCCGGAACTTCCTTTTGAAATTATTTGTCAGGAGATTTCTGAACCTACACAGACTTTTGCTTTTGATGGATTTGAAATTCAATGTTTTAGGGTAAATCACAATGTGGTTTGTTACGGATATAATATTATTATTCACAGAGCAGGGAAATTCGATCCGGTAAAAGCGGAAGCTCTTGGTTTGGAAAAGAAATACTGGGGGCGTTTACAAAAAGGTGAAATTGTAGAGTTAGAGGGCAAAACTTACACACCGGATATGGTTATGGGAGATGCCAGAAAAGGAATCAAACTCACATATTGCACAGATACCAGACCTACAGAAAATATTGTAATGCATGCCGAAAAAGCAGATTTATTTATTTGTGAAGGAATGTATGGAGAGCCGGAAAAGAAGGCTAAAGCAAAAGAATACAAACATATGACATTTTATGAAGCAGCAGAATTGGCAAAAAGGGCACAGGTGGAAGAAATGTGGCTGACACATTACAGTCCATCCCTTATTCGTCCGGAAGAGTTTATGAAAGATGTAAAAGCTATTTTCCCTAACTCTAAGGCTGCGAAAGATGGAATGAGTGTGGAACTTAAATTTGAGGAGGTTTAATATGAAGCGTTATAAAACACCTCGTGGTATTTTTTTTATGATGTTAGCAGTTTGTTGTGTACTGTTGGCATATTACCTGATGAATGTGAAAGCGGAAAAGAGCAAACCGGAAGATTATGTTCAATTAACTAAGGTGCAGGAAGTTCTTTCCAGAGATTGAAAACCAATTATCCGCAGACTCCAAAAGAAGTGCTTAAATATTATAGCGAACTTACCAAATGTTTTTACAATGAAAAATATACAGATGAAGAACTTTATGAACTTGCCATGAAGGCTATGGAGTTGTATGATCATGACCTGGCAGGAAATAAACCGGAAGAAGATTATCTTAAAGATTTGAAGAGTGAGATTCGGGTGTTTAAAGAAAAAGGATATTCTATTTCGTCCTATAACACTTCTTCCAGTACAGATGTATATTATTTTCAAGAAGATGGTTTTGAATTTGCAAGATTGTATTGTACATATAATGTTAGAATGGGCACAGTAATACAGCCTATAGAAGAAATTTTCCTCCTTCGAATGAATTTGGAGGGACATTGGAAAATATATGGTTGGGATGAAGCAAAGAAACACAAAAGTGTGCTGGAACAACAGTAGAGTGAAAGAAAAGCAATATTGAGAAGTTTCAATGTTGCTTTTTGTATAAGAAGACAGTAAAAGGCCTGATATAAGAGGAGGCATATGATGACAGATAATAAAGATGTATATATTTTAGCAATAGAAAGTTCCTGTGATGAAACTGCAGCCGCAGTGGTGAAAAATGGAAGAGAAGTTTTGTCTAATGTAATCTCTTCACAGATTGCACTTCATACTTTATATGGTGGTGTGGTGCCGGAAATTGCATCCAGAAAGCATATTGAAAAAATAAATCAGGTAATAGATCAGGCATTAAAAGAAGCGGATGTAACTTTTGATACAATAGATGCTATTGCAGTAACCTATGGACCGGGATTAGTAGGAGCTCTGTTGGTAGGAGTTTCTTCAGCAAAAGCATTGGCATTTGGTTTGAAAAAACCATTAATCGGAGTGCATCATATTGAAGGGCATATCAGTGCCAATTTTATTGAGAATAAAGAGTTGGAACCACCGTTTATTTGTCTGGTAGTATCTGGCGGGCATTCCCATCTTGTAAAAGTAAAAGATTATGGTGAATATGAAATTCTGGGACGAACCAGAGATGACGCGGCGGGAGAAGCTTTTGATAAAGTGGCAAGAGCTATTGGTTTGGGATATCCGGGAGGACCTAAGATTGATAAAGTGTCCCGTGAAGGAAATCCTGATGCGATTCATTTCCCAAGAGCTAAAGTAGGAGAAAGTGAATATGATTTTAGTTTCAGTGGTTTAAAATCAGCAGTTTTAAATTACCTGAATTCCTGTCAGATGAAGGGAGAAGAAATCAATCAGGCTGACGTGGCAGCATCTTTCCAGAAAGCGGTAGTGGATGTATTAGTAGATCATTCTATCAGTGCTGTCAAAAAATATGGATTTGATAAATTTGCCATTGCCGGAGGCGTGGCATCTAACTCTCATTTAAGAGAAGCTATGGAAAAAGCCTGTGCGGAGAATAAAATAGATTTTTACCATCCGTCACCAATTTATTGTACTGATAATGCAGCTATGATTGGTGTTGCTGCCTACTATGAATATATCAAAGGAGTACGCCATGGATATGATTTAAATGCAGTACCAAATCTGAGATTAGGAGAACGTATATGAAAATAGCAGCAGTATGTTTGGCCGCAGGTCAGGGAAAACGAATGGAAAGTAAAGTGCAGAAACAATATCTTTTGATTGAAGATAAGCCTGTATTATATTACGCATTAAAAGCTTTTCAGGACAGTCCGGTGGAAGAAGTAGTATTGGTAGTCGGAGCCGGAGAAGAAGAATATTGTAAAAAAGAAATAGTAGATTTCTATGGATTTACAAAAGTAAGAGCGGTGGTAGCAGGCGGAAAAGAAAGATACCATTCCGTGTTTCACGGGTTACAGGCAGTGACAGAAGCAGACTATGTACTGATTCATGATGGAGCACGTCCTTTTTTAACCCAAGACATTATTTTAAGATGTATCGAAGGTGCAAAAGAATATAGGGCCTGTGTGGCGGGAATGCCTGTGAAAGATACAATTAAACTGGCAGATAATGAGCAAAATATTGAAAGCACTCCCGAAAGAAGCAGAATATGGATGATTCAGACACCGCAGGCTTTTGAATATCCGTTAATTAAAGAAGCTTATACTATATTAATAGAACAGGAAGAAAGAGGAATTAAAACATCCATTCCGATAACAGATGATGCTATGGTTGTGGAACACTTTTTGAATCAGAAAGTGCACTTAGTACACGGAAGTTATGAGAATATTAAGATAACTACACCGGAAGATATGAGGATTGCAGAAGTATTTGTGAAAAAATGAAAAAATATAAAAAAAGTTGTTGACAGAAATAAGTATCTTTGCTAGAATCAGTTTTGCGCTCGACAAAAAGAGCGCAAACAAACATGGAGAGGTATCGAAGTGGTCATAACGAGGCGGTCTTGAAAACCGTTTGTCCGCAAGGGCGCGTGGGTTCGAATCCCACCCTCTCCGTTATGATATTTAATATCGCTAATTGAATAAGTGGAAACAAGTTCAGTAATTTGGAGAAGTACCCAAGAGGCTGAAGGGACACCCCTGGAAAGGGTGCAGGTCGTTAATAGCGGCGCGAGGGTTCAAATCCCTCCTTCTCCGTTGAAAACATATGTAATAAAAAGTTTTCAAAAGTTGTTGACAAGGAATGACAGAATGTGATAACATTACAAAGCTGTCGCGAGAACAACAGCGAAAAATAATTTCAAAAAGTTGTTGACAAGAGAGAACAGCTGTGTTAGTATAACAAAGCTGTCGCAAACAACAGCAGAAAGAACCTTGAAAATTGAACAGTAATGCAATCTCGAAAATTCTTAAAGAGAAGAACGCGTCTAAACAGACGAACCTAAAA
>JAFXGP010000129.1 GCA_017521195.1 Lachnospiraceae bacterium
CCTAAATCTGTCCGACTGGTGGGTATTACTGCAGGGGCATCGACCCCAAATAATATTATTGAGGAGGTTCAAAATTATGTCAGAATTAACTTTTGAACAAATGTTAGAAGAATCATGCAAAACAATCCATTCGGGAGAGGTAGTTGAAGGTACAGTTATCGACGTGAAACCAGATGAAATTATCATCAACATCGGTTACAAAGCAGATGGTATTCTTACAAGAAATGAATACACAAATGAACCCAACGTAGATTTGACTACTGTTGTAAAAGCCGGCGATACTATGGAAGTAAAAGTATTAAAGGTTAACGATGGAGAAGGTCAGGTAACTCTTACTTATAAGAGACTTGCAGCAGAAAAAGGAAATAAGAGAATTGAAGAAGCATTCAACAATCAGGAAGTGTTAACAGCGAAAGTTGCACAGGTATTAGATGGTGGATTAAGTGTTGTTGTTGATGAAGTAAGAATTTTCATTCCTGCAAGTTTAGTATCTGACACATATGAAAAAGATTTAAGCAAATATGCAGGTCAGGAAATTGAATTCGTTATTACAGAATACAATCCTAAGAGAAGAAGATATATTGGTAACCGTAAAACATTGGTTGCTGCTAAAAAAGCTGAACTACAGAAAGAATTATTTGATAAAATTAAAGAAGGCGATGTAGTTGAAGGTACAGTTAAGAATGTAACAGACTTTGGTGCATTTATCGACTTAGGCGGAGCTGACGGACTTCTTCATATTTCTGAAATGTCTTGGGGAAGAGTTGAAAATCCTAAGAAAGTATTTAAAGTTGGCGACAAAGTTAACGTTCTTATCAAAGAAATTTCCGGAACAAAAGTTGCACTCAGCTTAAAATTTGCAGATGCTAATCCATGGAAAGATGCAGCTGTTAAATATGCTGTAGGTAATGTTGTTACAGGTAAAGTTGCAAGAATGACAGATTTCGGTGCATTCGTTGAATTGGAAACAGGTGTTGATGCATTACTTCACGTATCTCAGATTTCCAAAGAACATATTGAAAAACCGGCTGATGCATTAAAAGTTGGTGATGAAGTTACTGCTAAAGTTGTTGACTTTAATGAAGCAGATAAAAAGATTAGCCTTAGTGTAAAAGCTCTTTTAGCTCCTGAAGCTGAAGAAAGCAAAGAAGATGCTGATGTAGTTCCTGTAGATATTGAAGCTGTAGCAGCTGAACAGGAATAATTTTAAAAATTAATGAGGACCGATTTTTATCGGTCCTTTTTTGCAAATAGGGTGTTGCGCAGGAGGGGACATGGCAGTTTATAATTACGAATACTTAAAAAAAGAAGTTTATGCTTTAACAAAAATTGATTTAAATGCTTATAAAGAAGCACAGATGAAGAGAAGAATTGATGCTTTAATTGCAAAGCATAAAATCAGCGGATATGAAAATTTTGTAAAAGCATTGAAAACAGATAAAGCTCTTTTTGAAGCTTTTGTAAACTATTTAACTATTAACGTTTCTGAATTTTATAGAAATCCTGAACAGTGGGCAGTGTTAGATAGAGAGGTTTTTCCTAAATTAATTAAAAGATTTGGAAAAAATCTGAAAATCTGGAGTGCGGCATGTTCTACAGGTGATGAACCATATTCTTTGGTTATGGCACTTTCCAAACATTTACCACTTAACAATATCAAAATTATTGCAACAGATATTGATAAACAGGTAATTGAAAAAGCAAAAGTTGGTCTTTACAATTCAAAGAGTATTGCAAGTGTACCGGATGAATTTAAAAAGAAATATTTTACTAAGGTAGGTACATCATACAGAATTGCAGATGAAATTAAAGCCAGAGTAGAATTTAAAGAAAGTAACTTATTAAAAGATCCATATCCAACAGGATGTCATTTGATTGTTTGCCGTAATGTATTGATTTACTTTACAGAAGAGGCAAAAGATGAAGTATTCCGTAAGTTCTATAAGTCACTTGCAAAGGATGGTATTCTTTTCATTGGAAGTACAGAACAGATTATGAACTATAGAGAAATCGGTTATGGAAGATTGAATTCTTTCTTCTATACAGCAGACTGATAACATACATAAAAGGCGTGTGCAAAATAGCACACGCCTTGATTTTTAATGACTCTTACCTAACATCTCAAGGATATGGGAAGCATATTTTGAGAAAGCATCTCTGTTTGTTTTAAATTCATCCGTCAATTCACAAAATAGCAGTGAAGATTTATATTCACGTTTGAAAAATGGCTCCAGTACATAATCCCACATAGGCAGATAGGAAGAATATTTTCTGGTATAACAGGTAGCTGCAGTAGCCGGAATACGATGTTCTTTGTCCACAAAAGCAGCAACTGATTTATGCATTGCCATATCTTCCAGAGGAAGATAATAGTATTCTTTGTAATTATTGTAAAAGTATTTTAATTCCTCTGTATATACCGGAACTCTTAAAGCTGCATGGTCTGCTTCGGCAGTAACATAGCAGTCGTTGGCATGATAGGAAATCGGCACAGGAACCGGAGATGTAAGTTTCAAACGAAGAATTAGTTCCTGTTGTTTCTTACCATTTAAGTCGCGATAATAGTTGGATTGCACTTTAGTAGTTCTCACAGGTTTGTTAAAAATATCTCCATAAGCAAGAATCGGAAGAATTTTTAGCATGCCTTTCAAATCATCTTTGTTGTGTAAGAGCAGGAGTTCTTCCTGTTCTTGGGAAGGAGATTTAGTATATTCTTTGTATACCTGAATTAATTCACCACCATTGTATTTATCCTCCCTGTTTAAATGAAGGAATTTTTCGATGGATGTTTGTTTACAGTTTGGTAACTGTAAGAAGTGTTTACATAAGGCCACCCGTTTATAGATATCAATACCTTCAAAAGATTGAAAATTATATGGTAATCCCAATATTTCGCATCTTCCAAGGATGAATGGTAAATCAAATTGATTTCCGTTGAAATGTATCAAAGTAGAGAAGTCGGATGCAAAACTAAAAAAGGAATTAATAATATCAGCTTCTTCGGAAGGTGTTTGGGCAAACCACTGAATACCATTCCACATATCATTGTGATAATAACAGGCTCCAATTAAATAAATAGCGGATGTTTTGGCAGAAAGACCGGTTGTTTCGATATCAAGAAATAAAATTTTTTCCGGAGTTGCCAATAAAGATAAATCATATTCTGTTTTTAATTGTTTGAATTTATAATGTATTGTTTTCATAAAGGTTATCTTATCATATTTTGTAAAATATCAGTAGTATTTTTTTGCTAAATTTAGTATATTATATACAGTTAATTTTATATAACATGAAAGGTATGGTATTAAGATGGCAAAATCGACATTTATCGGGGGAGTCCATCCTTATGAAGGTAAAGAATTATCTAAAAATAAGCCTATTAAAGATGTATTACCAAAAGGGGATTTGGTTTATCCGTTATCGCAGCATATAGGAGCACCTGCAGTTCCGATTGTAACAAAAGGAGAGAGAGTATTAAGAGGACAGAAAATTGCAGAAGCAGGAGGCTTTGTTTCGGCACCTATTTATGCATCTGTTTCCGGTGTTGTTAAAACAATTGAACCAAGAAGAGTTGTAACCGGAGATATGGTGATGAGTATTGTGATTGAAAATGATCATGAGTACGAGGAGGTTGTTTATCCGGAAGCAAAACCGTTGGAAGAAATGAGCAGAGATGAAATCATAGATTGTATAAGGGAAGCCGGAGTTGTAGGTATGGGGGGAGCAGGTTTTCCTACCCATGTAAAGCTTTCTGTTAAAAATCCGGAAAAGATTGATTATGTAATTGCCAATTGTGCGGAATGTGAACCATATTTAACCTCAGATTATCGTAGAATGTTGGAAGAACCGGATAAATTAATTGAAGGTTTAAAAGTATCTTTGGCATTATTCCCAAATGCAAAAGGGATTCTTGCGGTAGAAGATAATAAGCCGGATTGTATTGCAATATTAAAAGAGAAAACCATTGAAGAACCGCGTATCGTAGTAACACAGTTGAAAACAAAATATCCTCAGGGGGCAGAACGTCAGTTGATTTATGCTACGACAAAGAGAAAAATCAATTCAACCATGTTACCCGCAGATGTGGGATGTGTAGTAAACAATGTGGATTCTATCGTTGCTATTTATAATGCAGTTTATCTGCGTAAGCCATTGATGGAAAGAATTGTAACTATTACAGGTGAGGCTGTTAATGAACCTCAAAACATGCGTGTACATATAGGTACTAATTACCATGAATTGATTGAAGCGGCCGGTGGATTTAAAGAAGAACCTGTAAAAATCATATCCGGTGGACCAATGATGGGATTTGGAGTGTTTGAATTAGATCTTCCTACTACTAAGACAGCATCAGCACTTCTTTGTTTGACCAAGGATGAAGTCTCTGAAATGGAACCATCTGCATGTATTAATTGCGGAAGATGTCTGGAAGTATGTCCGGGACGGGTTATGCCAAGTAAATTAGCTACCTTGGCTGAAAAATATAGAGAAGAAGAGTTTGTGGAAAATGATGGTATGGAATGTTGTGAATGTGGCTGTTGCAGCTATGTATGTCCTGCTAAGAGACATTTGACACAAAGTATTAAATCTATGAGAAAAATTATTCTCGGTAAGAGAAAGAAATAGGAGAAGAAGCAAATGAGTGAATTGAAAAAAGTTTCCTCTAACCCACATGTTAGAGCGAAAATAACTACCGGCCATATTATGCTTGCAGTAGTAATTGCTTTGCTTCCTACAGCTATATATGGTATCTATAATTTTGGTATCAATGCGGCAATTTTGATTCTTGTTACGGTGGCAACTACGGTACTTACAGAGTATGTGTATGAAAAGGCTATGAAGAAAAAAATTACTATTGGTGATTTTTCAGCTGTGGTTACAGGATTATTGTTGGCGTTGAATCTACCGGCATCCGCACCTTGGTGGATTGGTGTAATTGGCGGTGTGTTTGCAATCCTGGTTGTAAAAATGCTGTTTGGTGGTTTAGGACAGAATTTTATGAATCCGGCTTTGGCTGCCAGATGTTTTTTGTTGATTTCTTTCACGGGAATTATGACAAATTTTGAATGTGATGCATATACAGGAGCTACTCCTTTGGCACTTTTAAAATCAGGGGAGAGTGTAGATGTTTATAACATGGTTTTAGGAAGATGTAATGGTACTATCGGTGAGACTTCCATGACCTTGATTCTTGTTGGAGCAATTGTACTTTTATTATTGGGAATTATTGATTTACGAGTACCAGGTACTTATATTGTAAGCTTTGTAATTTTCTTGGGATTATTTGGCGGAAGAGGCTTTGATACTAATTATATATCTGCACATTTGGCAGGCGGCGGTCTTATGTTGGGAGCCTTTTTTATGGCTACAGATTATGTGACAAGACCAATTACTGTAAAAGGGCAGTATTTATATGGTGTTTTACTGGGATTTTTAACTTTTGTATTCCGTGTATTCGGTCCAAGTGCAGAAGGAGTATCCTATGCTATTATTATCGGAAATCTTTTGGTTCCACTGATTGAAAAAGTAACCCGTCCAAGAGCATTCGGTAAGAAAAGGGGGGCAAAGAAATGAAAAGTATGATAAAAGATGCTGCAATTTTATTTGCAATTACCCTGATTTCCGGCTTGCTCCTGGGTGTAGTATATGAAGTGACAAAAGAACCTATTGAAGTTCAAAAAGCTTTGAGAAAAAAAGAGGCTTGTATGGAAGTTTTTCAGGATGCAGCTGATTTTAAAATGTTAGAATTATCTGTACCTGAAACGCCGGAAGCAGGAGAAAAAGCAACAACTAATATTAATAGTGTATCTGAAGCTGTGTCAGAAAATGGCACTGTTTTAGGCTATGTATTAGATATTACAACACATGAAGGATATAACGGAGATATTCAGTTTACTATGGGAATCCGCATGGATGGAACGGTAAATGGTATTTCACTTTTATCCATAGCAGAAACACCGGGACTTGGTATGAAAGCAGAAGAGGTTTTGAAACCACAATTTGCAGAAAAAAATGTTGGTTTATTTATGTATACTAAAACCGGTTCAATGTCACCGGATCAGATTGATGCCATCAGTGGTGCAACATAACTACCAATGCTGTGGTAAACGGTGTAAATGCCGGACTTGAATTTTATAAAACTGAGTTGGGAGGTGGCAAGAATGAATAATGCAAAAGAAAGATTAGTAAATGGATTATTCAAAGAAAATCCCACCTTTGTCCTTATGCTTGGTATGTGTCCTACTTTGGCAGTAACCACCTCGGCTATGAATGGTTTGGGAATGGGACTTACAACTACGGTAGTATTGGCATTAAGTAATGTTATGATTTCTTTATTACGCAATATTATTCCGGATAAAGTACGTATTCCGGCATTTATTGTAGTTATTGCAAGTTTTGTTACTATTGTGGAATTGTTGTTAGAAGGTTTTATTCCTTCCTTGTACGATGCATTAGGTATTTATATTCCTTTGATTGTAGTTAACTGTATTATTTTGGGAAGAGCAGAAAGTTATGCATCTAAAAATCCGGTATTTTCATCTCTTTTTGATGGACTTGGAATGGGACTTGGTTTTACTATGGCTCTTACCATTATCGGAGCTATCCGTGAAGTACTGGGAGCAGGAGAAGTATTTGGCTATCACGTAATGCCGGCATCTTATGTACCGGTTAGTATTTTTGTATTGGCACCGGGAGCTTTCTTTGTACTTGCAGGTTTAACAGCGATTCAGAATTATATCAAAATTCAGGGAGAGAAGAAGGGCAAGGATATGTCCAAAATTCAATCAGGATGTAATTTTGACTGCATGAATTGTGGCGATATGGGATGTGGTAAAAGAACAGCGGAAATCAAGGTCGAAGAAGTGAAGAATGAGGAATCCAAAATTGAAGAAGTGAAGAATGAAGAATCCAAAATTGAAGAAGTGAAAAATGAGGAAGAAAAACAGGAAGGAGGAGCTGAATAATGGTAGATGTAAAAGAATTGATTCTTTTGGTGGTTAGTTCAGCATTAGTTAGTAATGTTGTATTAAGTCAGTTCCTGGGATTGTGTCCTTTCCTTGGAGTATCTAAAAAAGTAGAGACTGCGGCCGGAATGGGTGGTGCTGTTATTTTCGTAATAACCCTTGCCAGTGCAGTAACAGGTGTAATCTATAAATTTGTACTTGAAAAATTTAATATTACTTATTTACAGACAATAGTATTCATTCTGGTTATTGCTGCATTGGTACAGTTTGTAGAAATGTTTTTGAAGAAGTTTATGGTTGGGTTATATGAAGCTTTGGGAGTATATCTTCCTCTGATAACAACTAACTGTGCAGTTTTAGGTGTAGCTTTAAATAATGTTAAATATGATTATGATATTTTAACCGGAATTGTGAATGGATTTGCAACAGCATTAGGATTTGCTATTGCTATTATAATATTGGCAGGTATCCGTGAAAAAATTGAAGACAATGATATTCCCGAATGCTTTAAAGGAATGCCGATTGTTTTAATTACCGCAGGATTAATGGCAATTGCATTCTGTGGCTTCTCAGGATTGCTGTAGGGGAGGAATGGTTATGTCAGGAATAATTACAGCAACAGCTGTTGTTGCAGCGGTTGGTTTGTTTATTGGACTCTTTTTAGGAGTTGCGGCAATTAAATTTAAAGTAGAAGTAGATCCCAAGGAAGAGGCTGTTTTAGGATTGCTTCCGGGAAATAACTGTGGCGGTTGCGGATTCGCCGGTTGTTCAGGTCTTGCAGCAGCAATTTCCAAAGGAGAGGCTGCAGTGAATGCCTGTCCTGTTGGTGGTGAGAAAGTTGCAGCACAGATTGCAGAAGTGATGGGTGTAGAATCCGGAGTGCAGGAAAAGCAGGTAGCTTTTGTAAAATGTCAGGGTGATTGTGACAGAACACGGGTAGATTATGATTATACGGGAATGGAAGATTGCGGAATGTTATCTTTTGTTCCGAATGGCGGTCCGAAAAAATGTAATTACGGATGCCTTGGATATGGAAATTGTGTAAAAGTTTGTCCGTTTGATGCAATCCATGTAGTAAACGGGGTGGCAGTTGTTGATAAAGAAGCTTGTAAAGCTTGTGGAAAATGTGTAGCAGCCTGCCCTAAGAAATTAATTGAAATGGTACCATACAAGGCAACAAGTCTGGTAGCATGCAGTTCTAAAGAAAAGGGACCTGTGGCCATGAAAACTTGTGATACAGCATGTATTGGTTGCAGTCTTTGTAAGAGAAATTGTCCGGAAGATGCTATTGTAATAGAAGATTTTCTTGCAAAAATAGATTATGACAAATGTACCGGATGTGGTGTATGTAAAGAAAAATGTCCTAAGAAGGCAATTGTTTAAATACATAGTTCAGTCATGCTTCAGAAATATATAAAGTATGGCTGGACTGTTCTATTTATTAAGAGGAGACAGAATAAATATGCGTCAAACAAACGATTACGAAGATCATAGTGGTGGTTTGCCCTTAATCTATATGGCATTGGCAGTATCAGTCTTTGTTTTAATGGTTTTGGTTTTGGTAGTTGCTATGAATAAAGATAAAGGTTCCGGGAAGGGATATACATCTGTTCTTCAGGAAGAAATCGAAGAAGAGAATTCACAGGAGTCTGCCGAAGAGGAAATACTCCAACATCAAGAGGGGGGGGATTTGGTAGCCAGTGACCTTGATTTTTGGGATATGTATCCGATGGAAACTGAAGAAGAACAGGAGAATACAGAAAGTAAGGAGGCTGAACAGGAAGCGGAAGAAGAGGAAGCAACTCCTGATAAAGATGGAAATCATGTAGAAGTTGTTTTAAGAGACGGCACGTCAGAATGGCTTCCTATTAATCCATATTGGAAGAAGAATAATTATGATTTTGCTAATTTGGTAAGTAAAAATGATTTATTACATTATTACTCAGATGGAAAACAGGTTTCTTATCTGGGGGTAGATTTATCCAAGTATCAAAAGAATGTTGATTTTGCTGCCATTCAAAGCGAAGGAATTGATTATTGTATGCTTCGTGTAGGTTCCAGAGGATATGAAACCGGTAATATCCAGGAAGATGAAAAGTTTCAGGAATATATTACCGGAGCAGAAGCTGTGGGGATGCCTGTAGGCTTATATTTCTTTTCCCAAGCAGTAACGGAAGAGGAAGCAATAGAAGAGGCTAACTTTGTTATTAGTAAAATAGGAGAACATAAAATAACCTATCCGATTGCTTTTGATATGGAATTTATTGAAAATGATGATTCAAGAATCGAAACCTTAACTAAAACAGAAAAGTCCAATATAGCATTGGCTTTTTTAAACCGCATCGAAGAAGCCGGATATGTAGGAATGCTTTATGGAAATAAAGAATGGCTGTTAAAACGAATTGAACTTCACAGGTTTGAAGATTATGATATCTGGCTGGCACAGGAAGATGATATTCCGGACTATCCGTATACGTATTCCATGTGGCAGTATAGCAGACAGGGTGAAGTTTATGGAATTGACGGTTATGTGGATTTGAATATTAGTTTTGTTGATTATTCGGCAAGATAAGTTATAAGTGTATATGTGGCAGGGCTGTTGCAAAAGGTAACAGCCCTGTTTTTGTGCGTATGATTTAAGTATCTATGTCAATATAATCCAAAGAATAAAACACTCCTGCAAATTCTGGATTGTAGCAGAATTTGTAAGAGTGTTTTTTGTATGGCTAATTAATTATTTTTTAATGAAATTCCTTGAATATATAATGTAATTATTTTTTCGGCTATTTCTAATTCTTTGTCGGATAAGGAATCTAATAATGCATATAAAGTTTTGTTTTTTATGGAAGAATCAATTGGCCCTAAGATTAGATAATCGTTAGAAACGTGAAGTGCATTTGAAATTTTAAAAAGAGTATTAATGCTCATGCTTTTTCGCCCAACTTCTATATCTGCAAGAAATTGAACAGAAATATCAGCTTGTTCAGCCAGTTGCTCCCTTGTTAGGTGTTGATACTCTCTGATTTCTCTAATTCGTTTTCCAACCATATTAACATCTAATTCTCTAAGCACAAAAAATCCTCCTTAAACATTAGTATTTATATTCTATGCTTAGTAAGTTACATGTAAAAATATCAATAGATATTGAATAAGAATAACTAAAGTGATAAAATACAACAAAAAGTATAGAGTGAATATAACAAATGATATATCAAAAAAGGAAAATAAATATGAAAAATGGTAAAAATAATAAAAGAGTACAAAATGAAATACAAAGAAATAGAATTATTTTTATAGGAAGTGTAATTATCAGCTTTGTGGCATTTTATATTTATAATATATTAACTCCTTTAATGTCAGATGACCTCTTGTTTGATAAATCCCTATATCATTCGATTGCAGACATATTTATACAAGAGTATCAACAATATATGAATTGGAATGGACGTTCTGTGCTTCAGGTGATTTTGAAAGTATTTAGTTTATTGCCCAAAAGTTTTTTTAATGTGTGCATTAGTATTTGTTATGTTGTGACTTTGTTATTAATTTATTGGAATATTAGAGGTAGAAAAGCATACGATAGTTTTTTATATGTCTTAATCAATGTTTTAGTATGGAATTATGCGGTGGATTTTTCGCAAACGATGTTATGGATGGGAGGAGCTTGTAACTATCTTTGGGGAATTATGATTATTCTTGGTTTTATTACTATTTATAGAAAATTGCTGGAAAAACAAGAGATAAAAAATAAGAGTTTAATCGCAGTTGGAATGTTTTTATTTGGGGTTCTTGCAGGATGGGGAAACGAAAATACATCTGGTGGAGCAATTTTGATTATATTGCTGTTCACAACGATTTACTATTATAATACACGAAAACTGGAAAAATGGATGGTTTCCGGAATTGGTGGAATGATTGTAGGATTCTTGTTTATGTTTCTTGCCCCTGGAAATAAAGTACGAGGCAATATTATGAGGGCGGGAGAAACATACAGTGGAATATCAGCACTAATTAGTAGGGGGGTGAAGGTTTTTGAGGCCATTAACAAATATTTATTTATTTATATTGCAGTTATTGTTTTGTTAGGTGTTTATTTTTATTATAGAAAATATAAATTGGAAGAATTTAAAGAAGTCGGAATATTTACATTAGCTTCTATTGCTACAGCGGGAGTGTTGATATTTACACCGGAACCGATGCCTCGTGCTTATTTTGGGGCAAACATTTATATGATGATTGCAGCAGTGCAAATGGTGCAACTGATAAGAGAGGAAGACACAGTATTAATAACCTTGAAATCAGGTGGAATTATTTTAGCAACAATTGCTATGATGTTTATTTATGTGGAAGAGGGAGCAAATCTTGTTCGAATTTTACGGGAAGTGAATGAACGTGAAGAATATATTTTGGAACAGGTTAAGTTGGAAAATTATGACTTGAAACTTCCTATGATTCGACCACAGTTTGAAACAAAATATAGTTTCATGTATGAAAATGATATATCTGATAAAGAAGATTGGTGGATAAATGAGGTGTATTGTATCTATTATGGGTTGAATAGTGTAGAAGCTGTTGCCAGAGAGGAATATGTTCTTTATTAATAAAGTAAAGATAAATTTATAGAATATAAAATTATGGGTTATCTACTTAAGTAGATAACCCATAATTTTTTTTGAAACTTTTGTTTTGGAATAAATTTCTGCATAGACGAGAGGCGATATTTCGTCAATTTCATTAAATGGAAAGTTTTTTGTGCATCCGTTTCTTCGAACAATATCGATAGCTTTATTATAGGCAACGGCAGCTTCTATGGCTGTCTCATAATATCCAATGATATAATTACCATGAAGATGTATCTTGGCACAATATTTCTTAGTATTTTTAGTATCAGATAAACTGACACCATGATAAGAATTCAAGATTTCAATGTTTACATACCTATAATCATAAATGTCCCCATTAATAAAACGATAATCTTTATCTAAAACAGCATAATTTTTTATCCCATATCGACTGTTAATTGTTAATTGCATTCCGTAGTCAGCTACAAAAAAATGTCCTCCACGATGGCTGATTTTATGAGAAGCATAGAAAAATAAATCATCGATATCAAATGTCAGCCTGATTTTTTGAGTAAGATAGTAATAAAAAAATTTGGGGCGGACATAAATAGGAGTACCAAAATATATGTTATTATCCCTGAAATTAATTAAAATCACCCATTTTTCAAAGACTAAAACACAAGCTTTGGAGTAAGAGTCTATAGTTATATTTTTATCATTAAGCACTTCACCAGCCTGTACATAGGCAGCATGAGCTTCCTCGTCAGTAGGAAAACTGCCAAGGCTGATATGTTTGTTCTTATATGTAATAGAGGAACGATAGTAAATGGTTCCGTCTTTTTTCTTAGCTTGAAAGCTTCCGGGTAAACTCATGTGATTCCTGATTCCTTTTCTTAATTTCAAGGTATAAATTTCCAAACATTTGTATAGACTATATTGTAGCCTATTTTTTATGGCTGTGAAAGAGGATATTAGTTTATTTTAATGCAAATGAATTATGCATAAATAAAATGGAGGAAATTATATGTATAAGAAATGTGCCACGTTGTTTTTTTTATGCAACATGGTTGTAATTATGGCATGGCTTAGTGTACAAGGAATTGTAGTAGAAAAAAGGGTAGTAGAGGCATTTACGTCTAATTCGGGATATGAACCTGCGATGCAGGCAACCAGTTTCCTTGGAGTAACCAAAGAACAGGTTTCGGGAGAGAGAATCTTAACAACAAATGTAATAACATGTAAAAGAAAGGTTAGGGTAACTGCAACAGAATATGATAACTTGCTTCGTATTGTGGAGGCAGAAGCGGGAGGAGAAGATTTAATCGGGAAAATGTTGGTTGCAAATGTCATATTGAATAGAGTTGAAGATGAACATTTTCCGGACAGTGTTAACGAAGTAATTTTTCAATCAAATGATGGTGTAACACAATTTTCACCGATAAGTGACGGAAGATTTTATTCTGTTAAGGTGTCAAATGAAACTGTGGAAGCGGTAAATAAGGTTCTTCAAGGAGAAGATAATTCTCAGGGAGCATTATATTTTGCGGCTAGAAAATTAGCAGATAAAGATAATATGCGGTGGTTTGATGAAGAATTAAAATGGCTTTTTGCCTACGGAGGACACGAGTTCTTTTTCTAAACTTGAAGTTACAATAAACTTATGATAAAATATATGCCAAAATGATTGAAAGATAAGAGGACAAGTTATCATGGCAGTTTTATATAGCAGTACACGAGGAGGAGAAAAAGGCGTAAGTGCATCACAGGCGATTTTAAAAGGTTTGGCTTGTGATGGTGGTCTTTTTGTTCCAAATGCAATTCCTGTAATTGATGGGAAATTAAGCGATTGGAAAGAATTAAGTTATAAAGAGTTAGCTTATGAAGTAATGAAGCTTTATTTTGATGATTTTACGGAAGAAGAATTAAAGAACTGTATCGAACGGGCATATGACGAAAAATTTGATACAGATGTAATTGCCCCAATGACAGAAGCTGACGGAGTTTTTTATTTGGAATTGTTCCACGGAGCAACTATTGCATTTAAAGATATGGCGTTATCTATTTTGCCACATTTAATGACTACCAGCGCTAAGAAAAATAAAATCGAAAATGAAATCGTTATTTTAACAGCTACTTCCGGAGATACAGGAAAGGCTGCTTTAGCCGGTTTTGCAGAAGTAGAAGGAACTAAGATTATTGTATTTTATCCTAAGAATGGTGTTAGCCCTGTTCAGGAAAGACAGATGGTTACCCAGAAAGGTGACAATACTTATGTAGTAGGTATTCATGGTAATTTTGATGATGCTCAGTCTGGTGTAAAGAAGATTTTTAATGATAAAGAATTAGCTGAATATATGAATTCTAAAGGATTCCAGTTTTCATCCGCTAATTCCATTAATATCGGACGCTTGGTTCCGCAGATTGTATATTATGTGTTTGCATATTTAAATCTGTTAAAAGAAGAGAGAATAGCAGAAGGCGAAAAGATTAATGTAGTAGTACCGACCGGTAACTTTGGAAATATTTTAGCCGCATATTATGCAAAAAATATGGGTGTACCGATTGATAAATTAATTTGTGCATCTAATGATAATAAAGTATTGTATGATTTCTTTGAAACAGGATGTTATGACAGAAACAGAGAATTTGTTTTGACATCTTCTCCGTCTATGGATATTTTAATTTCCAGTAATTTAGAAAGATTAATTTACCGTATTTGTGGTGATGATCCGGTTATGAACAAAGAGTTTATGGAAAGTCTTCAGAATACAGGTGTGTATCATATTACCAAAGAAATGAAAGAACAGTTGGAAAGCTATTCCGGTGGTTATGCTTCCGAAGCAGAAACAGCAGAAACTATAAAATCTCTTTATGAAAAAACAGGTTATGTGATTGATACTCATACCGCTGTAGCAGCATCTGTTTATCATAAATATGTAAAAGAAACAGGCGATACTACCAAAACTGTAATTGCATCAACTGCAAGTCCATTCAAATTTGGAAGAAGTGTATTAAATGCTATTGACAGCAAATATGATTCATTAACAGATTTTGAACAGATTGATGAATTAGCAAAAGTTGCAAATGTAGCAATTCCAAATGCAATTGACGAGATTCGCAATGCACCGGTGCTGCATGATCATATTTGTGAAAAAGATGCCATGGTAGATGAAGTTAAGAAGTTTTTAGGAATTTAGAAAGTAAAGGGAAAACGAATGAGTGTTATTGATGCATTATTGTTTGGCTGTGGGATTTATATAATGTATCACAGCTATATTATGAAAAGAGATGGCATTATTCCTACCGGAGTTATGCTTAGTAGTGGTATGATAATTCCTCAGGATGCAGATGTGGCAGGATTCATTCTCCACATGTATGGAAAGGGAATGATTGTAGGAGCATTGGCTTGCTTAAGCGGACTCGTTGGAATTTTAAGTGTAAGAATTACAAGTTTACAGATTATTGTAACTATTTTTAGTTTGATATTTTTTATAGTGTTTATTGCTTTTATAGTGGCTTTAAAGAAAGCACATAAAAAATATTTACATATTGGTTAAGAAAGAAGGCGTTGTGGTTATTCACAACGCCTGTTTGTTTTAATGAAACATAAAATAAAAAGGATTGCCCGACAGAACAATCCTTTAAAATATTATCTTTCATCGATTTTTTGATAGTCACGTTTTTCGCAAATACTCATATAAGCAGGACGGATGATTTTACCGTTGTTTGCTAATTCCTCCATACGGTGAGCCGCCCATCCTGTAATACGGGCCATGGCAAAGATTGGCGTGTATAACTCCACGGGAAGTCCTAACATGCTATACACAAAACCGGAATAGAAGTCTACATTAATACTTACACCTTTGTAAATGTGACGTTCTTTTGCGATTACTTCCGGAGCAAGCTTTTCTACTAAGGAGTAAAGGGCAAATTCTTTTTGTAAGCCTTTTTCTTCAGACAATTCTTTAACGAATTTTTTAAATACAACGGCACGAGGGTCGGAGATGGAATAAATAGCATGCCCTACGCCATAGATAAGACCTGCTTTGTCAAAGGCTTTCTTGTTCAATAAGTCTGCCAGATATTGGCTTACTTCAGCTTCGTCTTCCCAGTTGGAAACTTTTTCTTTCATGTCTTCAAACATCTTAACTACTTTAATATTGGCACCGCCATGACGAGGCCCCTTTAAGGAACCGATAGCAGCTGCAATAACAGAGTAAGTATCTGTAAGAGAAGAAGATACTACATGAGTAGTGAAAGAAGAGTTATTACCACCACCATGTTCCATATGAAGAATTAAAGCAATATCTAAGATTTTTGCTTCTAATGGAGTGAATTTACTGTCAGGTCTTAAAATATGTAAAATATTTTCAGCAGTGGAGTATTCCCAAACCGGCTGATGAATATGTAAACTTCCACCATCATGGTAATAGCGGTATGCCTGATAACTGTAAATAGACAATAATGGGAAAGTACTAATCAACTGTAAACACTGACGAAGTACGTTTGGTAAAGATACATCATCCGCTTTATCATCATATGAATATAAAGTTAACACACTTCTTGCCAATGAGTTCATCATATCACGGCTTGGTGCCTTCATGATGACATCACGTACGAAACTGGTAGGAAGACTTCTGTAAAAGGAGAGAAGTTCTTTGAATTCATCCAATTCCTGTGTGTTAGGAAGTTTGTCAAAAAGTAAAAGATAAGAAACTTCTTCAAAACCAAAATGGCTATCATCAGGAAGTCCTGTAATCAAATCCTTTACATTGTATCCACGGTAATATAATTCACCATGAGCAGGTACAGTTTTTCCGTCCACAACTTTAGTAGCATTAACAATAGAGATATTAGTAAGACCGGTTAAAACACCTTTACCGTTAATGTCTCTAAGACCTCGTTTTACGTCATATTTTGTAAAGAGTTCAGAATCAATAACTCCAGCTTTTTCGCTTAATGCAGCTAACTGGATAATATCAGGAGTTATTTCTGAATAAATATTTGTATCCAACATTAGTTGCCACCTTCCTTTTGTTTTGATTTTTCTGTTATACAATATGTATAAGATATATTAATATAATTTATCACCTTAATATATAAAAAAATAATGATGATATTTTAACATATGGTGATAGAAGATGACAAGAAAAAAGCTACAATTTACAAAGTTTTTATATTTAGAAAGAAAGAGTAATGTAGATTTTTTGATCGGATTGTATTATGATAAACTAAATTGTTTTTTATGCAAAAACAAAATGGAGGAAACAGAAATATGAAACAACATATATGTGACAGAGTTGCTGCATTAAGAAAAATGATGAAAGAAAAGGGTGTGGCATATTATTATATTACAACCGCTGATTATCATGCTTCAGAATATGCAGATGACCATTTTAAAGAAAGAGAGTTTATGTCCGGCTTTACCGGTTCGAATGGTAACCTTTTAATTGGTATGGATATGGCAGGACTTTGGACTGATGGAAGATATTTTATTCAGGCGGAAAAAGAGCTGGAAGGAACCGGTATTGAATTGTTCCGTATGGCAGAAGAAGGAGTTCCTACTACTTTGGAATATTTGGAACGGAATATGAAAGAGGGAGAAGTTCTTGCTTTTGACGGAAGAACTGTGGCCACACGTTTAGGAACCCAAATGGAAGAAATGGTGAACAAGAAAAATGGAAAAGTTTTCTATCAGGTGGATTACGTGGATGTTCTTTGGGCAGACAGACCGTCCAGAAAATGTGAAAAGGTATTTGCATTGGATGAAAAAATATGTGGAAAGACTGTTGCGGAAAAACTTGATATGGTCAGAGAATCCATGAAGAAGAATAACTGTACTAATCTGGTATTAAGTAAAATGGATGATATTATGTGGCTGTTCAATATCCGAGGCGGAGACGTGGCATGTAATCCGGTGGCATTGTCTTATGCGGTAGTAACTGAAGACAATAGCTATTTATTCCTGCAGGAAAAAGCAGTAACCGAAGAATTAAGAGTATGGATCTCAAGTCAGCCTGTAATATTATGTGATTATGAAGATATTATGGTATTTTTACAGGAGAAGAAGTGGAGCGGAACCGTTCTTTTGGATAAAGAAAATATAAGTTATGCTATTTATAAGGTAATAAGAGAGCAGGCAGAAGTAGTACTTGGTGTAAATCCAACAGAACTTTTAAAATCCATGAAAAATGACGTAGAACTTCAGATGATGAAAGAAGTATATTTGAAGGATTCTTTAGTAGTGTGCCGTTTTATGAAATGGATAAAAGAAAATATCGGAAAGATTCCCATGACAGAAATCTCTGCAGCTGATTATATGGACAATCTTCGCAGAGAGACAGAAGGTTTTCTGGATTTGTCTTTCCCAACAATCTGCGGATATAAAGAGAATGCGGCTATGATGCATTATCAGGCAACGAAAGACAACTACAAAGAATTAGCACCGGAAGGAATGCTTTTAATCGACTGTGGCGGACAGTATATGGGAGGTACAACAGATGTTACCAGAACCTTTGCGTTGGGTCCTGTAACAGATGAAATGAAGAAACATTTTACTGCGGTAGCTATGGGAATGTTACGTCTGTTAAATGGTAGATTTTTGTATGGATGTACAGGAAGAAACCTGGATATTCTGGCCAGAGGTCCATTATGGGATATGAATATTGACTATAAATGCGGAACCGGTCATGGTATTGGTTATATCTTAAATGTACATGAAGGTCCACAGAATGTAAGATGGCGTTTTCTGGAAGGTGTGAAAGAAGTTCCGTTGGAAGAAGGAATGGTACTTTCTAACGAACCGGGTGTATACATTGAAGGCAGTCATGGAATACGAACAGAAAATATCATGGTTACAAAAAATGGTGAAAAGAATGGTGACGGACAATTTATGTATTTTGAAAGTTTAACATTCGCACCAATCGACTTAGATTTAATTGATATTTCTATTATGGAAAGAAAAGATATTGAAAACTTAAATCATTATCATAAAGATGTTTATAATAAGATATCTCCTTTAATGACAGAAGAAGAGGCAGCATGGTTAAAGCAGGTAACCAGAGAAATTTAAGAAAGAGTAACTGGGTTTATTTTATTATTTGTTAAAATGTTGCAAGTTAATTGTAAATAGTTTGTAAATAATATGAATTTAAAAGTAATTCGGGAGGAAAAATATTGACTTTTATTTTTCCTTCTGCCATAATATCTATGATATGCGGTGAATTATCGCATGAAAGACAGGAACCGCCAAGAGCGGTGAAATATACATAATTTTAAGGAGGAATTGATATGTCAACAAAAGCATATTATCCAATTTCCGAAATTGGTGCAGGTAAAGTTGGTTTTTCTAAAACCCGTTCCATTATCGAAGCAGCTTTTTACGGAAACAATGTTGTTAAAGTTAACACATTAAAAGAAGCTTATGAATTAGCTAAAAACTCTCCAGGTACAGTTGTAACTGATATGCCAATTAAAGATGGTGAAACATTTGGTCTTGAAAAA
>JAFXGP010000130.1 GCA_017521195.1 Lachnospiraceae bacterium
AAAGCTGACGAAGCTTACAGAATCGGTCTTGTAAACGCTGTTTATACACAGGAAGAATTAATGCCGGCAGCAGAAAAAATGGCAGCAGGTATTGCTAAAAACGCTCCAATCGCAGTACGTAACTGTAAAAAAGCAATCAACGAAGGTTTAGATGTTGATATGGATGCCGCAATCGTAATCGAAGAAAAATTATTTGGTGACTGTTTCGAAACAGAAGACCAGAAATATGGAATGGCATTCTTCTTAGACAAAAACAAAGAAAAAGTAAAAGCACCATTCAAAAACTGCTAAGCAATAAAACTTAACATAGAAAAAAGAGATAATGAGGAGGATATGACCATGAAAGTTGGTATTATCGGAGCCGGTACTATGGGAGCCGGAATTGCACAGGCATTTGCTGAAACAGAAGGATATGAAGTATATCTTTGCGATATTAATGATGAATTTGCTGCAAACGGCAAAGCAAGAATCGCAAAAGGATACAGCAAATTAATTGCAAAAGGAAAAATCACACAGGAATACGCTGACGGTGTATTAGCTAAAATCAAAACAGGTACAAAAGATATTTGTACAGATGCTGATTTGGTAGTAGAAGCAGCATTAGAAGTTATGTCCGTAAAACAGCAGACATTCAAAGAATTACAGGATATCGTTCCTGCACACTGTATTTTTGCTACTAATACATCTTCTTTATCCATCACTGAAATCGGTGCAGGATTAGACAGAGCAGTTATCGGTATGCATTTCTTCAACCCTGCAAACAGAATGAAATTAGTTGAAGTTATCGCCGGTCTTAACACACCTGCAGAAACAGTTGAAAAAATCAAAGAAATTTCCGTTGAAATCGGAAAAGATCCTGTACAGGTAGAAGAAGCTCCGGGCTTTGTTGTAAACAGAATTTTAATCCCAATGATCAACGAAGCAATTGGTATCTATGCAGAAGGTATTGCATCTGTAGAAGGTATCGACAAAGCTATGAAATTGGGTGCTAACCATCCAATGGGACCTTTAGCATTAGGTGACTTAGTAGGTCTTGATATCGTATTAGCTATCATGAACGTTCTTTATGACGAAACAGGCGATCCAAAATACCGTCCACACACACTTCTTAAGAAAATGGTTCGTGGTAAACAGCTTGGTATGAAAACAGGTAAAGGTTTCTACGATTACACAAAATAAGTTAAAGATAATTTATTAATAACATACATCCGGGACGGAACGTGTTAAGATGCGGGAAGTTCCGGATAAAAAATGAAAGGAATAAAGATCATGGATTTTACTTTAAGCAAAGAACATGAAATGGCGAGACAGTTATTTAAAGAATTCGCTGAAAAAGAAGTAAAACCTCTTGCTCAGGAGGTTGATGAAGAAGAAAGATTCCCAAGAGAAACAGTTGAAAAAATGGCTAAATATGGTTTCCTTGGAATTCCTGTACCAAAGGAATACGGCGGACAGGGTTGTGATGCTTTAACATATGCTATGTGTGTTGAAGAATTATCTAAAGTTTGTGGTACAACAGGTGTTATTGTTTCTGCACA
>JAFXGP010000131.1 GCA_017521195.1 Lachnospiraceae bacterium
AAGTTTTTGTAGACATAAAAAAGCGGAAACCCTGATAAATTCACGGTTTCCGTTAAAATAAAAGAAGCACGAGACGGGATTCGAACCCGCGGCCCTCGCCTTGGCAAGGCGATGCTCCACCACTGAGCCACTCGTGCATATATTATGTTCTCTGAACGAATTATATAATAATATTTTTTAAATGATTTGTCAACTAATTTTTTGAAAAAATATAACAAAATTCAAAAAGAGTCAAAAAGAGTCAAAAAGTGGCAAAATGACGAAGAAACAACTAAAAAATACAAATTAACTATTGAATATTATGAAAAAAAATGATATCATATTTAAACATAGTGAAAACGTTTTCTATGATTTTCTTCGAAGAAAATGTTTTTTAAAATAGGTAGATATGACCTATACATAATGCATATCAAAAAAGAAAGAAAGAGGGAAAAGTTATGAAAAAGAAACTCCTTAGCGCTTTATTAAGCGTAAGCTTGGTAGCAACTCTCCTTGTTGGTTGTGGCGGTACAGCAGAAGAAGCTCCTGTATCTACAGAAACAACAGAAGAAGCTCCGGCTGAAGAAACAGTGTCTGCAGAAGGCGGATCTGTTTATTACTTAAACTTCAAACCTGAACAGGATGAAGCTTGGCAGAATTTAGCAAAAGCTTACACAGAAGAAACAGGTGTAGAAGTAACTGTTGTTACAGCAGCCAGCGGACAGTATGAAACTACTCTTATGAGTGAAATGGGTAAGAGCTCTGCTCCTACATTATTCCAGGTTAACGGACCTGTAGGTCTTGCTAACTGGAAAGATTACTGCTATGACTTAGCAGGATCTAAAGTTTATACAGAACTTACAAACGATGCATTTGCATTAAAAGAAGGTGACGTAGTTTACGGTATCGGTTACGTTATCGAATCCTATGGTCTTATTGCTAACAAAACATTACTTGCTAAAGCAGGTTATGATGTAGCTGAAATCGATTCTTTTGAAGATTTAAAAGCTTGTGCAGAAGATATTACAGCTCGTTCTGCTGAACTTGGATTCTCTGCATTCTCTTCTGCAGGTATGGATGGATCTTCTGACTGGAGATTTAAAACACACCTTGCTAACTTACCAATTTACTTTGAATATCAGGAAGATGGAATCTCCTCTACAGCAGCTATCAAAGGTTCTTACTTAGATAACTACAAAGCTATCTGGGATTTATACATCAACAACTCTACATGTGATCCTGCAGGATTATCTGCTAAAACAGGTGATGATTCCAGAGCTGAATTCTTAGAAGGTAAAGCAGCATTCTTCCAGAATGGTTCTTGGGAATACGGTAGCTTAACAGCAGAAGGTGCTTACACAGATGATGATTTAGTTATGATTCCAATTTACGTTGGAGCAGGTGATGAAGCTAATCAGGGTCTTTGTACAGGTACAGAAAACTTCTGGTGTGTAAACTCTACAGCTGACGAAGCTGACATTCAGGCTACATTAGATTTCCTTGCATGGTGTGTAACAAGCGAAAAAGGAACAACAGCTATGGCTAATGATATGGGATTTGTAATTCCTTTCAAAGCTGCAGCAGAATCTCCAAACCTTTTCGTAAAACAGGATACAGCTTATACAGCAGCTGGCAAAAATCCGGTATCTTGGAACTTCACAACAATGCCATCTGAAGAATGGAAAAATGGTGTAGGATCTGCATTAACAGCTTATGCAGCAGATCAGACAGATGCTAACTGGGATGCAGTAGTTGCAGCATTCGTTGACGGATGGGCAACAGAATACAGCTTAGCTAACTAATTTAAATAAATTATGAATGAAGGGCAGGCAGGAATGCCTGCCCTGTTTTTAGATGTAAACTTTCTTTACATTAATTTTCGTGGTTCTATGAGGAGGTTACTATGGAGAAAGCGTTAAGAAAATATGCTCCGTTGTTTGTATTACCAACATTTGCAGCATTTCTTATTGGATTCGTTTATCCATTTATCCAAGGTTTATATCTTTCTTTTTGTCAGTTTACGACAATTAAAAATGCGAAATTTATCGGCCTTGGCAATTATGTAAAAGTATTTCAGGATGCATCTTTCCTGGATGCGTTTTGGTTTACAGCTCTTTTTGCTATCGTTTCTGTGTTATCCATTAATATAATTGCTTTTACATTTGCATTGATTTTAACCAGAGATAATTTAAAAGGAACTAATATTTTCAGAACAGTATTTTTTATGCCAAACTTAATTGGCGGTATTGTTTTGGGGTACATTTGGCAGATTTTAATTAACTGTGTATTATCATTAGTTGCAGAACCATTACTTGCATTAAATACTACAGCAGGTTATTGGGGATTAATTATTTTGATGTGCTGGCAGCAGATTGGTTACATGATGATTATCTATATCGCAGGTATCCAGAATGTTCCGGAAGCATTGACAGAAGCAGCAGCGATTGATGGTGCAACAGCTTGGGAAACTTTAATTAAAGTTAAATTACCAATGGTAATGCCATCTATCACAATTTGTGTATTTTTAACATTGACAAACTCATTCAAGTTGTTTGACCAGAACTTGGCATTAACAGCCGGTGAACCTGCTCATGCAACTGAAATGTTAGCATTAAACATTTACAATACATTCTATGCTCGTGCAGGTGCAGCATGGAAAGGTATTGGTCAGGCAAAAGCCGTTATCTTCTGTATTATGGTTATTGTAATATCCTTAATTCAGTTTAGAGCAACACATTCTAAGGAGGTACAGCAGTAATGAACAGCAGCAAATCAAAAGCTTTAAATAATGTTTTTAGTATAATCCTTAGTGTGTTGTCATTAGCATATATTTTCCCGATTTTTATGATTTTAATTAACTCTTTGAAAAAGGAAAATTCTATTACAACAGATGGTGCTTTTGTATTACCGACAGCAGAAACCTTTGATGGTTTAACCAACTATGTTAATGCTATTCAGGCACAGGGATTCTTAAAGAGTTTAGGATTCAGTTTATTTATCACTATCAGCTCAGTAGCAGCCATTCTTTTGTTCTGCTCTATGAGTGCGTGGTACATAGCTCGTGTTAAGAGTGTATTTTCAACTGTGTTCTATTATCTTTGTGTATTTTCTATGGTAGTACCTTTCCAGATGGTAATGTATACATTGTCTTCAACTGCTGATAGATTAAAATTAAATACTCCATGGAATATTTGGGTTATTTATCTTGGTTTTGGTGCAGGTCTTGCGGTATTTATGATTACCGGATTTATGAAAGGTATTCCGTTGGAAATTGAAGAAGCCGCTATGATTGATGGATGTACACCAATTCAGACCTTCTTCATGATTGTATTACCAATGTTAAAACCAACATTAGTATCCGTAGGTATCTTACAGGCAATGTGGGTATGGAACGACTACTTACTTCCAACACTTGTACTTGATATCAAAAAATACAAAACTGTTCCTATGTTAATTCAGTACTTCCGCGGAAGCTACGGTCGAGTTGAAATGGGACCGATGATGGCATGTATCATGCTTACAATTATTCCAATCATTATCGTATACTTAGCAGGTCAGAAACACATTATCAAAGGTGTTGCGGCAGGTGCTGTTAAGGGTTAATGAGAGGAATATCATAAGCCATAGATTAATTTATAATGGAAATTAATAGTGTATGAAAAACGCGGACAGAATATGTCCGCGTTTTTTAGTGGGTTGCAATATCAAAAGTAAGTATGTCTAAATAGTATGTTGCGAAACAATTCATGGTTTGTTATGATAGAAGAACGTAAAGTAATAGAAAGTCGGGATGAAAGACATGCGTAAGAGAAATGTGAAAGCTGTTGCGGCAATATTAATTGTGATGACAGTTTTGAGCGGATGTAATACCAATAAAAGCAGAGAAAATATAAGACAGGGGTTTGATGCCGTAACCGCATTAGAATATGAAAAAGCAACAGCTTGTTTTGATGCAGCGGAAGAAGCAATGGAAAATCCTCAGGAAATTGCCAGAGGACGGGGGCTTGTATATCTGGGGATGGCCCAATATGAGGAAGCTATTGAACAGTTTATAACAGCCTTATCTTATAGTAATGAATTTGTGGATGACTTTGATTTTGATACTAATTATTATCTGGCAACAGCATATTTTAAAAGTGGTCAGGTGTCAGAGGCAGGAAAGGTTTATTCTGCAATTTTGGATTTGAGAGATGATAGGGAAGCCCATTACTTAAGAGGATTGGTATATTTGGAAGAAGGAAAAGTAACAGAGGCAAAAACGGACTTTGATATTGCATTAAGTAAAAATTCTTCTGATTATGATTTACGTATAGAAATTGCTAAGGCTTTAATGGAAAAAGGATATGGGAACGAAGGGAAAGCTTATCTTCAGGCAGCTCTCGGAAGCAATGAGAAGAAGATTTCGGAATATGATAAAGGAAGATTAAGTTACTATTTGGGAGATTATGAAAATGCCCGTAACTATTTGGAATCCGGTAAAGGAAATAAAAATGCGGAAGTAGTATTGCTGTTAGGACAGACCTATGAGAAGATGGGTGACTATAATTATGCAGCAAGCATTTACAGTAATTATCTCACAGACCATCCGGACAATGTACTTCTGCTTAATCGTTTAGGAATGTGTAAACTTCAGGGAGGAGATGCCGAAAGTGCGTTGGATTATTTTGACCAGGCGCTGGCATTGGAAGATCCGACTATGACTCAGGTATTGAAGTTTAATCAGATTGTTGCTTACGAATACTTGGGAGAATTTGACCAGGCAAATGTATTAATGAGGAATTATCTGCAAATTTATCCGGATGATTTGGATGCCGTCAGAGAATACGAATTTTTAAAGTCAAGATAAGTGAAAATAAGACACAAGATATGGTGTGGATTAATTAAATAACACCAAATATCTTGTGTTTTTTGTTGACTTTTATATCGGAGGATGCTAGACTTGGGATTAACACGATTTAGTTATTAATAAATAAGAGAAGTGACAGGAGTGTCATGGAGAAGTGACACGTATTTGCAAGAAACAAAGGATAATGAACGGAGGAAAGAAATGTTTCGGGTTGTAAAAAGAGACGGGGAAGTAAATGATTTTACAATTAACAAAATCAGTGATGCGATTATCAAAGCATTTAATGCAACAGATGTACAATTTAATAATGATATTGTAGATTTGTTATCTTTAAGAGTAGTGGCAGATTTTCAGCCTAAGGTGAAAGAAGGTGCCATTCATGTAGAAGACATTCAGGATAGTGTGGAGAAAACATTAGAGCATGCGGGTTTTGCGGAAGCAGCGAAGGCATTTATTCTTTATCGTAAACAGAGAGAAAAAATGCGTAATATGAAATCTACTATTTTGGATTACAAAGATGTAGTAAACAGTTACGTAAAGGTAGAAGACTGGCGAGTAAAAGAAAACTCTACAGTTACATATTCTGTCGGAGGTCTTATCTTAAGTAACTCCGGTGCTGTTACAGCCAATTATTGGTTGTCTGAAATTTACGATCAGGAAATTGCAGAAGCTCACAGAAATGCAGATATTCATATCCATGATTTATCCATGTTAACAGGATACTGTGCAGGATGGAGTTTAAAACAGTTGATTACAGAAGGTTTAGGAGGGGTAACCGGTAAGATTACTTCCGCGCCGGCAGCACATTTATCTGTATTATGTAATCAGATGGTTAACTTCCTTGGAATTATGCAGAATGAATGGGCAGGGGCTCAGGCATTTTCTTCCTTTGATACTTACCTTGCACCATTTGTAAAAGTAGACAACCTTTCCTATAGAGAAGTTAAAAAATGTATTGAAGCCTTTATTTATGGTGTAAATACACCTAGCCGTTGGGGAACTCAGGCACCTTTCAGTAACATTACTTTGGACTGGACGGTTCCTGCTGACCTTGCAGAACTTCCTGCCATTGTAGGCGGTAAGGAAATGGATTTCTGTTACAAGGATTGTAAAAAAGAAATGGATATGGTAAATAAAGCATTTATCGAAACCATGATTGAAGGAGATGCTAACGGACGAGGATTCCAGTATCCTATTCCAACTTATTCCATTACAAGTGACTTTGATTGGTCTGATACAGAAAACAACAGACTTTTATTTGAAATGACAGCGAAATATGGTACTCCGTATTTCTCCAACTATATTAATTCAGATATGGAACCAAGTGATGTACGTTCCATGTGTTGCAGACTTCGTCTTGACCTTAGAGAACTTCGTAAGAAAACAGGCGGATATTTTGGTTCCGGCGAAAGTACAGGTAGTGTTGGTGTTGTAACAATTAATATGCCACGTATTGCGTACCTTTCCGCTAATAAAGATGATTTCTACAAACGTCTTAACAGAATGATGGATATTGCAGCAAGAAGTTTGAAAATCAAACGAGGTGTTATATCCAGATTATTAAATGAAGGATTATATCCATACACACGAAAATATTTAGGAAGTTTTGATAACCATTTCTCTACCATTGGTCTTATCGGTATGAACGAGGTTGGTTTGAATGCAAACTGGTTACGTGCAGATATGACTAATGCCAAGACACAGGAATTTACACAGGAAGTATTAAATCATATGAGAAAACGTCTTTCTGATTATCAGGAACAGTATGGTGATTTATACAACTTGGAAGCAACTCCGGCAGAAAGTACAACTTATCGTCTTGCAAAACATGATAAGAAGAGATGGCCATCCATCAAAACAGCCGGGAAAGAAGGAGATACTCCATATTATACAAACTCCTCTCATTTACCTGTAGAATTTACAAGTGATATTTTTGATGCTTTAGATATTCAGGATGAATTACAGACATTATATACTTCCGGTACTGTATTCCATGCATTCCTTGGAGAAAAATTACCGGATTGGAAAGCAGCTGCGGAATTGGTTAGAACCATTGCTGAAAATTACAAACTTCCATACTATACATTGTCTCCTACATATTCTATTTGCAGACAGCATGGATACATTGCCGGAGAGGAACCAATCTGTCCACATTGTCAGGCACCAACAGAAGTATATAGCCGAATCACAGGGTACTACAGACCGGTACAGAACTGGAACGATGGTAAGTTACAGGAATATGCAAACCGTAAGGAATATGATGTTGCTACTTCCGTTCTTAAAAGAAAACCAACTTTGAACCGTCTTGCAGATGAGGAACAGGAAGTATCCGATACTGCTGTAAAATATTTGTTTACTACAAAAACATGTCCTAACTGCCGTGTAGCAAAAGAATATTTAAAGGATGAAGACTATATTCTGGTAGATGCGGAAGAAGAAGTGGAATTGACACAGCAGTACAAAGTAATGCAGGCTCCGACTTTTGTGGTAGTGGACAAAGAAGGCGTACATAAATATGTAAATGCATCAAATATTAAAAAGTATGCAGATAATTTATAAACAGGATATGAAATCTGAAAAAGTATGTAGTATCGTATATGCAAAAATAAAAAATTAGTGTAAAATAAAAACAGTAATTAAGGATTCATAATTATGAATCCTTAATTTATGCATAAAAGTATGAGATAGAGAGTGTCTAAGGCACTTTTAAAACAAATATTAAAAAATGAGAGGGATAAAATATGATTAACAAATTAGTTGAGAAAATTAAAAAAACAGAAGCTCCTATCGTAGTTGGTCTTGATCCGATGATGAAATTCATTCCGGAACACATTACCAAAGCTGCTTTCGCAGAACACGGCGAAACATTAGAAGGTGCGGCAGAAGCTATCTGGCAGTATAATAAAGCTATTGTAGATAATATTTATGATTTGATTCCTGCGGTTAAACCACAGATTGCTATGTATGAACAGTTTGGTATTCCAGGACTTGTTGCATACAAGAAAACCATCGAATACTGTAAATCCAAAGATTTAGTAGTTATCGGTGATATCAAACGTGGTGACATCGGTTCCACATCTGAAGCTTACGCAGTAGGACATATGGGTAAAGTTCAGGTGGGAAGTAACTCTTTCTACGGATTTGATGAAGATTTCGCAACTTTAGCTCCATACATGGGTTCCGATACTATCAATCCATTCAAAAAAGTTTGTCAGGAAGAAAAGAAAGGTCTTTTCATCTTAGTTAAAACATCCAATCCAAGCAGCGGAGAATTCCAGGATAGATTAATTGACGGAAGACCGTTATATGAATGGGTGGCTGAAAAAGTAGTAGAATGGGGTTCTGACTTCATGGGTGATTCCTATAGCTACATTGGTGCGGTAGTTGGTGCTACTTATCCTGAAATGGGTAAAGTTCTTCGTGAAATCATGCCTAAGAGCTTTATCTTAGTTCCGGGTTACGGTGCTCAGGGCGGAAAAGGTGCAGACCTTGTTCATTTCTTCAACAAAGATGGTTTAGGCGCAATCGTTAATTCTTCCAGAGGTATTATCGCAGCTCACCAGCAGGCACAGTATGCTGAAATCGGAGCAGCTAACTTTGCAGATGCATCCCGTCAGGCTGTTATCGATATGAGAGAAGATATTAAGAGCGCATTAGCAGGAAAATAATAAATAATTGAAGTGAAAAATTGTATAAATAATAGATTTATGGAAAGGAAATACAACATGAGAGTTGCTATCGTTATGGGTTCTACAAGTGATATCCCGAAAGTAGAACCGGCAATACAGATTTTAAAAGATCACGGAGTAAAAGTAGATGTAAGATGCCTTTCTGCACATCGTGCACATGCAGGTCTTTCTGCATTTATTGAAGAAACCAATAACAACGGAACAGAAGTAATTATCGCAGCAGCAGGTATGGCAGCAGCACTTCCGGGTGTAGTTGCATCCCAGACAGTACTTCCTGTTATCGGTGTACCGCTTTCCGGTTCTGTTTTAGATGGTACAGACGCTCTTTATTCTATCGTACAGATGCCGCCGGGAATTCCGGTTGCAACCGTTGCCATCAATGGCGGTAAAAATGCTGCATGGCTGGCATTGCAGATTATCGGTGTAAGCCATCCTGAAATCAAAGAAAAACTTTTGGCTCAGAGAGTGCAGATGGAAAAAGATGCAATGAAAGCAAATGAAGAAGTAATTGCGAAGTTTGAATAGTGGGAGCAAAGTCCCAAAGATGTTAAATGTAGAGACCCATGTGCTTGCCGGGAGGCAGGGACGTGGGTTTTGTAGTTTTAACTTACTAATATAAACTTTAAATTGATGCAAATACATAGTGTTACACGTAATAAATTAAATTATTAATGATAAATATTAAAAATATATTGATTTTCATACAATTCAATGATATTATACAGATATAAATCAGAAGAGATTTGGAGGTAACAATATGGAAAAACTAAAGAAAATTGCCAATACACTTGATTCTGTTGCAAAATTTATTTTCTATATAAACATAGGGGCAGCGATACTGTTTCTTGTGATTGTGATTATTATATTTGGAGAAGTTTTGAAAGACCAAAACATACTTAGAGAATATCTGATATTAACCTTAGGAAGTGTGAAACTGGGAATTGTACCGGAATATGCTCCTTCTGTTACCTATACAAATATCCAATTTTTTTCCGGAACATTTATGGTGTTTTTAGTTACTTTTTTTGTGCTTTGTGGAGTGAAAATTGCCCGGGAAATTCTTAAGCCTATGAAAGAAGGACTTCCTTTTGATGAAGGCATTTCAAAAAATTTAAAAAATCTTGGGATTTTGACACTGATTGGAGGAGGTATTTGGTCAATTATAAAGCTAATTGTTGATACAGCTACTTTCAATGCTTATCATATTAGTGAACTGTTTCAACCGGAAATAGTTACAAGTGTCGAATTATCAGTATCATTAGATACTACGTTTTTGGTAATTGCTGCAGTGTTCTTTTTATTGTCTTACATTTTTCAATATGGAGCAGAACTTCAGAAATTATCAGATGAAACCTTGTAGGAGGAGAAATGGGAAAAATTATTTTACGTCTGGATAGAGTCATGGCGGACCGAAAAATGAGTTTAAACGAATTGTCTGAGCGGGTTGGTGTTTCTAATGTGAATCTGTCAAAAATAAAAACAGGAAAGGTAAGTGCCATCCGGTTTTCTACTTTGGAAGCAATTTGTGAAGTTTTGGAATGTCAGCCGGGGGATATTTTGGAATATCAGAAAAATGAAGAATAGTGGCGTTTGTAATTTTAAGATAACAAAGGCCCTTTCAAATGATATTATTATGCCAGTAATATTTATTTGTATCAGTTAAGAAAAACAGAGAAATGGATTAGAATAAATTTATAAAGGAGAATTATGAAATGCATTTACGAGACAGAATTAACAATGGAATGATATTTTACGAACATGGACACAAGGATCCTATAGACCGTCAGCAGGAAATGGAACTTCAAGAGGAACGGGATTACTGTAAGGAAGTGATTTATGACTATAACAACACTCGCCCAAGAGAAGGTGCCAGAAGAACACAAATTATGAAATCACTTTTGGGAAGTTGTGGACAGAATGTATTTATCGAACCTCCGGTACATATGTCATATGGAAAGCATGTACATTTGGGAGAAAATTTTTATGCGAATTTCAATTTAGTATTGGTGGATGATGGAGAGATTTATATTGGAGATAAAGTGATGATTGGACCTAATGTAACTCTTTGTACTACAGGTCATCCGGTTTATCCTCTGTACAGAGAAATGGTCGCACATTATTCTCTTCCAATTCATATAGGAAATAATGTTTGGATTGGGGCGCATTCTGTGGTACTCCCCGGAGTTACTATCGGAGATAATGCAGTAATCGGTGCAGGAAGTATTGTGACGCGAGATATACCTGCAAATGTGGTGGCAGTAGGAAATCCTTGTCGTGTATTAAGAGAAATCACAGAACGTGATAAAGAATATTATTTTCGAGATTTAAAAGTAGATTATTCATATACATTTAAACCCATGGATGATGCCTGGACGTAGTGGTAGGCAGTGAAGGGATAGAAGCTATCTCTGACGAGGGGGAAATTGGTATGATACCAAAGTGTCTGAGGAATATGATGTATTATGAAAGGAATAAAAAGCAGTATGAAAGAGAATATATATATACAAACAAAAATTATCATGGAAGAAATGGGAGAAAAAGCAAATTTGCAAAAGGGAAATGTTTTTGTAGTTGGCTGTTCTACCAGTGAAGTTACGGGAGCAAAAATCGGAACTAATTCCAGTCCCGAAGTCGCCAAGCTTCTTTTTGATGCGTTGTATGATTATGCAAAAGAAAAAGGAATTTACCTTGCAATCCAGTGTTGTGAACATTTAAATCGTGCCATTATTGTTGAGAAGGAAGCAGTACCATTTGCGGAAACGGTAAATGTGGTACCACAGCCAAAAGCAGGAGGTTCTCTTGCGACAGCAGCATATCATGGTTTTACACATCCTGTAGTAGTAGAAGAAATCAAGGCGGATGCAGGAATTGATATTGGTTCTACCTTAATTGGTATGCATTTAAAAAGGGTGGCTGTGCCTGTTCGTCTGGAACATAATAAGATTGGAGAAGCAACTGTTGTTGCCGCAAGAACACGTCCGAAATTCATTGGTGGTGTAAGGGCTGTATATAATCAGGAATTGTTGTAATGTGAACTATGTGTATTTTTCTACAGTGTAGGAAGCGAATTGCTGGTAATTTCCCTAATAACATCCACAATGTAATCAATACCATAATTTTGGTGATACTGTTGATATGCATGATATCCACCTAAAATTTGATAGGTAAGCAGAATATTAAATTTGGCATTATCACGAGCTGAAGGAATGATTTTAAAGATATATTCCCTTAGCTCTTTTTCTATGCTTAAGGGCAAAACGGCGGACTGAGATCCGGAAAATAAGATTTCAATCATGGAATGATGAGCGGAAAAAGCATAAAAAAGAGCAGAAGTAAAAGCTGTTGTGTCTGTTAAAAATAATTCAGGTTGATCCAGGCTCTGCAAAATATTCTGAATCAGTTCTTTTTGAAGAGAATCTGAGAGATCATAAATATCCCGATAATGCAGATAAAAAGTTGCTTTGCTTATTTCAGCAGATTCTACTAGTTCTTTTATCGTAATTCGTTCCAAGGGTTTGGTTGAACGCAATTTTATAAAGGCATTTTTTATATTTCTTTTTGTTTTCTTCTCTCGTAAATCCATTCTATAGTTCCTTTCTAGTCATTTTTTGAATTGAGTCTAATATTTGACAAAGTTATAAAAAAGAAAATAGGAATTTGTAAAGAATATTGATAACATGAGTATAAGTAAAAAATAGACACTGGTCAATTAATAGAGGATGGTAAAGTTATGAATACATATGAATTTTATACAGGAAAATCTTTTTATGCTTATGAATGGTTAGGAGCACACAAAGAAGAAGAAGGGGTTGTGTTTCGTACTTATGCACCCGGTGCCAAAGGAGTTGTGTTGTTATGGAATTGTCAAAATATAGAAATGCATCGTGTGTTAGATGGTAATTTTTATGAAGTATACGTATCGGATGCCAAGCTGGGAGAATGTTATGAATATCGGATTTATGGGCAGGATGGGGGTTATACAGATCACTGTGATCCCTATGGCTTTGGAATGCAGATACGTCCGGAACATAAATCTGTCATCCGAAAATTGTATGATTATCACTTCCGGGATGAGATATGGATGCAAAAAAGAAGTGATTGTAAGGAGAAACCATTAAATATTTACGAATTGCATTTGGGGTCTTGGAGAAAAAAGGCAGAAGGGAATATGGATTTTTATCGATATGATGAGTTGGCAGAACCCTTAATAAAATACGTAAAAGAAAGTGGTTATAACTATGTAGAATTGATGCCTATCAGCGAGCATCCGTGTGATGAAAGCTGGGGCTATCAGAATACCGGATTTTTTGCGCCTACAAGTCGTTATGGCACGGGAAAAGAATTGAAGATGCTGATAGATCGACTGCATCAGAATGATATTGGTGTCATTCTGGATTTTGTACCAGTGCATTTTGCAATAGATGATTATGGTCTTGCACGATATGATGGCAGTACATTGTATGAATATCCTCATAGTGATGTAGGTGTGAGTGAATGGGGAAGCTGTAATTTTATGCATTCCAGGGGGGAAGTTCGAAGCTTTTTGCAATCAGCGGCCAACTATTGGTTAAAAGAATTTCATTTCGACGGACTTCGCATGGATGCCATCAGTCGTATCATCCATTGGCAGGGAGATGAAAAACGAGGGGTTAATGGAAATGCGGTAGATTTTATTAAGGCTATGAATCGTGAATTAAAAGTTATTAATCCGGGTTGTATTCTTGTTGCAGAAGATTCTTCTAATTATCCGGGTGTGACAAAGGAAGTTTCTCATGGAGGTCTAGGATTTGATTATAAATGGGATATGGGATGGATGCATGATACCTTGGAATATTTTCAGATGGCGCCTTGTTTGAGAGTTCCTAACTATCATAAGATTACGTTTTCTATGATGTACTTTAGAAATGAGTCTTATTTGCTTCCTTTTTCTCATGATGAAGTGGTCCATGGAAAGGCTACTATTTTGCAGAAAATGAATGGACAGTACGAGGATAAGTTTCCACAGGCAAGGGCTTTGTATACCTATATGATGGTTCATCCGGGGAAAAAACTGAATTTCATGGGAAATGAAATCGGACAGTTGCGAGAATGGGATGAAAAAAGAGAACAAGATTGGGAAATTAGAAAATATCCTATCCATGATTCTTTTTATTACTATATGAAGAATTTAAATCATATTTATTTGGACTATCCGGCACTTTACGGATGGGATTATAAGGAAGAAGGTTTTCGGTGGCTGGACTGCAGCCAGGAGGAACGGCGTATTTATACCATCTTAAGACAGTGTGAGGAACAAAAAATTATTGCCATATTTAATTTTAGCGATCTTTTTCAGGAAAACTATGAGGTTAGAGTGGAAGGTGTGAAAGAAGCAAAGATTTTACTATATAGTGATTGGGAATGTTACAATGGAAGAACACCTGTGGATAGCAAAATACTATGGCTTGGACATGATAGAATTCGTTGTTCTCTGCAGCCCTTTTCAGCTTTGTTAGTAGACGTAAAATAAGTTATAGCTTTTTCATAGTACTATTGAAATCTGATTTTACTTTACGTATGCTTACTTTGAATATTAGGAATGCAATAGAAGCGAACAAAGAGAAAAATATGTTAATTGATATCACATGGTATTTAAACAAAAGGTTTTGGGGAAGGATACAGATTTTGATACCATTATTTTTAGCGGAGGGAAAATCGGGTATCAGGTAAAATTGTCCTTGGATGACTTGAAACATCATATGGAAAATGGTGTAGAGACCCATGTGCATGCCGGGAGGCAGGTACATGGGTTTTGTATTATATGTTTTTTGAAAATTGCACAAAGTATTCCTTTTTTGCAATAGATTGTGCAATTTTTGAAATGACATAATTCGGTTGATTTTTAATGTTTATGATGTATAATAGAGCAAGAAAGTACGCAAGATAATACGCAAGATGTTGCAAAAAGTTATTGGAGGTATTTTATGGGAGAATATAAACCACCTTTTACAATTACAAATGAGATATTGGCATATGTATCATCCATCTCAGAGAAAGTTGGTCGTATTTCTGCTATCAGTAATTTGGAATCGAAACCGCATTTAAGAAGGAATAACAGAATTAAGTCAATTCATTCTTCGTTGAAGATAGAAGCAAATTCTCTTTCCTTGGGGCAGGTAAGGGATGTAATCAACGGTAAGATGGTGCTTGGTGAGCAAAAGGAAATTCAAGAAGTTAAAAATGCTTATGCTGCTTATGAGAGATTTTCCGAAATACAGCCGTTTAGTATAAAAAGTATAAAACTGTTTCATGGCATCATGACCAAATATGTTGTGGAAGAGTCCGGAGATTTTCGTAGAGGTGAAGAAGGGGTATTTAATGGAGATGAATGTATCTTTATGGCACCACAGGCTCAGTTTGTGCCACAGTTAATGGATGACCTTTTTGCATGGATGAAAGAAGAAAAGAATAATGTCCATCCGTTGATTATGAGTAGTGTATTTCATTATGAATTTGTCTTCATTCATCCTTTTGCTGATGGTAACGGCAGAATGGCCAGATTGTGGCATACAGCAATGCTTGCGAAATGGAAACCTGTATTTGAATATATTCCGATAGAGAGCCGGATAGAGAAATTTCAAAAGGAATACTACGAGGTAATTGCGCGGTGCCATGTAGAAGGAGAATCTACTCTTTTCATAGAGTTTATGTTGTCTCAGATTGATAAGATTTTAGATGATGTATCTGCTCAGGTTAGGGAGGATAACGAATATCTTTCTGAATACCTTAAAAGGTTGCTTGAGGTTATGGAATATGATGTTCCTTATACAAGTAATACGTTAATGGATAAATTGGGATTGAAATCTAAAGAAGGTTTCCGTAGGAATTATTTGCGCCCTGCGATTGATATGAATTTGATTCGTATGACAATTCCGGACAAGCCAAATAGCAGAAACCAGAGGTATGTGAAGGGATGATGTAGAGTGTTGAGCTGTGTATACACAAAGAAAGGCTTGATATATGGCTCATATAACGCATTTTATGATTGTGTGAACAATAACATAAATCGTTGATAAATAAAAGGTTTTATGGTAGTATAATAAAGAATTTGAAAAGGAATTTCACAAAAAGAGTAAAAGACGGATAGCCCGTAAATACAGGAGGTCAAGAGACAATGGAAGCACACAAGCAGGAATTTATAGAGTTTATGGTAGAAAGCCAGGTTTTAAAATTTGGTGATTTTACATTAAAGAGCGGAAGAAAATCCCCATTCTTTATGAATGCAGGCGGATATGTAACAGGTTCCCAGTTAAAAAGATTAGGTGAATATTACGCAAAAGCAATTCACGACAAATACGGTGATGATTTTGACGTATTATTCGGACCTGCTTACAAAGGAATTCCTCTTGCAGTAGTAACAGCAATGGCATACAGCGAATTATATGGTAAAGAAGTTCGTTACTGCTCTGATCGTAAAGAAGAAAAAGATCACGGTGCTGACAAAGGAAGTTTCCTCGGAAGCAAATTACAGGATGGCGACAGAGTTATTATGATTGAAGATGTAACCACATCCGGTAAATCCATGGAAGAAACAGTACCAAAGGTAAAAGGTGCTGCAGATGTTACTATCGTAGGTCTTATGGTTTCCTTAAACCGTATGGAATTTGGTAAGAGTCAGGATAAATGTGCTCTTGACGAAGTAAAAGAATTATACGGCTTTGATACAGCAGCAATCGTTGATATGAGCGAAGTTGTAGAATACCTTTACAACAGAGAATGTCAGGGAAAAGTATTAATTGACGATATAATGAAAAAAGCTATTGATGACTATTATGCATTATATGGTGTAAAATAAGATAAAAATATACAAAAAGGTCCGGGAGGACCTTTTTGACGTTGGTTGGAGGAGTCATGGAACAATCAAAAAGATATAAGTTTACCAACAAAAAACATCCGGAAAAAGGTATTATGTCTACCATTTTAGGCGTCATTTCACTGGTATCGGTGGGAGTGGCAGTTTATCAGACCTTTCTTGCAAGAGGAGAAGCATCTACCAATATGGGAGTGGTAGGCTTGATGATTACTGTTTTTTCTGCTACGGGACTGGTGCTTGGATATCTGGGCAAAAAAGAACATGATAAATTTATGTTCTTTCCTTATTTGGGAATGATATTGAATGTAATGGCACTGGGATGCATCAGTGTGATTTTGTATGCAGGGGCATATGGGATTTAAGAGATAGAATTGAAAAGTCTGACAGATAAAGCAGACAGATATAGTAATGGGAGAAGGTAAAATGTTAGAAAGATTAGAACTTTCAATGGAACGTATTAAAGAAATTAAGTCAGAGAAGAAATTACAACAGAAATATCAGGTATACTTTGAGACAGTGGCTGATTTCCTTTTACAGATAGAAGAAAACAGACAATGGATTTTGGCAGGAAAGCTTCAGACTGCATCCTTGGAAGAACTGGAAGCAGGAAACTACAAATTATATGAAGATATTTTGCCTGCAAATTATGAAAACAGTTATGCCAATCCCCGGTATGCAGTCGGTGTATTTGGCAAAGAAATGGGACAGTTTTTGTCTGCTCTTTATGCAGAAGTAAGAAGTTTAATTGTGGCATCTTTTGAAAATGATATCCATTCCATTATAATCCGCACAGAACTTTTCTTAGAGATTTACGGAATGTTCATGGATGCTTGCGAAGAGATTCAGGTAGAAGGTGAGGAAACAAAGGTTGTATACACAGACAAACTGCCGGATTTCACATCTTTAAAAGAAACCTACTTCTGGTTTGCCTGCGATTATATTGAAGATATTTTGGAAAAAGAAGTGACAGCGCAGTTTGACCCGGCAGGCAACTGGGCTGGAAAACTGTTGGATAACACAGACATCTCAGACATCAGATACCTTTATTATTACGGTGAATATGTAACTGAGAATGAAAAGGCTTTAGCAATCTATATGAATAACCTGCCGGAAGAAAAAATTGTGACTATGGCAGACACTTACACGGAAGGTTATCGCAGAGGATTTGAGGCAACACAGAAAGATATTTCCATTAAGAAAACGGTAGATGTTTATTATGTGCTGGGTATGGAACGCATGGTGAAGAAAGCCATGGAAAACTTCAGGAAACTGGGATTGGAACCGATTCTTTATCGTGCTCCCGCAAGTTTCCTCGCAGGCAGAAAAATGTACAAGAACGGTTATTCCGGAGCCAATGCTAACAAACAGTTTGAATATGACCATGAATATGACAGTGCGTTGTACCTGAATACCAAGTTCACAAGCCGCAAACTGGAAGCCTATAAATCGGTTTTAGAGTTAAAGAAAGCAGAATGTGCTGTTATGGGCGGTCCTGCGGTAATTGAAGAATTTGGAGAAACACCATTTGTACCGGTACCCAAAAAAGAAAATCTGAAATTAGATGAACACAAACAAAAAACGCAGGTAGAATACCAGAGCAAAGCCAGAGAATTGTTGAATCAGTATGTGAAAGGGGAGGAAAGAAGTTTTACCATTATCGCGTTCCCAACACCTGCTATTGGAGATAAATTTGTAGAAGTTTTTGATGAAACTATTAAATTAAATACTTTGGATAACGAGTTATATACAAGATGCCAGCAGACGATTATTGATGCTCTGGATCAGGCAGAATATGTACGTATCAAGGGTTGCGGCAGGAACCATACAGATTTATGCGTGGCTATGTGGAAATTAGAAAATCCGGAAACACAAACCAATTTTGAAAACTGTGTAGCAGACGTAAATATTCCGGTGGGAGAAGTATTTACTTCACCACGTTTAACCGGAACCAACGGAGTACTTCATGTACCGAAGGTATTTTTACATGGTCTGGAGTATCACGAACTGGAAATCACTTTCAAAGATGGCATGATTTTCGAATATAACTGTAAGAATTTTGAAGATGAAGCAGAAAATAAAAAGTTTATCAAAGAGAAGCTTCTGGTGAACCGTGATACCCTTCCTTTGGGCGAATTTGCAATCGGAACCAATACCACTGCATTTGTGGCAGCAAAACGTTTGGAAATTGAAGATGTGTTGCCGATTTTAATTGCAGAAAAAACAGGACCTCATTTTGCCATTGGTGACACTTGTTACAGCATGGAAGAAGATGTGGTTTCCTATAATCCTAACGGAAAACAGATTATGGCAAAGGAAAATGAAATGTCTGAACTCAGAAAAACAGATATGTCAAAAGCATATTTCCAGTGCCATACTGACATTACCATTCCTTATGATGAATTGTCAGAGATAACAGCGGTAACAGAGGACGGAAAAGAAGTGGCAATCATCCAAAACGGAAGATTTGTGTTAGAAGGTGTGGAAGCTTTGAATGAACCCTTTGAGAAATAGGAAATATTTATGAAAAATTAAGAAATATGGAATCAAGATATGGAATAAGTCTTTGACGAATAGCCCAATATTTAGTACAATAGCATTGTATATGTGATTTTTGAAGTAAAAACAAGAACTACTGGAACGGAGGAAAACTATGAAAGTATTAATCGTAGGAAGCGGCGGACGTGAACATGCCATTGCAGCCAGTGTGGCAAAAAGTGAAAAAGTAAGTAAAATCTATTGTGCTCCGGGAAATGGCGGTATCAGCCAGATTGCAGAATGTGTTGCTATCGGTGCCATGGAATTTGATAAACTCGTAGACTTTGCAAAAGAAACAGCTATTGATTTGGTAATCGTAGGTATGGATGATCCATTGGTAGGTGGTCTTGTGGACAAGATGGAAGAAGCAGGAATCCGTACATTCGGACCAAGAAAAAATGCAGCTATCTTAGAAGGAAGTAAAGCATTTTCCAAAGATTTAATGAAAAAATACAACATTCCTACTGCTGCATATGAGAATTTTGATGATCCGGATGCAGCTATGGAATATATCAAAAAAGGAAACTTCCCTGTGGTATTAAAAGCAGATGGTCTTGCTTTAGGAAAAGGTGTATTGATTTGTAATACATTGGAAGAAGCAATGGATGGTGTTAAAAGCATCATGTTGGACAAACAGTTTGGTGCAGCAGGAACACGTATGGTAGTAGAAGAATTCATGACAGGAAGAGAAGTATCCGTACTTTCTTTCGTAGATGGAAAAACTATCAAAACCATGACTTCTGCGCAGGATCACAAACGTGCGAAAGATGGTGACCAGGGATTAAATACCGGTGGTATGGGAACATTCTCTCCAAGTCCATTCTATACAGAAGAAGTGGATGAATTCTGTAAAAAATATATTTATCAGGCAACTGTAGATGCCATGGCAGCAGAGGGAAGAGAATTTAAGGGTATCATTTTCTTTGGTCTTATGTTAACTCCAAACGGACCGAGAGTATTGGAATACAATGCACGTTTCGGGGATCCGGAAGCGCAGGTAGTATTACCAAGAATGAAAAATGATATTATCGAAGTAATGGAAGCTTGTATTGACGGCACATTAGACAAAGTTGACCTTCAGTTTGAAGATAATGCAGCAGTTTGTGTAGTATTAGCATCTGATGGTTATCCGTTAGCTTATGAAAAAGGAAAAGTAATTACAGGTCTTGATAATTTTGAAGGTAAAGATGGATATTACTGTTTCCATGCAGGAACAAAAGTGACAGAAGAAGGCTTAGTGACAAACGGAGGACGTGTGCTTGGAATTACTGCAAAAGGAAAGGATTTAAAAGAAGCACGTGCCAATGCTTATGAAGCAACAAAATGGGTAAACTTTGACAATAAGTATATGCGTAACGACATTGGCAAAGCCATTGATGAAGCATAATAGTGTAAGGAGACAAAAGTTAATGAAAAAAACAAGAAAAAATCAAATGTTAAAAGGGTTTTTAATGGCTCTTGTATTTACATTTGGAGTTTTTGTATGGTGTTCTGACAGTGTGGTTACTTTGGCAGCAGGAACTGCAAAAGTAGTTGCTGATAGTGGAAATATCCGCGAAAATGCAGATTCGGGAAGTAAGGTTCTTGCTTCTGTGAAAAAGAATGCTATGATGGATGTAATCGCATCCAAAACAGACAGCGATGGATATACATGGTATAAAGTTTGGGTAAATTCAGAACAGACAGGATATATCCGTTCAGATTTAGTTACGGTAACCGGAACTATTTCAGCGGAAACAACCGGTAGTACCAATAATAGTGGAACTCAAACAGCTGCAGGAAGTGACAATTCAACAGAAACACAGAGCACTGAAACAACAGCTGTAAATGTTAGTGCTACGGATGTGGCAACTGCGAAAGCTACTGCAGATGTACGTGTCAGAAAAGGAGCAGGTACTAATTTTGATGTGGCAGGACAGGCAAAAAAAGGAACAGAAGTGACAGTATCCGGTGTGGCAGCTGACGGAGAAGGAAAAAACTGGTACCAGGTTAGTTTTAACGACAGTAATCAAACTGTAAATGGTTTTATCCGTGAAGATTTCTTAGAAGTATTAAGCCGTGTAGAACCGGAAGCAGAAGAACCTGTTGTGGAGGAACCTGTAGTAGAAGAACCTGTTGTTGAGACTCAGGATTATTATTTAAAATATATGCAGAATGATCAGGGTGAAATGG
>JAFXGP010000132.1 GCA_017521195.1 Lachnospiraceae bacterium
CATAGCTGTTTTAACTTCGGATCTGATTGCTTTATTTCTTTCAGCTTTTGTTCTGTTAACTAAAATTCTTTTTTTTGCAGATTTAATGTTAGCCAAGATCTACACCTCCTAAATGTATATTGTGATTGTTAGTAAGTGTTACATCTAAGCCGGACACGGACGATTTGATGTAAACACGCGTATATTATTGTAGGATAAGAATACAAATATGTCAATACAAAAATCAAAAGAAATTCCAAAAATTAGGAAATATTTTTTTCGCATAAAAAGTAGGGGATTAATCAATGATAATAGCATAAAAAAGTGAGTAAGGGGAGATAAAAATGGCTTTTTTTCAGGCAAGAACAGACCTGGCATTGGAAGCAAGAGAATATGTGGAAAATGTCAATGGAGAACTTCGGGGGATAATTGTAGACGAATACGAAAAGAAGGAAATAGGGGTATCAGTAACCAAGGTACAGATTACCACTAAGAATAGTGCTAAATTGTTAGGGAAACCGAAGGGGACTTATATCACTTTGGAAGTGCCGGATTTGTGTCAATGTGGAGAAAATGGGGATGTGAGCGAAAACCATGAAAAAGTAGCAGCAGAAATCAGTGAGCACTTAATACAATTACTTCCCCAGAAAAAGGAGAAACTTCAGGTGTTGGTGGTAGGTTTGGGAAATCGGGATGTAACCGCGGATGCTTTGGGGCCTGCTGTGGCGGAGCATTTGAATATTTCACGTCATATGCTGCAGGAATTTGGAAGACTGGGGTTAGAAAAAAAGCAAGGTATTATTACCAGTTGTATTGTTCCCGGTGTTATGGCAAAAACCGGAATGGAAACGGCGGAAATTGTAAAAGGAATTGTGAAAGAGACTACACCGGATGCAGTGATTGTCATAGATGCTCTGGCTTCCAGAAGCACGAAAAGATTGAACCGTACCATACAAATCAGCAATACGGGAATTCATCCCGGTTCCGGCGTGGGAAATCATAGAAATGCTATTGATGAAGAAACTTTAGGGATACCTGTAATCGCCATAGGAGTACCTACTGTGGTGGATGCAGCTACCATTGTAGCTGATGCTTTGGAAAAAATGCATAAGGAGTTACAGGAAACCGCTTTTTTACAAGCCAGGGATAGTGTGGCTTTAAGCAGTCTCTACAATATGTATGTAACTGCCAAAGATATTGATTCTACCATAAAAAGAGTAAGCTTTACACTGGCAGAGGCTTTGAATATGACCTTTGAGAAGGAATTTGAGGAATAGCGAAGGTATATCGATAGGATTACCATAGATTTTTACGGATGAGTACAGTCATAAACGTAAATTACAAAACATATACTTGTCTATGGGAAAAAGAACTGTTTTTTCAAAAATAAAAAAATGCATTGTCTTTTTGTTGGTATTGTTAGTTTTTGTGGCGTCTGTAAAGGGTGAAAACAGAATAAATTTGCAGGAATTTTTTCAAGCGGGAAAGACTCATATAAAAAACGGTATTACCGAGAGAATGCTATATAGTCAGTCAGTGATATTGGGGATTTTGCCGGAACAGAATAATCCGTGGCAGAATTCTCAAGTGGCCACAAGGGTGGAAGGGTTTCTGCCATTTGAGGAAGATGAGATATTTATATTTCCGGAAGATTCCATGGAAGAGGCTTTTCGACAGGAGAATGAACAGGCAATCTCCGGAACAAAAGAAGAAGTATTGTTAAGTAAAGGGTTCGTTCCGGCAGAAAAAAAACAGAGGATTATAAAGAAAGAAGATTATAAAGAATTGGCGGAACTGGTGAAAGGTTTTTATACAGTAGATCCCACCACTTCTGTGGATGAATCTCTTTTGAATATAGAGGATTTATTATCTGTTAATTGTGCCATAAATAAGGAAACAGCAGGACCACAGATTTTGTTATATCATACCCATTCCCAAGAAGGTTTTGCGGACAGTAGACCAGGAGCAGAAAAAGATACCATTTTAGGAGCAGGTGAAATTTTGGCTGAATATTTGGAGAAGTATGGATTTCAAGTATATCACCACAAGGAGAAATATGATGTGGAAAGCAGGGATTATGCTTATTCCAATGCACTGCCCGAGATAGAACAACTTTTGAAAGATAATCCGGGAATTAAAGTGGTGATTGATTTACATAGGGATGCCGTAGCCGAAGATACGAAATTAATCACACAGATTCAGGGAAGGGAAATGGCTAAGGTCATGTTTTTTAATGGGTTGGGAAGAACGAAAGCCAATGGGGAAATCTCCTATCTGAAGAATCCCTATTTAAAGGAAAATCTGGCTTTTTCTTTTCAGATGAAAATGGCTTGCGATGAGTATTATCCCGGTTTTGCCAGAAATATATATTTGCGGGCATATCGTTATAATATGCATCTTTGTCCTAAAACTTTGTTAATTGAGTTGGGAGCTCAAACCAACACCAAAGAAGAAATTGCCAATGCTCTGGAACCTTTGGCACATGTGTTATCTATGGTATTATCGGGAGAATATTTATAAGAAAATAATTGTTTCCAAAAGAAAAATAGTGTATATTATATTGTGTATGTACTTCTATTGATAATTAAGCGATAGGGTACAAATTGTGATTTACATAGGAGGATAGATATGGAAAACAAAAATCAATTATCCATTAAAAGTATTGTAGCTATAGGTATTGGTGCAGCTCTTTTCTTCGTGTTGGGAAGATTTGTTGCCATTCCAAGTCCGGTGCCAAACACAACCATTAATATTCAGTATGGTATTTTAGGTGTATTTTGTGTTATTTATGGTCCGGTAGTAGGTATTTTAAGTGGATTTATTGGTCATACTTTAATCGATTTATCTTGGGGATCTCCTTGGTGGAGCTGGATTATTGCTTCTGCAGTATTCGGTTTGATTGTTGGTTTTGCAAAAAAATCCATCAACATCGAATCCGGTAATTTTGGCGGAAAACAGATTGCAGCATTTAACATTTTCCAGGTGGTTGGACATCTGGTAGCATGGGCTGTAGTTGCACCGGTTCTTGATATTTTGATTTATAATGAACCAATAGAAAAATTATTTGCGCAGGGTGCATTTGCGGCAGTATCAAATAGTGTTTCTACAGCAATTGTCGGAACTATTATTTTATTAGCTTATTCAAAAACAAGAACAAAAGAAGGCAGCCTTAACAAAGAAAACTAAAAAGAGCGGGGTTGTAGTGTGTCTGCAACCCCGTTCTTAAGTTCTTGATTAAAAAACTATGTAAATCCAAAAGATTAACTTTTGTTTTAGATAACAGGGGAAGAAGATTGAAAGAAACGATTATCGAATTTAAAAATTTTGGTTATAAATATCGTTCACAGGCAGAACCTACGGTAACCGACATTAATCTTAAGATTGGTAAGGGAGAACGGATTATTATTGTAGGACCTTCCGGATGTGGTAAGAGTACTCTGGCCCATTGTCTCAATGGATTGAATCCTTTTAGTTATCCGGGAGAAATTATCGGAAGTTTGAAAATATGCGGACATGAATCCAAAGATATGGGGATTTTTGGGTTAAGCAAATTTGTAGGAACGGTTTTACAGGACACAGACGGACAATTTATCGGAATGACTGTGTTGGAGGATATTGCTTTTGCCATGGAAAATGATATGGTAGAGCAGGAAGAATTGAAAAAACGTACCTTACAGGCAGCAGATAAAGTGTATTTGTTGGACAAGATAGAAAGTGCTCCTCATGATTTATCGGGAGGACAAAAACAAAGAGTTTCCCTTGCGGGGGTTCTGGTTAACAAAGTGCCAATTCTGATGTTTGATGAACCCTTGGCCAACCTGGATCCTGCCAGTGGTAAAAAAGCCATAGAATTGATTGATGAGATACAAAAAGAGACAGATACCACAGTAGTTATCATTGAACACCGTCTGGAAGATGCACTTTATATGGGTGCGGACAGGATAATTTTGATGGTGGATGGTAAAATTGTAAGCGATACCACACCAAGTGAATTGTTTGCTTCTGACAGATTGGCGGAAGCAGGAATACGTGAGCCTCTTTACATTACTGCGTTGAAGTACGCAGGAGTAAAATTGGAAAAGAATATGTCTTTACAGAGAATTCAGGAACTGAAGTTATCTGATGAACAGAAAGAACTGGTAAAAATGTGGTTTTATCAGGAAAAGTGGGAGCAGATAAAAGAACATACCAAGAAATTGTTATCTGTAGAGAAACTTAGTTTTGGTTATACGGAAAAAGCCTATAATCTGTCAGATGTTTCCTTTGATGTATACGAGGGTGAAATGACAGGAATTGTGGGAAAAAACGGAGCAGGTAAATCTACCTTGGCAAAATTGCTTTGCGGTTTTGAAAAACAAAATAAGGGAATTATTTGTCTGGAAGGAAAAGATATTTCAGAAGACAATATCAAAGAAAGAGCCAAGACCATCGGTTATGTAATGCAAAATCCTAACCAGATGATTAGTAAACCTATGATTTTTGAAGAGGTGGCACTTTCTTTGGAAGTGGCACATTTGCCGAAAGAAGAAATTGAAGAAAGAGTGCATAAAGCGTTAAAAGTATGTGGTTTGTATGAATTCCGTAATTGGCCTATATCAGCTCTTAGTTACGGTCAGAAAAAACGTGTTACTATTGCTAGTATCCTGGTGCAGAATCCAAAGATTTTGATTTTGGACGAGCCTACAGCAGGTCAGGACTTCAGACATTATACCGAAATTATGGAATTTCTAAAGGAACTAAATAAGCAGGGAATCACGGTGCTTATGATTACCCATGATATGCATCTGCTATTGGAATACACTAACCGCAGTCTGGTATTCTCAGATGGTCATTTGATTGCAGATACCACTCCTGTGGAGTTGTTTGCTGATAAAGATTTGTTAGAAGACGCCAATTTAAAAGAGACATCCTTGTTTGAACTGGCGAATATGTGCGGTTTGCCGCCAAAGGAATTTATTCACAAGTTTATTATCTATGACAGGAACTTGCGAAGCAGAAGGGAGGAAGTATCATGAGTACGGCCTTGTCTTATGTGGAAAGAGATTCCGTGATTCACCAGATGACAGGAACTACCAAATTGTTCTTTTTCCTGTTTTGGAGTGTTGCGGCTATGATTACTTACGATACCAGAGTTCTGGTAGGTATGTTTCTGTTTGGATGCGTATTGTTTAAAATATCCAAGTTGAAATGGAAGGAAATCAGTTTCGCCTTAATTTTTATGTTTACATTAATGGCAATTAATATTGTGGGAATCTATGTTTTTGCTCCGGAACAGGGAGTGGAGATTTACGGAACCAGACATGTGGTGGCAGAACTGTTTTGGAGATATTCCATAACTTTGGAACAGCTGTTTTATATGTTCAATTTCCTGATGAAATATATGGCAGTAATTCCTATAGCATTGTTATTTATTATGACTACAAATCCCAGCGAATTTGCAGCCAGTATGAATAAAATCGGAATCAGTTACCGTGTTGGTTATTCAGTAGCAATAGCTTTGCGTTATATTCCGGATATTCAAAGGGATTATCGGGAAATCAGTCAGGCACAGCAGGCAAGAGGAATCAGTCTTGGAAAAGATGAGAAGACTCTGGATAGGATTAAGAATTCAGCAGCAATTCTTTTCCCGCTGGTATTATCCAGTATACAAAGAATAGAAACGATTTCCAATGCCATGGAATTAAGGGGCTTTGGAAAACATAAAAAAAGAACTTGGATTATGGCAAAACCTATGGGAAAAAGGGATTATGTAGGAATTGTGCTAAGTATTGCAATTCTTGCAGTATCGGTCGCCATGATTATTGTTAATGGGGGAAGATACTATAATCCATTTATATAAAATATTTAATAAACGGAGGAATCTATGTCAACAATAGATCAGAGCAAAATAAGAAATTTCTGCATTGTGGCGCATATTGACCACGGTAAGTCTACGTTAGCAGACCGAATCATCGAACATACAGGTCTTCTTACCAGTAGAGAAATGCAGGCCCAGGTCTTAGATAACATGGAACTGGAAAGAGAAAGAGGAATTACCATCAAAGCCCAGACAGTACGTACTATTTATAAGGCAAAAGATGGAGAAGAATATATTTTCAACTTGATTGATACTCCCGGACACGTAGACTTTAACTATGAAGTAAGCCGTGCCCTGGCAGCCTGTGACGGAGCAATTTTGGTGGTGGATGCGGCTCAGGGAATTGAAGCTCAGACCCTTGCCAACGTATACCTTGCGTTAGACCATGATTTGGATGTATTCCCGGTCATAAATAAGATTGATTTGCCAAGTGCAAGACCGGATTGGGTAAAAAATGAAATTGAAGATGTGATAGGAATTGAAGCTCAGGATGCCCCCTTGATTAGTGCGAAAAACGGACTGAATATTGAAGAGGTTCTGGAGGCTATTGTGGAAAAAATTCCGGCTCCTAAGGGGGATGTGAATAATCCTCTTCAGGCATTGATTTTTGACTCTCTGTATGACCCATACAAAGGAGTTATTGTATTCTGCCGTATTATGGAAGGTAGTGTACGCAAAGGTACTCCGATTAAAATGATGGCTACCGGTGCTACTGCAGAAGTTGTGGAAGTAGGATACTTTGGGGCAGGACAGTTTATTCCTTGTGAAGAGTTAACTGCAGGTACAGTAGGGTATATTACAGCTTCTATTAAAAATGTAAAAGATACAGCAGTAGGGGATACCATTACGGATGCTTCTAATCCTTGTGCAAAGCCTTTGCCGGGATACAAAAAAGTAAACTCTATGGTATATTGCGGAATGTATCCGGCGGATGCTGCAAAATATACGGACCTTCGAGATGCCTTGGAAAAATTACAGTTAAACGATGCATCCTTGCATTTTGAACCGGAAACATCTATTGCGTTAGGTTTTGGTTTCCGTTGTGGATTCTTGGGATTATTACATTTGGAAATTATTCAGGAGAGATTAGAGAGAGAATACAATCTTGACTTAGTAACCACTGCACCGGGGGTTATTTACCGTGTGCATAAGAACGATGGGGAGATGATTGAACTCACCAATCCTTCTAACTTACCGGATCCAACTGAAATTGCTTATATGGAAGAACCGATTGTAACTGCAGAAATCATGGTTACCAGTGAATTTATCGGTGCCATTATGGGACTTTGTCAGGAAAGACGTGGTGTTTATCTCGGTATGGAATATATTGAAGAAACAAGAGCAGTTCTTAGATATGAGCTTCCGTTGAATGAGATTATTTATGATTTCTTCGATGCATTGAAATCCCGTTCCAAAGGATATGCATCCTTTGATTATGAGATGAAAGGTTATGAACAGTCTGAACTTGTGAAATTGGATATTCTTATCAATAAAGAAGAAGTAGATGCTTTATCTTTCATTGTGCATAAAGAAAGTGCCTATGAACGCGGACGTAAGATTTGTGAAAAGATGAAAGAGGAAATTCCAAGACACCTCTTTGAAATTCCGATTCAGGCAGCCATCGGCGGAAAAGTTATTGCCAGAGAAACTGTAAAAGCAGTGCGTAAAGACGTTCTTGCAAAATGTTACGGTGGTGACATTACCCGTAAGAAGAAACTGTTAGAGAAACAGAAAGAAGGAAAGAAGAGAATGCGTCAGGTAGGAAATGTGGAGATTCCGCAGAAAGCCTTTATGAGTGTTCTAAAACTGGATGAAAATTAATAGTAGGAGGAAATTAAAATGGATTATTTTGGAGTATTTATGTTAGCATGGGGAGCTTATACATTAGGGCAGATGCATGTTATGAAAAAAAAGGGGACAATTCCAAAAGGAGTTATGGTTAGTAAAAAGGCAACGATTCCAAATAATGCGGACGTAGCAGGTTTTATTCGGAATATGTATTGGAAGGGAATGGTATTAGGATGTTTGGGCTGCATCATGGGTATTTCTGACATGGTAAAGCTTAGTTATCCTCAGCCACAGATTGTAACAATTATTGTTTATTGTGTATTTTTTGCTTCATTGGCTGTTTTTGGTATATGTTTGAAAAAAGCGCAGAAGAAGTTTTTACATATATAGGTTAATTGTGTTGATTAGAGAAAAATAAGATAAAGTACATCGAAAACGAAATAAAAACTTCTCGATTTGTTCCTGTAAAATAAGGGAATGAGTCGAGAAGTTTTTTGTTATTTTTATGGTTCACCGGTTTTCGGTCCTTCTGTGGCCAAAGGTTCTTTAGGCACCTCTTCTTTCATAGATTCGGATTCTACTGTAGTTGTAGCAGGTTCTGTTTCTTCAAGAATTGTTTCTTCTGATATTTCAACAGAAGGTGTTTCAATTTTTCCCATTTGTTCGGCAGGAAGTTTAAAGGTATAAGTACCAGAATCAGAAGCTGTTACGGGAATAGATTTTCCGTGCTGATCATTGATATAGGATGTTTCATTTTTGCAAGCTGTTAGAAGAAATCCTGCCATAATTAGGATAGTCAAAAAGGATATAAGTTTATGAAATTTCATGAAAAGTTCCTCCGCTAAAATCTATGTATTTATAAAGAAATTTGTTTATGTATGCAAGCAATCGGCGAAAAATTGTAAATTTGATTGATTCTGAATAGTTATATTTTATTAACATTATAAAAGATTAAGTTTTATATTACAAGAGAGATCGGCATCCTGTATTGACAATGTGTTAAGAGCTTACTTTTAAGTACAAAAAAAGTGAGTTTCGGACATTAATTGTGTGAAAATTATTCATATTGTGATAAAATTAATATATTATGAAATAAAATGCGATAAGAGTTGAAAGCTAGCATTAGAACACAGTAGTTTAACTTTGAATAGTTACAAAATAATATAGAATGTGGGGCATATTTATGGCAGATAAATTTGATGAAAATTTGAAAGAAACGGCTTTTTCAGGATATGGAGAATATATGGAGTATCTGTTTGCCTGTGTCAATATGGCATTGGATGAACAGCTGGATAGAATGAAACTCTTTTTTGCCACAGGAAAAGGCGGATACAAGAATGTACTTTATCCGGATTTAGAAGTAGCTTCAGAAATTTGTGCCCAGAGTATTCGTGATTTTCAGTATAAAGATGGGGAAGAGCAAGACGAAGATGGTGATAGCTTGGAAGAAGATGGTATGTCAGAGGATTTGCTTGCACTTTTTGGAGATTTTGTGAATGAAACTTCCGGTGGAAACGAAAGTGAAAAAAAAGAGAGTACGACAGCAAAATCAAGAATGGAATACATTGCATCCCGAGCAAAAAAAACGGTAGAACAAGGAATAAATTTACCATTTTATGAATTGTGTAAAAAATTAAATATGGATACCTTTACCATATTTTGTTTTACCAGTGGGATTTTAGCATCTACTCAGACCGATTATGCAGGAGTATTCCAGGTAATTAATGAAAATGGAAATCTTTCAGCACCTACCATTGAATCAGCGGCCAAATTGTATTTTGGGAAGGAGTTCAGTATTTCCTCATCCTATGGGGAGATGTCAGCTTGTCTGGAACAGTTAATGCCTGTTTTGAATCTTCGTGTTCAGGGAAATATGCCATTTTCTACCGTGGTTTCCCCGGATAAGAGAATGATTGACTATTTGTTTGGGAAAAATCCCATGCGTTTGGACGAAAACTATATCCGCTTTTTTAAAATGTTGACAGAAGATACTAAATTAGACCCGATTATGGCAAATGACGGTATTTTGGAAGCTATGAAAATATCTTATGACGAAGGCGTAAGAATCTTTTCTTATTTCGGAGACGAAGGAAGCGGAAGAAAGTTCTTTGTCAAACATTTCTGTCAGGAGAAAGGTTTGAATGCCGTTTCCGTAAACTGTAAGAAATTATTTGCTTATGATTTTCAGTATGTGGATAAAGCTCTTTGGGCAGTTACCAGAGAATGCATACTTACCAATGCCTGTCTGGTATTGGATGAGATTAGTTTTAGAGATGATGAAGCAGAAAAAATATATGGTTATATGGACCTTGCTTTTGGAAAAATTGGACAGCAGGGGATCACAGCCTTTGTCATCAGCCGTGATAAGCTTGTTATGAAAAATATTACAGGTAACGAATTTACAGAACTGGAAATCCCAACTCCACAGAACCAGGAAAGAGAAAATTGTTGGAAATATTTTTCCAAAGATTATGGCTTGGCACAGGATGTAGATTTGGCAGAAATGGCTACCAAATTTCTGTTTACACCGGGAAAAATTAAATCTGCCCTGAAAAATGCCAGAAGTCTGGCAACCATGGACAAAGAAATCTTAATTCCAAGAGGTACTTTATTTAAAGGATGTTATAACCAGATGAGTTCGGAACTGACCCAGAAGGCAACGAAAGTAAAGGCCAACTTTGGGTTTGAAGATATTGTTATGAATAAAGACCAGAGGGAAACTCTGGAGCATGCCATTGACCAGATGAATTTCAGAAAGCAGGTATACGATAATTGGAACTATACCAAGAAATATCCTTATGGAAGAGGTCTTTCCATCTTGTTATTTGGTGCTCCCGGTACCGGTAAATCCATGTGTGCCCAAGTAATTGCCCATGAATTAAATTTGGAACTTTATCGAGTAGACCTATCAAAAGTTATTGATAAGTATGTGGGTGAAACAGAAAAATCTATTTCCATGATTTTCCGTGAAGCGAAGAAATGTAACGTTGTATTGTTCTTCGATGAATGTGATACTTTGTTTGCAAAACGAAGTGACGATGGAGGAAGCAATCAGGCTTCCAATAATAATAAAACAGCTCTGCTTCTTCAGGAAGTAGAAGCTTATGATGGAGTATCGGTTCTTGCTACTAACTATAAACATAACATTGATCCTGCGTTCTTCAGACGTATGAAATATATCGTGGAATTCCAGTTCCCGGATGTAGATACCAGAGAAATGTTGTGGAGAACCACAATTCCAAAGGGTACGCCGTTGGGAGAAGACGTGGATATCCGCTTCCTGGCAGAACGTTTTGAATTCGTAGGTGGTAATATTAAGAACTGTATTTTAAATGCTGCCTTTCTGGCGGCGGCAGATGGGGATGGAAAAGAGGTCTGCATGAAGCATTATTTACAGGCAATCCGCTACGAATTTGTAAAAGTAGGAAAAGTATTTACCAGAGCGGACTTTGAGCCTTATGCGTCTATGATTGGATTGTAAAGCAAAAATCCGGAAAGAAACATGTGAGTGAGTATTTTCCGAGAAGAAAGTAATTAGGTATGGAGAAAAGGGGATTCGTGAGATGCGAGTAACAGAAAGTCTGATTCGCCAGAATAAAATAAACAATCAGAAAAAAAATCAATTTAATGACGATGACGAGCCTACTATGCGTTATCAGGAAAAAAGTCGGGAATACTGGGCTATGAATCAGAATAAGTCTGTATTTGAATCTAAATTTCAAGACGGGATTAATACAACAGAAAGTGTATTTGATAAGAAAGCGGTTTTCAGACTTAGGGAATGTGAATAGGAAATAAATTTTTAGGAAAAGGGGAGAGAAAATGGCTGAGAGTTATACAAAAGATGCATATAAACAAATCTATGAACATCCGGAGTGGAAAAAAACAGCTACGGAGTTCGAGGATCGTTTTGCTGCGAACCTGTATAAGACTACTTATGTACAAGAGGCTGCCAGGACGGCTTTGTCCCGCATAAGTAATATGCTGACGGCTTATTATACTATCCGGGACAAGCAGCAGGAAACAGGAAAGAAGGAACTGGATATTCAGGCCCTGACTGATGTGGCGGGCATCATTATGGGAAAGCAGGTGAACAGTGGGGAAGGAAAATCTGCTCCCGAAGTCCTGCAGAGAAGACAGATTTTGGAAGAAAATCTCCTTTCCAAAGAAGTAGGCGCAGGACAGATAGGCATTGCTTCCGACACCCAAAATCTGGAAGAGTTGAAAAAACAGCTGCGGGATGCAGGTGTACCAAATGATAAAATTGAGGCAGTCATTGATAAGGATAAGTCGGATGAGGAGAACGTAAAGCAGTTGGCCCATTTGTTAAATCAGAAGAATATCGAGAATGTGACCTATGGGGACGGTAATCTGCGTGAGCAGATGACCATGCTTTTTAATGCTATGGTTTTAAAGGGCGGTAGGTCCGGAGAACAGATTCAGCAGAGTCATTCCATGAAAAATATGCTCTTAAACATTGATGAGAATGATGTGGAGCAGATGCGTATGGTGGGAGCCATCATCCATGGTCAGGATGATTCCGGTGTTAAGTTTGGAGAGGATCAGCTGACCACTGCCAATATTGATTTTGAAGATCTGAGAGAGATGGAAAATTACAAGAAAAAAGAGGATATTGTGGATTCCTTTTCCATGGCTAGGGATCTGGGCAGGGCAGTTGATAAAAGAAAAGGAAGAGGTACCGCCGTTTCCCGGTGGTGGCAAGGTATTAAGCGGGGATTTAATGCTACTATGGTCCGTGTCTTTGGCATGAAAAGGAAAGAGCGGAATGAGCAGATTGGTCTGGGAGAAGGCCATTATAACCAATTAGGATTGCAATTGAGTGCCAGAGAGGCAGCTCATGGAAGAGATCAGCAGGGAAAACTGCGCTGGAAGGAAGGGCAGGCGTTTTTTAAACCAAAGAAAGAAATCACTGCAGAGGGGATGTTGCAAACAGCAGGCCCCTCCGGGACTACTCTGCGTATGATGGGTGCCTACAAGCTACTAGGAGCCACCAAGGCAGAACTTCTTCATTTCCGCTTGGCATTGATTGCCTGGATGGGTTCCAGCAGAGATCATTCTCTATATGAGATTTTGGTGGGTTCCCACAATGCGGGAGTGACAGGAAAGGAGGATCTTACTGAGGCGGCGACCATGTATCAGACCATAGATCCACTTTCACTGGACGAAATCCGGGAACAAGCTCCTGAAGGTCGGCTTCCCCATGAAACTGTGTATCAAATTATGCTGCAGGAGTATCGGAAGAAGCATAGCAACGAGTTGATAAATCTTATGCAGATGGGAAATTTAAAATCTGCAGGAGATAAGGCTCTGCATATTTATACCACCCAGAATTATCAGGTGATGAATGCTTCTGCCAGCGGTGGAAAAAGCTGGGGCATGAAGGCGGCAAGGCGAAGACTGCAGGAACTGAATGGGGGAGAAAAGGTTTCAAAAGAACAAGTTACGGATTTTTACGATATTTTACGTGTTTCCGCCAGAGTCTCCGAAGACAGTCTGGCAGAACGTGCAACTCATGAGGCGGCTGTAACTGAAATGGAAAGTATCAATGATTATGATGATTTATATTACAGCAAGAATCCTGAGGACAAGAAAAAGGCTGAGGAGAGGAGAGCGCTCCATACAGATACCGGAAGGGCCTATCGTGGTATTACCTATCGGGGAGGCAGATTTGATAAGTCCATGGCCTCCGGGAACTACACCACACAAAAGCTCACCAGTACTTCTCAAAGTCTTCTGGTGGCAGCAAAGTTCCATCATGATCTGCAATGGCTGAAAGACGAAGATAAAGCGATTTTCTGTATGGAGTTGGATGGAAAGAGTGCTGTGAGTATCGATGAGCTGTCTGCCAGTAAGGGAGAAAAGGAGGTACTGGTACCTATTGGTGCTACCTTCCAGGTGACAAGAATTGTAGAGACAGCTTATGCGGATGGCATAACCAATAAAATTTACACACAAGAGGAAGTTCCTCCTGAAGTAGAGGCAATGGCGGCCATGAATCAGCCCAACGTAAGAAAATGCAGGGTGGTATATCTGAGAGAAATCAGCGGTCCCGGAGAAGAGACTAGAAAAAGACAGAACCGGGGAAGAGAAAAACGCATGGATTATCGAAAGCAGCTTTTGGACCGTAAAAATAGGGCAGCTATGTAAAAGTGCCTGAGGCAATGCAGAAATCAGGGAAAGTAAAAAGATTCGTGAAAGGCAAGGTTTTATTAAGATGACAGAAATAAAAAAGGATATCTATGACTTTATGGAGTTGTATTTCCCGGAGCTTGAAAGGGAGCCTTTTGTCTCTTCCAAAGAGCAGTGGGGAGCCTGGGAACGTTTTGTGGACATGCTCTGCATGATTAGTCTGGTAATGAAAGAAAACAGGCGGCCGGAGAGCCTTTCAAGGATTGGAAGTCTTTTGAACGACGAGGAACTGGTGCGCACTCTGGAACCTGCAAAAGAGACAGTATTTCCCCGTAGGACATATGTGCGTGGAATTTTTGAAAATCTGTTGACCAGGGGGGAGACCAGAGAAGAAAAACCAGAAGAGGAATTCCCGCTGAGTCGTTTTTTGAATTCCGGCCGTTTGAACCATCTGGAGAGACTGGCCCTGATGCTGGCAGCATGTGTGGATAGGAACCGGAAATACGAGCGTATCTTCGGGGTACTGCAGGAAGAAAGCGGAGGGTCTGCCAAACCTACCGTGGGTCTTTGTCACGATTTAGGAATGTTGTTTTTGGAGGAAGAGGAATGTGCTCCGGGGATTTTGTTGGAAGAAGATTCCTTTTTAAACCGACTGCTGCTGGAACCATCTCGGGAAAGCAGATATATGTCCCGTCTGTCCCGACCTATGTCTTTGAATAGACAGGTACTGACTGCTTTGATGGGGCGGGAGATTTCCTTCGGAAGTCTTACTGCCTGTGCAGAAGCGTTGGAGCCTGTGGACATGGAGGAATTCATTTCTCATGGGGAAGAATTCGGTCAATTGCTGGAAGTATTTACCGGTTTGTCCACAATGCAGGAGCAGGGCGTGATTGCGCTGGAGGGAAGTGCGGGAATTGGAAAGAAATTTATCATGAGTGCCTTGGGAACCTTTCTTGGGCTGGAAGTAATCAGTATCCGTGTAAGCAGTTTGTTTTCATTGGAGCCGGAGCAGAGGAAGGAAGCAATCCGGTGCGCGGTACTGAAAACCGTTTGTGAAGACTGCCTGATTTATCTGGAAGACTTGCACATTGCTCCGGAAAGCATTGGAAATCTTCAATGGCTGATTACGCTTTTACAGGATGATATCAATCAGATTTTCGTGGGACTTACTGAGGTTTGTCCGGAAGAACTGCGTTTTCAAGGGGTATTTTATCGGATTCTTTTGAAAGAACCGGGTGCCGGAGAACAAAAGATGTTCTGGCAGCGATTTGCCGAGGAACATCTCATAGAATTTGCCAAGGATGTGGATTTGGAACAGGTGGTTTCCCGCTATAATATGACACCGGAAAAGATACGAAAAACTCTTGCTTGTGCCCTGTTGTCAGCTCCGGGAGGCGAGAATGGTTTTCTGGTGGATGAAAAGGCTCTGGAACGGGAGATACGCCTTCAGTGCAGTGCCAAGCTGGGACAGTATGCAAAACGGCTGGAAAGTCCTTTTGTATGGGAAGATTTGCAGGTTTCTACTCAGTGCAAGGAGCAGTTGGTAAGAGTTTGTGATCGCATCCGTTATCGGAGTATCGTTAATGAGACCTATGGTTTTGACAGAAAAATCCCATATGGAAGAGGTACTTCTGTGGTGCTTTACGGACCTCCGGGTACAGGAAAAACCATGGCAGCACAGGTAGTGGCGGGTGAACTGGGGATGGATATCTATCGTATCGATTTGTCTCAGGTAGGTAGTAAATATATTGGGGAAACAGAAAAAAATCTGGGGAAAGTCTTTGATGCTGCCCGGTTTTCAAATGCCATCTTGTTTTTTGATGAGGCGGATGCCCTCTTTACAAAACGTACCGATGTGTCTACTTCAAATGACAGATATGCCAATGCAGAGACGGCATATCTTTTACAGAAAATTGAGGAGTATCCGGGGATTTCCATTCTGGCCACCAATGTCATGCAAAATTTTGACAATGCTTTTAAGCGCAGGATGAGTTTTATCATCCCTATAGAGCAGCCTGATGAGGCTACCAGACTACACCTATGGCAGGCGGTATTCCCCAAGGAGGCGCCTTTGGATGAAAATATTAATTTTGAAATTTACGCCAAAGTAGCAGAAATTACGGGAAGCAGTATCAAATCCGCGGCTTTGTCTGCAGCTTACCGTGCAGCTGCAGAAAAACGCACCATCACCAATCAGGATCTGGTTGAGGCAGTGGATTATGAGTGTCGCCGTATGGGACGGACAGGCGTGGGAAATGAATTATACGGAGCATTATATTGTCGGTAGTATGACTGCGATAGTTAATCTTTGTTATCATTTTGATGTTTCAGACATAAATTGAGCTGATTCGAACATAAAATGTGCATGATTCTTCGAAATGAAGTACAATATAATATATGAAAGATATCACGAAGCCATTATGGAGAATAAGTCTCTATGATGGCTTTATGTTTAAAAATATAAGAGGAACGGTTATGGCAGTTGAGGTAATAACAAAAGAAAACATATATAGATTTGCGAAGGCTTTGCCTGATTGGTTAGAGAGAGAAGAAAATATAGTATTAGGTTATGTGGAAGAAGAACCCTGTGCAACGGCAGTGTTGGAAGAAACGGACGATTGTTGGATAATATCATGGCTGTGGGTAGAGCCCGAATACAGAGGTAAAGGAATCGGAACTCTTATGCTGGAGGCTCTTTGTAAACTTGCAACCCAAAAAGAGAGAAAACAAATCAGAATCCATTATTCACCGGACAAAGACTGGACCCTTATGTTGGAATCCATACTATTTAAAAAGGGATTCTTAGTAACACATCAGGAGATTCCTAAGACAGTAATTACGAGGGAATGGTTTCTGTATTCCGAAATTTTTGAGAAAGAAAACGTGAAAAAACCGGAAAATGCACATATTTACAGTGAAGTACCACAGTATCTGATCGGTGAATTTTTAAGTGGATGTGAAGTGAAAAAAAGGTATTTGGTAGATCGGGATTGTGTGCTTCGTGCAGATAAAGATTTGAGTACGGTTTTAATTAAAGATGGAAAAATAGAAGGTATTGTATTGGTAGAGAAATTGATGGAAGAAGGGATTTATGAATTAAGCCTTTTGTATCTGTCACCACAAGCATTGAAAGATAGTTTCTCCTTTTTGAGATACACAGCAGATGTTTTTCGGGAATCCGTGAAGGAATTTAAAGAGATACATATGATTTGTGTTAATGAAACTACAAAGAGGCTGGCTGCCAATTTATTAAATACTAATTTATATATGTCCAAAATCGGTGAAGGAATATTAGCAGAATATTTGTTATAAGGAGAGTTGGAAATGGATTTCTATGATGAAAAATGGTTAAAAGAACAGAAAGAAAAAAAGAAAGAACAAGAACTGTTTAGCCCAAAATCCAATGAACAGATATATTCTTACAAAGAAGAAGGCTGGGACTATATAGAAGAATATGAGAAAGAGCAGAACATGTCTTTGGCCAAGCACTATGGGGGAGTATCAAGGCGGGCAAAATTACAAGAGGAGTTAAATGCGGGGCCTCCCGGCCACTTGTCCTTTGCAGAACGGATAAAATGGAAAAATCGATTAAAAGAGGAAATAAACAGTGAAAAAGCAAAGACAGAGGAAACAAAGTTTAAAATAAATCAGGAAATTTTTTTACAGAACGTACATGAAGATAAAGAGTATCTGGACATGAAACTTGATAAGAAAACGAGTATTAGTGTAAACACGGCCTCTGAATATTATGCTAAAGTGCTTCGAGTAAATGAACATGATGACGAGGCCTTTAAATTACGACGTTTGATTCCTGAAAGTGAAAAAAGCAGTTTTCCTGACTATGACAAAATAGAGATGTTTATGAAAGAAATGAATGCCAGAATTCGTTTGTTTGAAAAAGAAGAGGAGCACCAGGATTCGGCATGGATGCAGGAAGATGCAAAGAAGATGTACCTGGCATATGAAGAATTACATTTGAAAAATAATACTGCTTTTTCGAATTATATGAAAGATGTATCCACCAGAGAACCACGCTCCTGCTATATGTTTCTGTATCACAGTCTGTTAATGAATATTTTAAATATTACAGATAAGATGTCTCCTGATAAAGTGGATTTTATTCAGTATGGAAAACTTCATAGCCGTATTATGAGTACGGGAAGAATTTTGTCCAGAATGTGTAGAAGCAATGATTTTAAAGAAAAAAGGGTTAAAATATTAAAGGATGAAGAGGAACAGAGAAGGTATCAGGAGTTAAGACAGGCAAAAGAGAACTTTTTAAAGAATGGAATCACACCTACAGGAAAGATGGATTTGTCCGTGATTCGTCCTTATCTGGAATTAGCATTATATGGAAGAGATAAAGACCTGTTGAAGGAAATGGCTCTGGATAAGTATATAGAGGCTATAGGTACAAAACAGGAAGTTTTTAAGAAAAATAAAGAGGCTTTAGATAATTATAAAGATGATTTCCTTTATGAAACATATGGAGGAGAATTTGTTAAAAATATGGTTCTGGAGCAAAGTATTAAGAACAGCAGAATGGATATTTTTAACTACAGGCTGGCTTCGGAAGAAATACAGGAGATTGTAGAAAAAGCCAGACAGCAGGTTTTGGAGCAAAATAAATGGCTTACGGAAAGAAGGGAATATTTAGATAAAAAAGAGAATTTGAAAAAGTTTCCTAACTTATATGATATTCCGGAAATACAAAAATTATTTCAGTTTAAACAGATAGATTATTTTAAAGATCAGGTGGATGCATGGGTAAAAAATGCCGAGGCAAATGAAACATTTTTAAATATTTTTATGGAACAGAAAATACCTTTTTATTGTCGTGAACATTTTAAAGAGGAAATGATTCGAAACGGAGCCCAGGTGTTAATTTTTGGAAACCCTGAGCAGGTGGAATTCTATGGTTTAGCACTATATCGTAAATTAAGAGTAAAAGACCCTTCCGTTGTAGAATATGAAAAGAATCTGAAAAAGAAAATGAAAAAAGAAGGGGTTCCTTCCTATTATTATCAGACACTGATAGAACAGTTGAAAGAGGGAGATATAGAGGCACAGTTCAGATTGTTTAGGCAGAATTTACAGGAACAGGAAAAGCCTTGTGAAACGTTGAAATATCAGCCTAAGAAAAGTGTTTTTCAAACATATACAAGAGATGAGTTGAATAAAAATCTATGTAACCGTGAAGAATTTGATGGCATTTTGAATGGCTGGGAAAAGGGTGTTATGGATGCCTTAGATAAGGTACTGGAAAATAAACAGATATCTTATCCTTTTTTGCGTGACGTTTCTTCCGGAAAAGATCTTAAAGTGTTGCGAGTGCCGGAGTTTCAGATATTAATGGAAAGACTTCGTACGAATATTGCCAATGGTTTGACAGAGTGGTCTTCTGTTAACGGTGTTTACAGTGAAGAAATAAAAACAAATCTGTTACCGGAACTTTTGACAGGAAAGCTGACAAAAGAATTAATACAAGAAGAATCTGATAAAGCAATACAGCGCCATAAAATAGATGAGAAAGAAGAATTTGTTCAGAAGAATCTTTTTGAAATGACACTGGAAGAAGAGGATGCGATGCCACAGTTTATTCAATATCGTTATCTGGATGCGAAAGCAGCTTTTCGAAAAGACCAATCTTTGGCTGAAAAGCGTTTGAACGATTTTAATCGTGTGGATTTAATGTGGGAATTGCTTCGTGAAAGAGGGCTGGAAGAAGAAGTCTGGAAGGTATGTCTGGAAGAAAAAAATAAGGATATTTACAAAAAGCTGGAGGAAGTGTTAGGAACAAAAAGCAAAGAGAATGCTGTTAATATCCGTTATGGAAGACAAAATTATTACGGAGTACAAAGATGGACTACATGGAAGCAGTCGCCGGGGAGTTTGGTGCAGAGTGTTAAGGACCTTATGGATGAGTTTTGTTTCTTTGGAATGCAGGATGTTGTATTTAATAAAACAGAGAACAAGGCGTTGTTTGCAGGAGAAAAGGATCCTGTTTACGAAAAGAATGTAGAAGAGACAAGTCACATCATACGAAGCAGAATGAAAGAATTGAATGTTGTTTTTGAAAAGCATTCTTTGAGTTTTGAAGATAAAAAGAAATACTATCTTAAATTGCGTGAGATTATAGGCGGAATAGATAAGGTAGAGCAGGGAGAGGAAGAAAAGGAAACAAGGAACAGACAATCTTTCGGGGTAAATAGTTGGGAAGATGCAGTAGAGAAACTGGATCAATATTTATCTGCAAATAAAGAAAAAACCAAAGAAAATGTTCAAAAATTAAACCATGTGAAAATACAGCGTCAGGATTATTTGGAACGCTGGGGTGGTGGAATTTTAAAACCGGTTTTAAGACAGTTACTGCTGGAACCAAAGTTTAAGGCAATGTTGTTAACAGCCAATCAGGAAGACTTTGCACATATGGTAGATGATTTGGGAGGTTATCTGAAAGCTCCGTTAAAGGTAATGGCGAAATTCTATGGAATGGAAAATAACTTTGTATTACAGATGGCAGAAGATAAATTGCCTCAGATGCTTGGAGGAAGTTCTTTCCATGAGCTTATAACAAAAATTCTGAACCGAGAAAAAGTTCAAAATAATCAGGTAATCGACTGGAAGGAAGAGTTTGATGATTATTTTAAAGAGTACAGTGATCATCTCATTGGAAAAACATCCATCAGTAAAATGATGGAGGATATTTTACAGGACAATCCAACTATTTGGAATACCATTAAAAAAGGTTTCAAAATAGAAGATAGTGAAATTAAAAAATATCTTAATTTTATTATTCTTCGTAATCCGGAAGGAATTGCCCTGCTTCAAAATCAACAGTTGTTTAAGAATGTTATGCTGAGAGCAGATGAAAATCTTCAAAAAAACATGAAAGAATTACAGAATTTTTTTGATGCGAAAACAGAGGAAGTTACACAGACTACAAAAGAAGGTTTTCGCATGTTTATGCAGACAGAATTGATTATGAGGGAATCAGATGATTTCAAAAAAGAACTGGAAGAGGCATATGAAGTTTTTCAGGAATTGGAGATGGAAATACAGGAAGATGTTCTGACAGCTGACCGGCTGATGAGTGAAAAACGAAAAATCATGACAGAAATTGCCGGGAAAAAATGTCAAGGAAGAAACCGTGAGGAGAATGTTATTTTTGAAGAAACGCAGGAATTATATCGGCAAAGTAATGTAGTAGAATCGCCTGTTCTTACAGCCTGGGGACGTACCAAAGAAGTTTCATTTAAAGAAATAAAAAATGTAAGTGTAGAAGCAAATAAGAAGGAATTCTTAATGAATCTACCTCCGGTAATAATTGAAATTCTGAAAGAAAGAATGTTGACAGGTGCGGGAGACGAAGAGTTAAAGCCAGAGGCGGAATGGTTAGCAGATACCTATGAGAAAATATGCAGCACAAAATTCGGAGATTCCAAAGAGACTTTAAAACCTTATATAGCAATGGAATTGTTAATGTTTTCTTACATTACACAAAAGGATAAAGGCTGGGAAGAAAGTGTGGATGTACAAGAAATATATCGCCAGCTACAGGCAAGAAAGAAAAAATACGAAGTGCTGAAAGTGGTACAGGAAGCATCCAAAGAAAAACGGTGTCAGCAGGCATTGCAGGCCTTACGTATGGATATGTATGTAGGGGAAAGTTCCTCCTTTGAGAAAAAAGTGGATATCCATGTTGCATATTTTTCACGTTTGGAACAGGTCAGACCTATATTTGAAGAAGAAATCAAAAAGTATGTAACAGATAAGAAGATGCATGTTGCTATTTTCGGCGGTTTGGAAGAATGTTTCAGAGAAAAACTGTTGGAAGGAAAGGAACGCTTATCAGAAGAAAGCCTTTTATCAATTCAAAAAGAAGTTGGTGAGCTGCTGAAAGATGAAAAGAAGCATACCTATATTTGTAATTCAGAGCATTTGTTGGAGAGTATAAGTTATGATTCCATGACAGAACAGGAAAAGACGAATCGGGGAATGATGAACCGTGAAGAATTTGAAAAAGTATTGTCCGGTTGTAAAAATGAGAAATTGCTGGCACAGTACAGTTCCTTAGATGTTCCGGCCAGACAGCTTTTTAGTTTGGTATTAGGGGAAGTAAAAGATGGATGGGGATTGTTAACCAGTGAGTTTATAAAAACAAAAGAAGGAGAAATCGCAAAAAAGACAGCAATAGAAAATCAAATTCAAGATTATATTGTCGGAAAACGGGAAGAATTTGATGTGGATTATAATCTTGCTGTTTCTCAAATTCAGATGCAGGATGGCAGTATAGATGTAAGCTTGTTTCAAACAGCTATGGCTAGAACGAAAAAGTATCTTGAGAAGATTAGTCAGGAAGTGCCCAGAGATTATGAGCGATTGTCCGATGCAGAAGATAGTATGTCCTTTGTTCGAAGACTTAAGGGATTGTCGGCAGGGAATGATATGGAAGCAAAATCTTTTGAGGATTTGATAGAGAAATTGCAGAAAGATTCTTTGAAGAAGGGCAAGCAAGAGCTGATAAATCAATTGGTTTCTTTACAGACGGATCAACAGGCTATGCTGGTAGGATTGTTGCAGGACAGAACTATTTTAGACCAATCCGTTCGGACACAGAAACAGGTTGTAAACCAGGAAAAAAGAGACAGCATCAAACAAGAGTGGATTAATAATGATTTAGATGCATATAAAAGCAAAACAACATCTGAAAATTGGAAACATGCTTCCGTTACATTAATGAGTTATCAGATTCGTGATGATATAAAAATAGGAAAACGTAAATTGCGCAAAGAGGATTTTACAAAAGAAGTCTGGGAGCGTTCTACAACCTATGACTGGGACTTGTTGGAGAGAGCATTGGAACTTTTAAAGGAAATTCAGAATGAACAGGTAAAACAGACAGATAAGAAATATGCATACGGTAATATGCAGAAAGGTTTGGAACATATGCCTGTTTATCGGGAAAAAGATGTAAAAGAACTGGAGATTGCGATTCCTCCGATTATGGCAAATCTGGAGCTGGAAAGCATATATTCTAATTATTATACGATGGAAGAGATTTGTTTTGATAATGCGAAATTGATAACATATGCCAGAGAAAACTATAAGGTCGAATTTCCTAATATTAATTTACGGTTGAAAGAAAGGCTTCTTGAACGATTGCAGACAATAACAATTCCGGAAATCATTCAAAAAGATATTCAGGATGAGAGCGATGAAGTGCGTCAGACATTGTTTAAGTTGTTATCCGATGCCAAAGATGAAGAAAAAGATTTCTATATGGTATTACTGAAAAACAGAGAATGGATAGATGCAATTGATGATATCAGTACCATAAAAGAGAAAGCTGACTTAAAAAGAATGGGAATGAAAGAATTGGAACAAGTCTGTGATAAATACTTCCGGAATAGTACAATAATTTTTGGAGAAAAAGTTAATGAGGAAGAAAGACTACGTAATAAGGCAGATGCCTTACGGTCTTTGTTTACTACTAAGGGAAAAAGTATTCATAACACAGAGGATTTTGTTTCTGAAATGATGAATATGACGGGTGATTTTGACCGCGAGACAATCTTAGATTGGAAACTGCTGCAGAAAATAACAAAATTTGTGAATCAGATGAGAATTGAAAAGTATTCGGATGAAAAAATTGATACTTTAGATAATTTTTTGAAAGGTTTACATCCGGAAAAAATGGTAACGTCTCTCGTTTTACAAAGGAAAGAGAGCAGAGAAAACTATCAGGAGTTCAAACAGCAATATAATAAGATAGAGAATTATATTGCAAAGAAAAAAGAGCATGAACAGACACCACAAATACATCTAAGAGATTTATCTTCTTATTTCAGAACGGAAGAAGTAGATTCTAATCAGGCAGAAACAGATGCATCTTATTTTGGAAAACAGATGTTGGAACGATTTAAAGAAGCTATCATGGGGCCACGGGGAGTGGTTGAATACATAGAAGCTACGTATATGAACAAGAATAATATGAAAGAAGAGTTGACGGACTATGTCTTGAAGTCGGAAGAAGAAAAACTGGAAGCTTATCGTGATATGTTTGGCTATGGCAGTTATGAACAAATGCAGGAAGAAGCCGGAAAGTATTGGGTACATGCCTTAATGCACAGTGTGACATCTGATTACCAGAAGCTTCAATGTAAGACTATGTCTGCATCCATGTTATGGAATCTGGGTCTGTTGGAAGAAGTGAAAAATATAAATGAAGAATCTGTGAAAAAAGTCTATGATACCATTAAAAATTATTAGTGTTTTTACATTTTATAACAGCCTTTTTTATTGAGAAATTGACAGTATATGAAAAAAGGGATGTCGATAGTACGATTCGGGAGTGAAATAAGCTGATTCGAGCATAAAATGTAAAAAGTGTTCGGAAAAAGAGATACAATAATAAGGATTATTTATAGCAGATAACCAGTAAGAAGGTGAGATTTATGATTACAGATGTAAACTGGATAAAAAGAATGCTATCCCATAATATGCGTATGCCCATGTCTGTTATTAATGGATATGGGGAATTGATGAAGCAGGGGTTGCTGACCGTAGAAGAGATGGAAGAAGCGGTAAATAATATCTGTGAAAACATCAATTATATGAATGGCATTTTGAAAGTGGTACTGGATGAACAATCAGAAGAAGCAGAGGTTCCTACAGCGGTAGATGTGGCTGCACTGGTAAGGAGTACGGCGAAATATGTCAGGGATATTGCTAAGAAGATGTCTGTAAAAATAGCAGTTGTTACAGAACAGGAAAAGATGCTGATTAAGGCGGAACAGATTCCTATGATGCGGGCTTTTTACCATTTGTTTGAAAATGCCATGAAATATTCTGAAGGTGGAGATAGTATTAAGGTCAGTATTTTTCATGTAGAAAACGGACAGGTTCTTTTGGTGTTTAAAGATAATGGCAAAGGAATGGATGAAAGGGAAGTGAAAAATATTTTTGAAGAGGGTTTTCGTGGCAGTAACAGCAAAGAAAAGAAGGGAACCGGGTATGGTCTGTATGATGTAAAGAATATTGTGGAACGTTACGGAGGAACTGTTGAAATTTCCAGCAGGGAAAAAGGCGGTTTTGCTGTATATATGCTGTTTCCCGCATATAAAGAAGAGAAAGGCAGTGATGCTTAGTGGAATACATTTTATTAGTAGAAGATGATAAACAGCTTTCTTTTATTACAAAGCGTATGTTGGAAAGCAAAGGATATGGTGTGACAACAGCATTTTCCATACGGCAGGCAAAAGCTGAATTGGAAAAACGAGAGTTTGATTTGATTTTGTTAGACATGATGTTACCCGATGGAGAAGGAAGTAGGATGTGTGAGGAAATCAGAGAATTTTCTGTTTGTCCTATTATCTTTGTCAGTTGTTTAAGTGATCAGGAAACCAAAATTGCAGCCTTGAAAATGGGTGGTGATGATTATGTTACCAAGCCTGTAAATTATGAAGAATTGTTAGCAAGAATTGAAGTTAATATTCGTAGGGCAAAACAATACAGTGAAAAGAAAGTACAAGAGGAAGAAATGAATTTTCCGGGACTTTGTGTGAAAAAGAAAATGCGGGAAGCCTGGACAACCAATGAAAAAGGAGAAGTAGTTGAATTATTGGAATTGTCCCCTTTGGAATATGGACTTTTGATTTGTTTGATTGAAAATAAGGAAGAATTGGTTTTATATCAGGATTTATTCCGTCAGGTCTGGCAGACAGAAGATGCTTCTGATGTAAGAACGGTTATGGTACATGTTTCCAATCTTAGAAAGAAAATGGGTGAGTGTGGAAAGTTAATACATACCGTAAGAAGTGCGGGATATATATTTAAAGAATAAGGAGAAACTCCATTTTGGAGTTTCTCCTTAATTACTGTTAGATATTATAAGTTTTCTGTGTTTTCTTTCTTCGATACCGGTAGCTGGATATAAATAGCCATACCGTTTTCAGGACTACTCTTAGCATAAATAGTTCCGCCAAAAGCTTCTACAATCATTTTGGATTGGGTCAGCCCAAGACCATTGCCACTGACACGGTTGGATCCTTGGAAATTCAGTTCGAAAATGTGGCTGGTTTCTTCTTCATTCAATCCCTTTCCGGTGTCTTTTAAAATGACAAAAATATCATCTCCTAAAAGAGAGATAGTGATAATCATATGTCCCGCACGTCCCATATATTTAATGGAATTATCAATAATGTTACGGAATAGGATTCGGATACTTTCCGGTATTCCCATAACCATCAGTTCTTCACAGGTAGTAGACAGATGGATTTTAATGTTTTGTGCTTCAGCAAAGGGGGCAAGGCGTTCAATGGCATCATTGGCAGCCTGAATAATATCTACTTCTTCCGTAGGCTGCATAGTGGATAAGCCAAAAAGGTTGGTTAACGAGGGTGCAGGAACCGGTTCGGGAGCAGAAAATTCTTCTGCAATATCCAATGTTTCATTGTTATTTGACACCTGTTTGGGTGTCTCGATAACCTCAGTATCACATTTTTCTAATGATTCCGGATTTTCTGATGTTGTTACAAAAACTTCGGAATGAGTTCTTATATATTTCAGAGTTCTGCAATATAATATAATGACTAAAATCATAAGAATTGCAAGACAACATGTTAATATCATCAGTGGAAGAAACAAATCATTTACACTCATATAAAATATCCAATCCTGAATTAAAAATATCTGAATTGGTCTTTTCCTTTCCCAAGATTACTATAGTAAAAATTGTATAAAAAAGAAACGAAAATTGCAAGAAAAATGCAATTTTTAACAAATCTTTAAACTTCTTGACGAATGTTGTGTTATAATGACTTAACTGTGTTAATGTGAAAAACTATACTTTTTGGAGGTGCGTAGCATGAATGGCAATCCATTATTTCCGTTTGAAAGAAATCGCTATTATTCCGGCAAGATGCTGACCAGTGCAGATTTTGCTGCAGAACAGGAATATGGCAATGATAAAAGAAGATTTTTAAATAATCTTATGTTTGGTTCCGGGATTGTATGCGGATGTAATGTATACAGTTTGGACGATTTGTCTGTCTTTATCGAAAGTGGTCTTGCTATAGACCGTGTAGGAAGGGAAATTGTAATTGATACTTCTGTAGTGAAAAAGTTGTCTGCGATTCCCGGATTTGATGAAATAGACAGTAACCGTCTGACCTTATGTTTAAGATATAAAGAAGAACAGGTACATCCGGTATATTCCGTAAGTCGTGCCGGTTCTGAATCCGAGTATGAATACAACCGTATTCAGGAAGGATATGAATTGTTTTTAAAAGATACGGAAGAAACTAAGAATTTCTTTGAGATGGAATCGGAATTTCTTACCAGAGATGTAATCTATCAGGATGGTGATTATGAAATTCAGTTGATTATGCCGGCTACGGTATGTAGAAACCGATATGTAAAAATACAGTTAAAGGTTAAAAAGACATCTTCAGCAGATGTGGCATTTTCTTTTGAAGGAAGATTACAGACACCTTCTTTTGTAAACACAGAGGGAAATCATGATTTGAGCATAGCATTGCCGAATATGCGTTTAATGGAAGGGGAAACCATATCTCAGGAATATTGGGTATTTGTTCAGGAGACGATGGCAACGGAAACCAGTCTTATTTTGAAAAAAGGCAGTGTGAAGGTTGGTGACGAAGAACGAGAAATAGACTCTGATTTTTCCATGAAGGTTATGATTTCAGATGTAAATCCAAGAGAATTAATCAATCGTGAAATCGGTAAGGTCAGCCTGGAAATGCAAAATATGGGAGTGGCACAGGATTATATCTGTCTTGCGGATATTTCCCTGCTTCGTACCGAAGGTGCTTACATCATCGAAAATATCGAAGAAAAGAGTGTTAAAAAATACATAGAAGCTCCTGCACAGAGCACTATTCGTAGTGAATATCTTGATTTCTTCCGTGGTACAGAGAGATTGGGAGTAGCTTTAAAAGAAGATACACCAATGGATGCTGTTGCAAGAAAGAATTCGTTTTCAAATTCCGGAATGCAGATTGCTACCGGTACCATTGAAATTCCTATTGGAGGAAGAGCAAAAGCCGGAGAGGTATTCTATTCGGGAGAAGTTATGCATGGCCTTGGAGCTGGTACTGTTTATGTGGAAATTGGCCAGGAATATATGGATGAAGACCGGGTGAAAGGAGCCAATAGTAAGAGTACTATTTATGGTAACAGCAGATTGTTTGAACAGGCAGGAAAGAATCTTCCAAAGACAGAACAGGCTGTAAAGGTATTGAATGATAAAGGAAGTTTTGTGGCGGCTATCAGCTTTACGGAAGATACGGATTGTCTGATGCTTTCCTATCGATGGATAGCTGTGAAGTTTGCCAATAATGATAAGCTGGAAGTGGAAGAAACACTGGAAAAACAGTGGATTGAAGCAGAAACACCAACAGTAGTTTTAGGATGTAAGGAAAGCTATTATTTTGGTGTGAAATTCCACGAAATGGATAAGTGCAGCATCAGTTATCAGGTAACAGAAGAAGATGGTGGAGAAATCACCATGGATGGTGTTTATACAGCACCAAATAAAGAGGGTGTGTTTGAAATTATGATTACTTCTATCGAAAAACCTCAGATTTGTACTTATGCTTACGCAATTGTAAAGAAGAAATAGAGAATTTTGCTTATAACTATGAAGGGACTGAATAGTTAAGTTATGGTATATCAGATTGGAGATATGACACTGCAGAAAATGCAGGAAGTCTTTCGTGGAAAAGTAAATGATGTAATTGTCTGTCAGGATATTTCAAGCCATGGGAAGGTTTATTATACGGTTCTTGTTGTACATGATAAGGAGATTGCCAGAAAGCTTATGAAGTTGTTTCATAACAATGCTTCAACAGGCAGAAACAAATTTGTGACAGATTATACTTGGAAAGAGTCTTATTTAATGGTCTTTGATTATGTCAGAGAGCGTTCATTGGATCAATTCTTTTCCTCAGAGATTTTAAGTCTTCAAGACTGTGAACAGATGGGACTTAACCTGACAGTGGAGTGTCTGGCAGGAGAAATTCCCTATCCGTTATTGTACTTGCAGTTAAAACAGGGACAAATACATATTTCCAAAGACAGAAGTATTTATTTGGGCTATTGTGTGGATCTGGAAGAACTTTCTGAAAAGATAACAGAGAAGGATTGCGCTACCCTTTGTGCCAAAATTGTATTTAAGTATATTGAAGAAATGAAATCCGGTAAGGCTACCAGTTATAAACTTTTGGAAAAGAAGCTTTGGAAAGGTGGCTACCAGAGATTTACGGATTTTTATAAAGATTTGAAAATGGCATCCCAGCCATTAAAGAAAGAAGGAATCTTTGCAAGGCTTAAAAAGAGTTACAGGCATAATCAGGAACGTATTTTCCGTGTAGTAATGGTGATTTGTGTTTTGCTGGGAATTTTGGCTGTAGCAATGATTGTTTCACAATTGATTTTTTCAGATGTTCCGTTTTTGAGGATGTTTATCAATCCGTTTAAACAAATCGGAACGGAATCCTTAATGCAATAAACCTTAGGAGGAGTAGCAGATGAAAAAATGGTTTCGTATGTTTGTCATAATCTGTTTGGTTTTATTATTGGGAACCGGTAGTATTTGGGGGATGAATATAGCAAACAAAGCAGATGCGGGAGAAACACATGAAGATGGCAGTTTTCTTTCTCAAATAGTGAAATGTAATGGGAAGAATTACGTCATATATAAAAGTGCTGATTTGGGGAAATATCAGGTAGTAAACGTGGATAAGAGTCTGCATCAGTACGAAGCGGTAGGAACTTCGCACTTAGTAAGACCATATTATGTATATGGCTATGTGAATGATGCAAAACAGTGTTGGGGAGTGGAACCGGTCACTTTAGAGAGTGAAGAAATCTGGAGTGAGGCGACTTTAGAAGCAGAAGGAACTTTCCTGGCATCAGGCAGTACAGAGAACGAAATACTGGTGAGTATCCTGGGAAATGATGGAAGGACCATAAAAGAATACGCCCTTTCTATTAATGATGGAAATGGTGAGTGGAGAGAAAATGTAGTATTTTCTCTGGCAGAAGGATATTTTGCCGTTTGTGGAGCTTATGAGGAAGAAACGCTGGTTGTAGCAAGAGACGATGGCAAAGTTTTGCAAAGGGATGTTGTAGCAAAAGAACTGGATGTAATACCACAGGAGAGCATTCTGGCAAAGCATTTTGAAAAAGATATTTTAAGTGGTGCAGAAAGTACCTGGAAAATGCACTGTGTGAAGGAGACTACAGTCAAATGTCTGATTCCGGTACTTCTGATATCAGCATTTCTTGCATTGTTATTTGTAGGAAGAAAACAGAGTCATATAATATATCATATGATTATTTGTTCTGAAATTATTTGCATGCTTGGTTTCCTTGTAGTTGGGTATATTTTTTCCCAACGCTTAACCAAACAGGAGGTTATGGAAACCGGAATAGAAACCGGTTATGTATTAGAAAAATTGAAAGCCGGACAGAGAGCAGATGGAACTGTAGAAACATCTGAATATTGGAAGATAGTAAAACGATATGAGGATTTATTGGAAGATATTATTATTATAGATCCTGTTATTTATGAAGTTATTCAGGCAAAAACAATGACTCAGGGAATGAATGTTTCCAACCTGTTGGGAGAGGAAGCAACATCTTTGATTCAGAAAGTTGCAGAAGGCAACAAAACCATCATGAAAAGAATAGGTAAAGGTTCCGGAAATTATGTAGTAGCATCCAGAGACTTTACGCAGATGGAACCGGATTCTTTGCTTTTGGCAATGATTTCGCAAGAAGAAATGGAGAAACGTATTGAAAAAGCAGTTTCTGTTATTTGGGAAGTAGTTTTCTTACTGATGGTAGTAATCACTATATTACATATGCTTATCTTTCTGTTTTTTACAGCAAAATGGAAGAAGTTTTTGGAAGGAATGCAGTATGTAGCAGAGGAAAAGCAGGCTTATGCAGACAGACCTGCTACAGAAGATGGATTACGAAGTGCATGGGCGCCACTTGACCGAATTGGTCATAACATGCTGAAGCTCCGTTATGAAAGAGAATTGATGTATAGAAATTATTACCGGTTTGTACCAAAAGGGATGGAGCAACTTCTTGGAAAGTCTGAAATGGCGGACATTGAAATTGGTGATAATAATAAAATAAACGGATGTATGGTGCATTTCCGGATGGAGAATGTTAAGAATGTGTCTGACAAAGATTACATGGACATCATGACAGAAAGTTTGAAAGTGATGCATCAAATCCGGGCCAAGCATGATGGTGTGTTTATTTCTGCAGATGGCGATTTGTTGAATCGGAAAGTATTTTTTGATACAAATCCAAGAGAAGCACTTAAGTATGCAATAGAGTTGTATCGTGCTCATTCTGTTAAGGAAAAACTGGCCAATGCCAATGTGATTATGATGCTTCACCAGGCAGATTATCATTATGGAATTTCCGGTGTGGAAGATATGATGACACCGTATATTTACTGCGGTGAAGAAAAAATTCTGGATGCCTATAAAGATGCTTTGGCAGATGCCAAGGTAAGAGTAGTAGTAACGGAACAAACATTGGAGGCTGCCGGTGATGGATTTTCTGCAAGATATATCGGATTTATTTCCGGTGGAGTCATGAACGGAAGTATGAAACTATATGAATGTCTGGATGCCTATACGGAAGAAAAGAGAAAAATCATGATAGACAGTGATGTTTATTTCCAAAAAGCATTAAAATTATTCTATTCCAATGATTTTTATCTGGCCAGAAATATATTTAATGAAGTATTAAGAATGAATGAACAGGATGAAATCGCAAGATGGTATTTATTCCATTGTGAATATCATTTGAACAAACCGGAAGCAGAAGTATCCTATGGTTTGTATGAAAATACCGTATGCGAGAAGAAGAGTTATCAATTATAGATTTCGGGAAAGGAGGTTAGTAAGTGAATAGTTTATTTCATGGATTTTTAAATGCGATTAAAGCAAAATTTGTTCCTTTGTGGACGAAAATCAGACTGCTTACTAATCCTACTTATCTCAAAACAGAAGTTTTACGACGTCTGATTATTTATTTTCGTAAATTGACGGATGTACGCCCCAAAGATAAGAATGATTATTATGGAGTATTTGGTTGGCTGATAAGTAAAAGGCTTGCATTTTTCATGGTTGCCTTTATAGGTCTGGCATCCGCTTATTATCTTACGGTAGTGCAGCCATTATCTGTATTTACATCCGGAGAAAACGGAATTAAGACATATGAATATAATTCCATTCCTCTTAGGTTTACGGAAGGAAGAGTTAGGATTTTAGGGAAATCTAAGTATTTAGCTTATGAGGGAGACGTGAAGAAGGGCGTGGCTCATGGCAATGGCGTACTTTATAGAATAGATGGAACTAAGGTTTATGAAGGGCAGTTTGAGAACAGCCGGTTTCAGGGCACCGGTACTTCCTATTATCCAACCGAACAAATGCAGTATACCGGTGCATTTCATGACAATTTGTACAGTGGCAGTGGAAAACTTTATCGCCTTAATGGTGCATTGGAATATACGGGCTCATTTCTGAATGGAATGAAGGAAGGAGAAGGCTCTCTTTACGACAGTGGAAATAACAAAATTTATACAGGCAATTTTTCAAAGGATCAATTGTTGTATAGTGATTTTGTTGGGAAAAGTACAGCAGAAGCAGGCAATATGTATGTAGGCAATAAAACCGTATACACTAATGAAGAGTATTTTGTGGTAGATATGGCAGATATAGATGCTGTTTATTATGGAAGACAGGATGAGGAAAACCTTAACGACGAGGTGATAGTTGAAGGTGTATATATTCTGAAAGATGCTTTTGAGTATTCCGGGAAAACGCTGAAAACAATCACAGAAGTGAACCGGATTATGGGAAATCCCGTATATGAAGGAAATGCTTATGTTATTTTACCGGAAGCGGTAGCCATTCATGTTTTGAACCTTTCAGGAAGTGAATTTTACGGAGAGGTGATTAAAGATTCACAAGAGATTTTGTCGGATGCAGTGATAGTGAATGGATACGATGATGATTACAGTGTATATATTTACACTTACATACAGGACGGTTTGCGATATACCTTTTTTGGAAAAGATAAAAATGGAAAGTTTGCCATGTATCTGATTGAAAAGGAAGAATAATATAGGAGGAGCAGGGACAGATGAAAAGCATTTTTAGGAAAAAAGCCGTAACTTTAGTACTTTTGGCAGCTTTGCTTTTAGGAATGTTTCAGCCAATGCAATCTGTTCAGGCAGCTCCAAACAGAATTTCGCTATCGCAATCGAAAAAATTAGCATTGGCAAACAGCGATTCTTATCGGGGAATTAAAAGTAAGATTAGTCTGAAAGAGGTTTCTTATAAACAGGCAGTAAAATCCATTAAGTTAAAAATTAAGAATAAAACCACCTTTCGTTGGTCACCATTGCTTTCTTTTAAATTCCCGGAAAAATTAAATTTTGAAGATGAAAGTAATATGGTATATAAGCCTGCACAACTTCAGACGGAAATTAAGCAATTAAAACATGATTTACAAGATGAAGTATATGCAGTGTATGAAAAGACAGAACAGACTTTTTTAAAAACATATACCTATCAGGAAAAAATTGCTTTTGAAGAAGAGCAGGTAGAAGAATTAAAAAAGACTCTGGAGAAAAACAAAGGACGTTTGGTGTTAGGTCTTGCAACCAAGACAGACGTAGAAAATATAGAAAAGAGTTTGCAGAAGACAGAAGAAAAGCTGGTTCAGGATAAAAAGAATTTTGAGATACAGAAAGAGAAACTTAGTGAAATAATTAATCTGGATGTCAGTACAGGATATGTATTCGCGAATCCTTATGTCAATGTTGAGATTCCAAGAACAGTATTGGAAGATTTGATTCAATATACGTTGGAAAGAGATCAGGCTTATTACGAAGCTAAAATGGCAACCCAGTTGTCATTGATGCAATTAACAGAAAATTATTCTTTGTTAGAACAGCAATATGGTTCTAAGATGGGAATTATCAGTCCTTATGTACAGCAGGTAAAAAATGGTCAAAAGATAGACAGCAATGCATTCAAGTTAAGTTATGACCAGTTTTTGAAGAAAATTGATCAACCATGGGAAGGAAGTTGGAAAATACTTTTTATCCGAATTCCGAAAGAGTGGATCAAAGGACAGATTGATGGTGTCCGCTACATAGAAGATGAACCTTATGCATTATATGAGAATGCGCTGGAATATCAGGATGCTTTGACAGAAGAGAAATCCATAAAGAAAGATTTGGAAAGTCAGGTCAGAGATACCTTTGAATCGGTAGTGACGGCCGGAAACAGTTATAGGAAATTGGAAGAACAATGTGAAGAAAGTAAGAAGAATCTTCAAAAAGAGCAACTTCTGAATTCTATGGGGGAATTGTCCTTTGAAGAGTATACGGATTCGCAAAATCAGTACGAAAGCCAGCAGATAGAAAAATTAGAGGCGTTGGAATTATACAGTTCTTTAGTATTTAGTTTTGACCGTCTTACTTGCGGCGCCGTATCGGAATATATGAAAACATCCGGAATTTCTCTGGAAGGTGCCGGTGGAGGAAACAGTTATCTTGTAGAAGAGGAAGAAGTAGAAGGTGCGAAATATTATATCCAATCTATCATTGAAGATAATATGTTTGAATTTGGAATCTACATTCCGGATGATTTTGATTTAGATATTTCTCATTATGAATTGTGGGTAGATGATTATATTGTAGGCGGCAGGAATAAGCTTGATAAGACCTTCCGTCATCTGACATTAACATTGACCGGTGAGGAAAGAGTGTTTGTCAGATTATATGATGGTGAAGAGTTTGTGGATGATTGTGAAATTGATCCATCTGCTTATCAGGGGCCACTTACCATTAAGGATTATGTAATTACAAAATCTGAGGAAGGTAAGAAAAGAGTTATCGGTGGATTTGAAATCATTAACAGAAATGAAATGGGGTTGGTTGAAATCCAACTAAACTTTGATGGAGTAGAAGAAATTCAATATTATTCCATTCAAAATGAAGCCGGAAGCAGCCTGATTTCGGAAGAAAGAAAAGTTCCGGTTAAAGATAGTTTTACTTATCTTGAATTTTTACAGAATGAATTGGAAAATGTGAAAATTTTATGTTTTGGTGCAGGTGAAAATATAAAATATACAGCTTACTTTGACACTTTGAAATATGAAATATATGTAATAGAAGAATAGGGGAAGGAGGATGAGCAGATTATGAAAAAGAAACGAATTGGATTAAAATTTGTAACAAAGTTGGTGATTGCTGTAGCAGCTTTGATAACTATAGGTGGTGCAACATTATCATATGCTTTGATTGATGAAACCAATTCCGTACATATTAAGGCATCAGAAATTGAAGATGCAACGCTCATCATCGGTACTCATTTAATATATCTGGGTTCTATGAACGATCAGATTTATGAAACTGCTATGAAATCCGCAGAAGAATCTAACCAGTATAGCCGTTATTATAAATCGGAAATTGCCGGTGGAGTCTGGTACGAAATTACGGAAGCCGGCGCATTGGCAGATATTACAACGGATGGAATTGTGGCAGACAACAGAGTGATTGAAGCACTTTTTATGACGCATCATACGAAATCGGATGGAATTACTTATGATTTGAGAACCGGAGCACCGGTAGGGATATTTGACATAAATAGTCCATATGATTTAACAAAGATGGCAGAGCTGGAACCAATCAAACTTCAATATGATGTTCTGGCACAGACTGCGGAACCATCGGATACGGTGGAGAGAGATATTCTTAACATTAAAGAACTCTATAAGTATGACAGACAGACGGATAAAACAAAGGAAATTGACGCACAGTTGAATGCCCTTCAAACATATTATGATATTCTGATAAGAGATGAGGCAGAGGAAGCTGCAAGTCAGATGGTTATGTCTGTTATGGAAAAAGTGGATGCTGCCAGAAGAGCAGAAGTTTTAGGACCATTAAATGATATCCAGCTTCAGAAAATGAGCCTGGTAGTAGGTCGGGAATTTACCTATCTTGCAGGAGAAATTACTGAAATGGCAGGTACTGATTTATCCAAAGGCAGAACCGGGATAGAAAAATTTGTGCCTAATAGTGATTTGCTTACTGCAATTAGTGAATCCATGACCAATGTACAGGAAAGTTATATTAATTACAGTTCTAAGATGTTGGCGGAAGGAAACACAATTTTAAGTAAGACAGAATACCGTTTGTCCATGGAATTAATCAGCAATGCCCAAGCCGGTAATTATAGCGGATGCGATGAAGCGGTGAACAAATTATTGTATCTGGATAGAATTAACAAAGGAATGATTCAGGAAGAAGCTAAGGAACGTGAATTCATTACCCGGGAATTGTTACAGGAAGTAAAAAACAGTTATAGCACCTCTCTGGGATTTGGTGTAGGAGAGGGGTATCAGACACTTTCCAGTACAGCAGCAGAAGCTACCAGAAAGAATGTTTTAAAAAGCCAGTTAAATGAAACAGAAGTTGTAAGAAATGAATTACAGTTTGTTATTCAGGCATATGTAGATAGAATGACACCGGAAAAGGGAACGGAGTATATAACAGATTGTATCGATAAGATTGGGGATTATCGGAAAGTAATCAAAAAAGATGCTTACGAAACATATGCCAATTCTTCTGTAGATTCTCACTTGGAATGGTTATCTAATATCTTAAAAAATCTTCAGGATTTGATGGGGGGAAGCGCCCTGGATGATTTGAGATTACAGAAAAGTGATTTGCAGACAGAGTTGTTATCGGTCTTAGACAACAACAGACTGGATGAGGCAAAACGAATCGAAAACCAAATAGAAGCCGTGGATAAGGAAATTGATGAAACAGAAAAATATTTAAATTCTGTTTTAAATTCCGCTTCTTCTTCCGAATCTGCAAAGGCTCTTGCCGCAGCACAATTAGGAAGTGGCAGTACAACGGCGGCATTACAGACGATGAAAGATGAGGCAGTGGATAGTATTAAGAATGGCAATCTGAATGGTGTAGGAAATATTCTGGAAGGAATCGGAGCTTTAGCATCTGCGCAGCCGGATGAGGCTATGGGAACTCTGGAGGATATATATCAGGAATTAGCGAATCAGGAACTTATTGGTGAAAAATCCTCACAGTTGGATGAACTGATGAGTCAGGTGGAAGGAATTGCCACTGATCAAATTGGTAATTTGTCCGATGATTTAAGTGAAGAAGAACTGATTGCATTAATGCTGGCGTTCTTTAACGGACTTATGGATGGAAGTTTAGAAGATATAGTAAATAGTCTTACTGATGAAGAGTTAGTGGTAATGCTTGCCGGACTGAGTATGTATGCAGAAGAGACCAATGGAAAAGTGGCAGCAGAACTTTTGAAGATATGCAGTAGGGCGGCTTATAACAATGGAAATAAATATATATATGAACAATTAAAAAATGAGTTGTCAGAATTTGTTCCAACCGACAAAATGGCACGGATTATCAGTTACCGATATATTTTCAATGACAGTCAGATGGCTGTAACTTTACAAAGAGGAAGTCAGTATTATCAGTTTGAAGCATTTAGTTTATCTGCAAGAAAAGGAAATGACATCGAAGAAATGAGTGCAGCCGCCGGATTCCAGAGTGTTATTTATATCCCGGAAGACACTGCACAGGAATATTTTGGGGTAATGGCAGAATATCTTCAAAAAACAAGTTATGGTGTTATGTTGACAGAAGAAATAAATAACAGGGCATTGGAGTTTTTCGATTACCTGTTGGAAGCAGGAGGGGGAGTGTAAATGGCAGATTATCCGATTATAGCAGACGTCAGTAATTATATTGTACGAACCCTTAGAACCAAGATGTGTCCGGAACCTATTCCTTCGCCCAATAATATAGAAGTGTCATCTCCTGCAGACCAGGATGTGGACTATATTTTGGGATTGTACTTATACGATATTCGGGAAACTTCGGGAATGGCCACACCTACCTTCATGCCGGCAGGTCAGGTTAGATTACAGAAGACACCGAAACCCTTTGACTTATATTATATGGTTTTTATTAACGGGTCTTCCCAGATGGGGTTAAAGGCCCTGGATATCCAGAAAATATTGGGACGTGTGGCACAGCTGATTAATGATAATAATGCTGTTATGCCTAATCAGTTGCAAAAATGGTTGGAAACCAGCGAGCCGCCAATTACCATTTCCCAGGCAAAAATTACTTTGGAAGAAAAGGTAAGAGTGTGGCAGGCAATTAATAAACCGTACCAGGTAAGCTTATTTTATAAAGCAGGTCCGGTATTCTTGTCCAGTGAAGTTGTGGTGGATACTCCACGAGTAACCGATGCAACTTTTGGAATACATATACAAGGCTCAGACCAGTAGGAAAGGGGGTAGATCATCATGGTGGCACATGCAACCATTCATCACAAATTGGATTTGGCATTACGGTTGGTAAACACAGTAACCGGAAGAGTTGTAGAAGAGCGAAATACGCAGTTTATAACCGGACTTACCGGTGTAAGGGCAATTCCAAAGCAGGGTGGTATGTATTTGTTTCTGAATGTTGGAAGCAAAGATTTTGAAATGGATATTCATGTTTACGGATATGAACCTCAGAAAATTCAAATCAGGCTATCTGAACTTCAGGGAACCATGCCCATCCGTGAAGTCTATCTGCTGCCACTTGAGACTCCGATAAGAGAGGATGTCCTCACCCTACGGGGGAGATTGTCGGGGATAGAGGAAATAGAAGCAGTTTCGTTATCTGATACGAACTGCTGCATAAAAGAGTTTGATGCCAGAAAAAGAATCATGTCAGTTTTGAATCAAAGAAATGTCAGATTCCATCATACACATTACGGACTGGTGAATCGGGAAAGAACGGAATATGAGCATTTTGAGGTGGAAAAGGAACTTTCACCACAAGAAATCAAATGCAAAAAGACTTTAGAAAAAGAGTTCTCTATTAACCAACCCATAGGAAGAATTATTTTTGGTCAGATAAACAATCAGGAGGAATATATTCTGAGAGTAGCAAATGACGAAAATGCAACGTATCTTGTAAGATATGTTACAGATGGTAAGACATATTATCAGGCAGTGGACTTTCATGAGAAAGAAATCTCATTAAAAGCACATGAAACTGTAAAAGATGAAGAAACTGATGGTAAGGAGGTTTGATGGGAGCAGTTGTTGTTAGCGGAGCAAAATTAATGTGTCCTTTCGGTACAGCACCGGGAACATTAAATGCTACCTCGCAAGTCACTACTTTGGGATGTTCCAAACCAGTGGCTACTATTACGGATATCGCCCTTGGAAGCAATATTACACCCTTTGGAATGTGTTGTTCCTTGGCAAATCCGCAAGTCGCAGCGGCAACGGCGGCTGCGTTAGGTGTGTTAACACCTCAACCCTGTTCCATGGTACCGATTGGACCATGGCAGGCAGCAAAGCCTACCACTTTGGTTGGCGGCAAACCGGTCTTAACTCAGGAAGCCACATTGATGTGCGGAATGGGAATGGGGAGTATATCAATAATATCTCCCGGTCAAATGAAAATCGTAACGGATTAAATAAAAAGGAGGAAACATAATGGCAGAATATTTATCACCCGGTGTATACGTTGAGGAATATGATAATTCCCCACGTTCGATTGAAGGGGTTGGTACAAGTGCAGCAGGTTTTGTAGGACTTGCTGAAAAAGGAACAGTAGTGGGGGCACCTGCACTGGTAACCAGTTTTGCAGCATTCAAAAGATTATATGGTGGATTCTTAAGTGAATACACACATGAGGAATATCGTTATCTCGGCTTTGCAGTGGAACAGTTCTTCGCAAACGGCGGAACAAGATGTTATGTAAGCCGCGTTATTCCGGAAGATGCAGTTTGTGCATCCTTAAAAACAAATGTATTAGAATTTAGTGCAGCTAACGAAGGTAAATGGGGAAACCGTATTCAGGTTTCTTTCTCTACTGTAACTAAGAGAAAAATGCAGCTTCTTGAAAAAACAGGAGATGCTTCTTACGTGGCAAAATCTGTAGATGGTTTTAAAGAAGGTGATTTAGTAAAAGCCGGTGAAGAATACAACCGTATTCAGATGATTTATGACAATACCATTACTTTTGAAAAAGCATTTGCAGAAGATGTGGTAGATAATAATATTGTGGCAAGCGTATTCGTATATTTGGTAGAAACAGATGTATTGGTTCGTTATAATGACGAAGCTGAAGTATTTAACGGTCTCAGCTTTAATCCTGCTGCAAGTAACTATATTGTTACTAAAATGGAAAAGAGCGAACTTGTGAAAGTAAAAGCAGTTGCTGCTTTAGAAGAAATTGCAAATCCGATATCTGCAATTTTAGGAGAAGACAAAACAAGTGGTTCTGTAATTTTATCCGGCGGTAGCGATGGTTCTATTTCTAAAGTAACAGCAGGAACCTTTATCGGAGAAGACAATGGTCCGGGTCAGAGAACCGGTATTCAGGCATTTGTAGAGAACAATGCTATCAGCATGATTGCAGTGCCCGGTATTACTATTCCGGAAGTAGTAGTGTCCTTAGTAGGTCATTGTGAAACAATGAAAAATCGTGTAGCAGTATTGGATATGCCTGCAGATATGGCAAAACCAAAGGATTTGATTGAATACAGAGGTATGATTGACAGTACTTATGCAGCTATGTATCATCCATGGATTCAAATTTATGACAGAGCAGCTAAGAAGCCCGGATTCATTCCACCATCCGGTGCAGTTATGGGTATTTATGCAAGAACTGATATTACAAGAGGTGTACATAAAGCTCCTGCAAACGAACCGATTTACTGTACAGGTTTGAAAGTGAACTATACAAAGAGCGAACAGGATATCTTAAATCCGGAAGGTGTTAACTTAATCAGACAGATTCCGGGACAGGGAATTCGTGTATGGGGAGCAAGAACAGCCAGCAGTAATTCTACTTTCCGTTATATCAACGTAAGAAGATTGTTTATCTATATTGAAGAAAGCATCAAAGCAAATACTAACTGGGTTGTATTTGAACCAAACGATGTAACATTATGGACAAGAGTAAATCTTACAGTATCTACTTTCTTAGACAATTTATGGAGAAATGGTATGCTTGCGGGTTCTACTCCTTCCGAAGGTTACTTTGTTGAGATCGGAAGCAATACTATGACAAAAGATGATATTATGAATGGTCGCTTGATCTGTAATATCGGAATTGCACCTGTTCGTCCGGCAGAATTCGTTATTTTCCGTGTATCTCAGCTTACAGCTGAAGCCGGTGGCGGAGAATCAGAAGAATAGGAAAGAATAAGTTTATCGTAAAGGAGAACATAGAATATGGCAGATACAAATCAAATTAGTATGTCCTATCCGTTAACCAAAATGAACTTCTTGGTTACTGTAAGCGGAGTAAATGGAACAGCAGCTTTTAGCGAAGTAAGCGGAGTGGAAGCTACGGTAGACGTAATTGAATTCCGTCAGGGTAATTCCGGTTCCTTGGCACCGGTAAAAATTCCGGGACTTGTAAAACACGGTAATGTTACTTTGAAATTCGGATATACATCAAACAATGCATTTAAAACATGGATTCAGGAATGTGTTTCTGAAACCAGAGGAGAAATGCCAAGAAGTGAAGTTCAGATTGAAATGATCGATATCAATAGCGGAGCACCACAGGGAATGGTAACACAGACTACTCCCGGTGGAAAAGTATGGTTACTTACTAATGCATGGGTAACTAAATATACTGCTCCTGATTTAAATGCAACCACCAGTGAAGTTGCAATTGAATCTGTAGAACTTGCATATGAAGAATTAATTATACCGAACTAGAATTGAGGTAGGGGCTTTTGCAAAATGACTGTTGCGGATTTAAATATCCTTCACAGTTCATTTTGTAAAAGCTTCTAACCTAATTTAAATTATTGATGTATATTTTAATATGTTAAGATATATATGAGTAATTTATCGAGTTATAGAAATGGAAGGAGAAAATATATGGAAACAGTTTATGAATTTACCTTACCGAAAGGATATGTTGATAATAATGGAGATGTTCATAGAAGAGGAAAGATGCGTCTGGCAACAGCAGGTGATGAAATCAGTGCAACTAGGGATCCGCGTGTGTTAAGCAATCCATCTTATTTAACTATAGTAATTCTTTCTAAGGTAATTACAGAGATTGAAGGATTACAGGTAATTACAGCAACACATATTGAGCGCATGTTTACAGCAGATTTGGCGTTTTTACAGGATATGTATCAGAAAATCAATGATATTACTCCTCCAACCATGCAGGTAGTATGCCCGGAATGCGGACATATACATGAGGTGCCGCTAAATTTTACACAAGAGGGATAAAACTATATCCGGAAGCGGAGATGTATAAGGAAATGTCCTTTATTTCCTATTATTTCCATTGGAGCAGCGAAGAGGTACTTCGGATGGATCATGTGACCAGAAGACGTTGGTGCAGTGAAATCAGCTCCATAAATAAGGAGTTGGCTCCCTCAAAACAAAGCAATAGCAAAGAGAAAAGTATTTTAGATATGAAACCAACCAAGAGGTGAGGTGTTACCTATGGGTAGATTTAAAGATGAAGACAATATATTAGTTTTAAATCAAAGTGACAATGTATTGGTAAATTATAACTTCATGTTGCGTGTGGAAGGTATTTATGATTTGCCATGTAAGTCCGTACATAGTTTTACCAAAGAAAATGAATTTGAGTATGTGCAGGAAGGCGGATTGAACGATTATGTTCATATGCTTAGAAAACCGGTATCCAAGCCTTTTTCTTTTACTGTAGAGAGATATGTGGGAATGGATATTGTACCACCCCTTCCTTTAGGTGCGGAATTGGTATTACCGGTGATTCTTATGGTAGCACCAAATGCCAATCAGTTTGATAAGGCAAAACGGACTTTTGTATTTACCGGTTGTACGGTTATGAGTAAGACATACGGAGAATTAAATGCAGAAAAAAGTGATTTGCTAACGGAAACCATTGTAATTGGTTATCGTGAAATGACAGAGGTAACTGTTCCGGTACATATGGGAAGTGACGGAAAATTGTGGGAGTTTGATGGTACCAAGGTACAGGGAAATGGTAAACGAAGCGCTAATATTAACGGAACACAGACAGGTACACCTAAAGCAAGACGTTGGTTGGTAAAGGAAGGGCAGGAAGGAAAATCTGTTCAGAGTGCAAAAAAATATACAGATATTTTTAGTCAGGAAACGAATGTTGAAGAGGCAGAAGGTGAAAATAATACCAATGAAGATGGGCAGACACCTATCATACAACCAATACCACGAGTGAAAAAGGGACCGAATACAGGAGTGCCTGTGGTAAGAAGATGGCCGAAGGAAAGCAGTGCCAAGAAGTTGCCGGTGGTTGAAAAGACAGAATCTTCCGAAGAAGAGGAAGAGAAACTACCACCAAGAGTAAAACCGGGACCGAATACGGGTAAGGTTAAGGGGAGAAGGTGGAAACCGGACGTAAGTGCGAAACCGTCGGTAGATACCGGAGAAGCACAAAGCAGAAAGTGGCCTCCAACCCAGAGTGCTAAGAAAAAATAGTAGAAAGGCAGGTGAGAGAATATGTTAACAATCAGAGAACCAATCCGATTGAAAACCGGACGTCCCATCCAGGGAATCCGACAGGATATGGCAGCCAGAATACAGGCCAATTATGGCTTGATGAATCTGGCAATCCGCAAAGAAGAATTATTGCATATTACCTCACAGCCGGCTGAAATATATTTTGCAGATAGCGAAAACTTTCAGATACTAACTAATATCAATAATCAGAATCAGCAGGAAGTAAGGCTGGAAGTTATTAATAACTTAATGAACCGTATTCTGGTGGCTCAGACAGAGAATTTTACCTATCAGGACACGGTTTATATTAGTAATGTTTTACGGAAATTAGGAATCCGTAATGAAAAGACTTTTATGAAACAGGTCTTTGAGTTACAGAACGAACATAAAGAAACAAAACAATTATTACAATCCTACGAAAAAAATCAGGAAGTTTTAAAACAGTTAATAAGAAGTGAAGCAGAACCGAGCAACCCCGAGATAAGAGAACAGCAGACCATCACAGAGCAGGAAAGACGTTATTATATTCATGACGAGATTTTCAAGAGATTGGAAACAGGGAAAATCTATCAGGATATGCGTCAGTTTTCGAAAACCTATCTTCATGAAAGCTTGGAAATTAATCCGGGTGAAATGCAGATGGCAGAACAAACCAGATTAGCACAGAATTTCCTGCTTCAAAACATAAAAAATGAGGTGACCGGTAAAACCACACCATTACAATATGTTCATAATAACCGCTATGAATATTTACAGGAAATCACAGATGAGATGACTGTAGAAATGGAAGAACAAATCAGCGCGGCTATTTTGTTAAATCTGGCAGAGCAGAGCTATATGCTCCGCCAAAATCAGGTAGAAGAAAACAATCATTATTGGTATTCTATTGCAAGATCACTGTTTGAAACTTCAGAAAACACATGGAAAAGATACGAAGCTAATCTGATGGAGAGAAGACAGTATTCTACACAGATGATTCAGTTGTTGGAAGAGGTAAATCAGGCAAAGCATCAGGAAGGCGATATGATTAGTACCATTGTAGAAGAATACCACCAAAATATACAACAGTGGAATGAAAGGAATGAGATACGTCAGAATCTTTTGATGCAGAAAAATGTGTTGGAAGATAAAAGTCAGGAAATAAATATTTCCGAAGGTTCTTATTATATGACTCAGGATGAACTTGAGTTAACCTTACGAAAAGAAGAAGAGGAAGAGGCTGTGGAAGAAACACAGATAACTGTGGAACAGCTTCAGAAACAGCTTGAAATATATAATCAAAAGAACTATGAAAATTATCGCAAGATTACGGAGATCGAACGACAGCAAAAGAATATAAAAGACCGGAAAGTGAATCGAAGAAGGGCACAAATGGATGCTTTGAGGGCACTGGAAGATCCGGGTGAGGTATTGATGGAATACCTGACTTCGGAAAACAAAGATCCGGTTGTGGAAATGAGGGAAAAGACACAGACACAGATTTATGAACTTTTCTCAGAAGAAACCAAAGAAATTTATCGGCAGTTTCTGGTCCGGAATACATCTGAAAACCATGCTTTTCTGGAACATATTATGGCTCGTCCCGAAGAACTTAAAATACCGGAAAGAGAGTTGATTGAAAAAGAGATTAAGCGTCAACAGGAAGAATTAACGGTAGTAAATACGGTTGTTCAAAAAGAAGTTCGAAGACAACAGGTAGAATTAGTACACAAAGTAGAAGAACAGTTGTTGGATGAAGAGCTACTGGAAGAAATACGTCAGCAAAACCAGAAAAGCATCAAAACGGAACAAACGGAAGAAACAACCATTCAAAATAAAGCGGAAGTTCACCAGGTGGTTCAGGATTACATAAATCGTGTTCAAACTAATCGTGTAGAAGATATCGAAGAAATCGTACAACAGAGTGTAAAACGTCAGTTAAGCAATCTGTCTGAACAGGTTTACGGAAAATTAGAGAAAAAATTACAGACCGAACGAAAACGCAGAGGTTATTTTTAAGGGAAGGAGCCGGTGTAAGTGGGAATTGAAAATATAGCAAAATCCGCGGGACAAAGTTTTACCGGTGGAATTGAAAAGGCAATTATTGAAATAGAAAGACATATACCGACAGATATTAATGTGACAGATGTGAAAGCCGGAAAATCCCTTACTACAAATTTAAGCCAGATTTCAGATAAATTAAGCCAACAGGCTAATAATGTGGCAAATAGTGCATCATCAGAGGAATCAATCATAAAAAAATGGGTAACTGCGACGCAGGAATCGATTGCTAAAGGTGCTCCTACGAAAAAACGTTTTGCAGTAAAATTTAATCCCAGTCAGATTACTTTTCAAGGTGTCGGAGGTGGAAAAGTAGAAAAGAGAGATTATGAGGTAGAACATAAGGACCCGGGAAAGAAAGTAGATATAAGCTATCAGGAAATGCAACCAAGAATTCAGATGAATCTTCAGCTGATTTTTGATGATTATGAGCGGACACAGGCATTTATGTCGGAAAAGTTTACCGATGCTTCTGCAGCGGCAAGAACTGTAGTTACCGGCATTGCCAATGCTGTTACAGGAAGAACTTATAGTGTCAGACCTCAAGTGGAAGGTTTTATAGGAGCCTTAATAAATCCCTTTACAAGGAAGATATCTTTTTATTGGGGAAAAATGAAATATCAGGGAGTCTTAAATTCTGTAAATGCAGAGTATACTATGTTTTCTACCGATGGGAATCCTATTCGGGCTAATGTAAATATAGGGATTTTGTTAGTAGATGAGACACTGGATTATCAGAGTATGGGACCTTGGCAGTACAGCTATCTGACGGTATTCGGAAAAGATAATCAAACCGAGTTGGGAAGTGCAGTACAGAATGTAGGGAATCTGTTTAATATAAATTTATAATTTGGAGAAATGTGTATGAATTTTGGCGAGAATATAGCAAGAAGTATCACGGGAAACGTAGATAAAGCGATTCTTTGTGTGAAAAAACCGGATTTTTATAAACCTATGAAGAAAGTCATGGAGATTAATAAAGAGACAGGGAAGGAAACCGGTAAAATATTAGGCCTTAAATTTGATGTTTCTGATTCGCAAGCAACATCCTTACAGTCGCAGTTGATGAATTTATCATCCAAAGCTAAAAAAGAAAAAGCAATCACGAATGGATATCATATTTTAAAGGTCAAGTATAACCCATCTAAAATACAGATAGATTCCAGAGCGGGAAGTTTTTTGAAGTCGGGGATAGGAGGAGAAGGAACCAATACATTGACTCAAATTAATATGCCCGCCCAAACTTTTATGAACTTTGAGATTTTGTTTGATGAAGAAAATCATCAGGATGCTTTCATGTTTGAAAAAGCCACAAATTTATCAGCAGGAGCTCTTGTTTCTGATGTTGCCGGAGTGGTAAAAAATATAAAGAATGAAGAAGGATATACAGTACGTCCACAGGTAGAAGCCTTAATTGGTCTTTTAACCCAATCAGAAACAAGACAGGTGGTATTTTATTGGAGCGATATGGTTTTTGCAGGTGAAGTAGTATCTGTAGATGCCAGATATACCATGTTTAATACCATGGGAAATCCCATTAGAGCGGTAGTAAGACTTACAATAAGACAGGCATCACAAGACCCGGCAGATAATAAATATTGGATTGATGCTTTTGATAATTTAGGAAAAGGCGGAAGCGGTGCTCAGGGAAAAGTAAGTAATCTACTAAATTTAAGATAGAAAACTATTAGGTTGGTGATAATTTGGCGACACATAAGTATTTAGATTTAAAAAAGAAATATGATAACTTTGAATATCCACTTGTTGTACTTACCATAAACGGAAAAGAGTTCGGAAAAAATAGATCTGATTTTCTTGTTTCTGATATTGAGGTGGAACTTACCAGCGGATACGAAGCATCCATTGCTACATTTTGTTTGTATAATACATTTGAACATCATACTTCTGAGTTTCGGACGGAGGAAGTAAAGGACTATATTTTGCTTGGATCCTCTGTGGAACTTGCCATGGGATACGGAATGCAGGCACAAATGGTGTTTTGTGGTTTTATTTCCCGGGTTAATTTTTTCTATGAGTCAGGAGAAATGCCGGGGATTCGTGTAACTGCCATGGATGTAAAAGGTGTTATGATGGCAAATAAATATTCCAGACAGCTGACAGCAACCAGTTTCGGGGAAGCTGTGAAGGAAATTTTAAATAAAGGCCCTTATATGGCGATGACAGGTTCCGGACTGATTAAGAATGTGGTGATTTCAGACACACCGGATAAAACTATGAATACAGCCGCAACCTCTAAAGCATCAGATCGGACCATTGAGATGGTGGCAGAAAGTGATTATGAATTTGTAGTGAAAGCAGCCAAAAAGTATAATTATGAATTCTTTTCGGAATGTGGGAACGTTTATTTCAGAAAAGCAAAACAGAACGCGGAAACAGTTATGGAAATGGGACCGGCAGAGGGAATGAAAAATTTTGATGTGGAGTATGATGTAACAGGACTTGTAGAAACCATTAAAGCTCGCAGTACTGATGTAAGTAAAGCAAAAGTTATTGAGGCATCACAAAAATTAAAACATAAAATTTCTATGGGAAATAAGGCAAAAAAATTGATTAAGAATTCCGAAAAAATTTATTTGGATTCTACCATTACATCGAAAGAAGAAGCCCAGTATCGCGTGGAATCTTTGATGGAAGAAATATCATACCGATTTGGAACTTTGGAGTGTGATTGTATCGGAATACCGGAGTTAATGCCTGGAAAATTTCTAGTGCTGAAGTCTTTGGGAGAACCCGTAGATAATAAATTTTATCTTGAAAAAGTAGTTCATCGTATGAATGATATGAGAGGCTTTGAAACAACAATTTATGGTAAGGCCTCCGGTATTGGTGAATAAAGTGTTATAAAAGTAAGTGACCATAAAACAGGAGGTACATCAGATGGGATTGTTTGATGTTATAGATCAGATTGCAGAAAATCAGATTATGAAAACAGAAACCGGTGATAACCGTATTTTTGGAGTGATGGTGGGAATCGTAGCTAAGAATTATGATCAGGATATGCCGGGAAGAGTCTGCGTTACCGTTCCTGTAAGAGATGCAGAAGCCAATGAACTGAAATGGGCCAGAGTGGCTATGCCGAGTCATGGTAAGAACTGGGGAATGTATTTCCAACCGGAAAACGGAGATCAGGTACTTTTGGCTTTTGAACAGGGAAACATTGAAAAGCCTTATGTTATAGGGTGTGTACCGAAGGACTCCAATTCTTTTTTGAATCATGCTTATGACAAAGATAATCAGTATAAAAAAATTATTACCAAAAATGGAAATTCCGTGATTTTTGAGGATAATGCCCAGGGTGAGGGAACTAAAGATAAGATTACCATTCAGACAGCAGAAAAAACTCATTCCATTTTGATGGATAATGAAAATAGTAAGATTGTTATTAAAGATAAAGAGAATAAGAATTTTATAGAAATGAAGACCCAGACCGGAAGCATTAAAATTCAGGCAGAAACTAAGCTGGAAATTAAGGTGGGGGAGAATATTGTACTTAAAATGAATGGAAATACAGGGGGAGTAACTTTGGAATGCAGTAAGCTTACCGTGAAAACCAGCGGAAGCACTGATATTGATGCAACCGGTTCTTTAACAGCAAAGGGAGCTACCGTAAACTTAGATGCAACTTCTATGTTAAAAGCTACCAGTAGTGGAGCAACCATGATTGGCGGTTCACCTATTAAAATAGGATAAAAGAAGGGGAAAAAGATGGCACAGGAATTTTTAGGAAGCGGAATGAAATTTCCGCCACAGATTAATCCGGCAACAGGAAGATTTGAAGTGGCAAAAGGGGAAACAAGCGTAAAAGAATCCTTATATATTATTCTTATGACACAGAAATCAGAACGCTGGATTCGTCCTGACTTTGGATCTTCCCTGATGAATTATACATTTATGGACACATCAACTACCATGTTGAACTTGATGGCAAGAGAAATTGCAGGGGATTTGATGAAACAGGAACCAAGATTAGCAGACGTAAATGTAAAAATTGATGCCAAATCAAAACAGGGATGTCTGATTATTTACATAGATTATTTGATTCGGGAAACAAATGTAAGAGACAATCTGGTATTTCCGTTCTATCTTGATACTACATGGGAAGAACCGGAAGAAACAGAGAAAGAAATATATATAGAAGAAGAGTAAGTTATTTATAAGACAAACCGGAAAGGGAAGACGCAACAATGAGGCAGGATAATTTCAAATTAGATTCCAGAAATGTGGAAGATATACATAATCAAATAAAAGATCTTGCGGCAAGCTATGTTCCGGAATGGAACTTTGCCACATCCAACCCGGATATCGGTTCTGTACTTGCATTACTATTTGCAAACCAGATGGAAAAAAATGTAAACCGTTTTAATTCTATGTTGGAGAGATATCGTACGGAACTTGTGAATCTTATGGAAATTGCGCCACTTCCTGCAAAACCGGCAGAAACTACAATACTTATGAATGTAGCTTCGGAAGCAGAGGAAGGGATACAGATTCCTAAAGGAAGTAAATTTCTGGCGGATACGGAAGAGAGCAAAATCGTATTTGAAACTACATTTCCGGTGTATCTGACACCATCCCGATTAAAAACCATGTTTATGACTTCCGGACATAGTGGACGTGTGTTGCCTTTGATGGGAGGATTGCAACCCAAAAGTTATATTGAAACAGAAGGTACTTTATCTGCAGAAGATGAGGATACCGGAATGAAACCATTTTCCCTGTTTAAGTTTGCGGAAGAAGGAATAGAACGGCAGGCAGTGGTACTATATCATTCCAATGTTTTTGATGTGGAAAATGAAACCATTTATTGCAGAATAAAAGGGACCCCGGGATTGCTGGACAGAATTGAAAAAGGGGAATTTAGGTTTTTATATTATACGGAAGAAGGAATTATTCCGGTAGAAAATTGCAGGGTAATGGGAAAACACATTCTGTTGGTAAAAAAGAATCCCAACAAACCTGTAGTAATTAAGAATCAGTCATATAGTGTTTTTATATTGGAAGCAAAAGAACCACAAAAAGAAAGTATTTCTATAGATTCCATTAGTTTTTCTTCTGCGGGAAGTGCAAGTTATGCCTGTTATGTGGGAAATGGAACCACAGATTATAATGTGGAACGTTTCAGCCTTTTTGGAGATACTCTTTCCTTGTTTGCAGAATGTTATATTGGATTTGACCATTATTTTTCCAAAAAGGGAGCTAAAATCTCTTTGGATTTTCATGGATCTTTTCAGGAAAGATATGTAGGACTTTCCAGACAGGAAGAGAAAGAAAATTTAAAGGTTATTAAGAGAAAACCAAGAGCCGCATCGGAAATACAAGTTTCTTATGCTAAGCCGGAGGAAATCTCCATAGAATATTTTAATGGAATTGGTTGGAAACGTCTGGAATGTGATAAAGAGTATAGTCATATATTTGCGGAAGTTGCGGAAGCAGATTATAAAGTGACGTTCACCTGTCCAAAGGATTGGGAAGCCTCCAGTGTAGGTGCGTATAATGGAAGAGCCCTTAGAATACAGTTGCTTCGGGCTGATAACTGTTATTTTCAACCATGTTTCCATCAGGTGCCAATAATTTCGGATTTATTGATATCTTATTCTTATGAAGATAATTTCATCGTACCGGAAATAGGAAAAGTTTTTTCAGGAACCTCCGTCTATGATATTACGGATAAGATTCTGGAAGGGGAAAATTTCACAGCTTTTTCCAAAGGAAATTATACCGATACAGCACTTTATCTTGGATTTGACAGGAAATTTGAAAAAGGACCTATAAGCCTTTGGTGGCAGATTGAAGGAGTGCAGAGAACAAAAAATTGTAATCTTCGTTTTTATTATTCTACCATTCACGGTTTTAAGGAAATGAAGGTTATTGATTATACGGCCAATTTAAGCCGTAGTGGTATTATGATGTTTTTGCCTCCGGCAGATATGGCAGTGACCAACATGGAAGGAAGAAATTGTTGTTGGCTGAAAATTACAAATACAGAGGCAAAAGAATTCCATCAGACAGTAAAGGTAGAGCAGATTTCTACCAACGGTGTTATTGCTTACAACATAGAGACTTTACAAACCCAGGAATTTTATCTTGAGGGAAATGAAACATCATTAGTATTTCCTTTGCCGGCAGAGGGGATTTTGGATGCAGAAGTCTGGGTAAATGAAAAAAATGAATATACACAGGAAGCCATGGAACGAATGGCAGTGGAAATGCCGGAACAAATCCGTATGGAAAGAAACTATCTGGGAGAAATATCAGAGTTCTATGTGAAATGGGAAGAAACCAAGCAGTTCTATTCTAGCAAGCCGGAAGACAGACATTATATTCTGGACAGAATGAATGGAAAGATTCTTTTTGGAAATGGAATTCAGATCAGAGTACCACAGAATACGGAAGGCGTTGCCTTTACCGTACAGCTTCGTTGTTGCAGCGGAAGTAAAGGTAATGTGGCAGCGGGAACTATTACGGAAAGCAGCAGTAACTGGCTGTTTGTACAGGATATTTATAATCCGAAAGCCGCCTTTGGCGGAAGTGATATGGAAACCATGGAGCGTGTTCTTCAAAGAGGTGCATCCCTGTTAAGTTCCAGGGGACGATTAGTAACAGAACAGGATTATGAAAGAGAAATATTACATTTTTCAGATAATATAGATAAAGTTTCCATTATTAATGGTGTGGGAAGAGATGGTGTTTACAGCGAACGGATGTTGAATATTGTTTTACTGATGAAGGATTGTATGAAAGGAAGCGAATCTTTTATACGTTTGCAGAAAGAGTTAAAACAACACCTTCTGGAGCATTGTGAATTATCCATTAATCCAAAAGAACTGCAAATAGAAGAACCTGTTTTTGTAGAATTGAATGTAGATGTCTGGGCTTCTGTATTGAAAATGGAAGATAGTTTTGAAATCCAGAATCTGATTCAGGATACTTTAAATGATTATTTGAATCCGGTCTCACGGACAGCGGTTGAAGGGTGGAATATTGGTGTTCTGCCAAGAAAATCCCAGATTTTAATGCGACTTAACAGTTTAAAGATGTCCGCTGCCATACAGCACATGGTAGTGACTGCAAGATATGAAGACAGCACAGGGATTCATGAAGTAGATATTGAAGATATCCGCAAATCTCCATATATGGTGGTGGTTGGCGGAATCCATCACGTTTACATTTCTACCTCGGAAGTGAAGTGATGGTAAACAGCAATTTTTGAAGAATTGCGATTAGTATAAAACGAAGGAGACGGCCATATGCTAGAATTTAACATGCAGCAGGAGCAGACCTTTGAAAATCTGATACAGGAAGCAAGGAAACAGATTCCGCTTTATACAAAGGAATGGACCAATTTTAATCCTTCTGATCCGGGAGAAACCATCTTAGAGAATTTATCTGCATTTTCTATTTTACAGCAAGCATATATTGACCATATGCCGGAAACTGTTCAGGAAAAAATTTTTCAGATGGCAGGATTTAAACGGGAATATGGAAAAAGTGCCAGAGTTTTGGTAGAAGCGAAGAATGTAGAAGAAGCAGTGCATATTCCTTCCGGTCAGAGATTTCGAATTGGAGATATGTTTTTTGAAACCAATAGGGATGTTTCTCTTATGGGAAATAGAGTACTGGGAATCTATACTAAGTGGAAAGATGAAATTTCGGATTATTCCTTTATTTTAGATGAGAATTATCCGGTGTCAGGTGCTGTCTTTACAGATCAGCCGAAAGCAGGAATGGAATTATATCTGGTATTGGAGAAGAAAGTGAATCCGGGTGATGATCTGATTTTTCATATCCGTCTGGCAAAAGGGTATCAAAGAAATGCATTTGAAGGAAAAAATATGTTTGCCGATATTCAATGGCAGATATATACCCATAGGGGATTTGTAGATGTACGATGTAAAGACGGAACAGGTAGTTTGCTAAACAGTGGAGAGATTTCCTTCCATCTTCCGAAGCAGGAAGCAGAAGTATTCACGGAATTGCCGCAAGAAGGGTATGTATTAAGAGGTGTTTTAAAACGTGCCGATTATGATATTTTCCCTAAAATTGACGGAGTCAGTGGTTTTTTATTTGAATTATGGCAAAAAGAAACCAAATCCATTTGTTATACCTATAGTGGAAAAGAACAAGTAATTGATTTATATTGTGATATTCTGGAAGAAGGCTATGTACAGATTTTCTGCAAAGAAAGTAAAGATGGCGGATATTATTTGTATGAGAGAGAAGTGCCTTGGAATAAAAAGGGAAGATTTTATTCCTTGGAGCGTCTGGACTTTGGCAGATATCGCATCCGGTTTGATAAAGAGAACTTTGGTTATGGACCGGGAAATTTTGAAAATGCAGTAAAACTGGTAGCCTATAGCGAAGAGATGATGCGAAGTTATGATCTGGGAACCATCTACGGATATGATGACCAGCGGGTGAAACTTCCGGGGAACCATATTGTAAAGGAAAGTTTTTCCCTGATTGCGCTTAAGAAAAATCAGGAAGGTGAAAACGAATATTATTTTATCCGTCCATCTAGTGTTAAAAACGAAGAATTACAGTATGAACTTCTGGAAAATGAAGGAATATTAGTTATAAAGGATGCGGCAGATTTTATTGACAGCAGGATTTTCTTAGGCGGATGTGCTATCTCCAGAGGAGCGGAAGGAAATGTGCGGATCGGCAGCCGTTTTGAACCGGTGGGATACGAAAGTAATATTATATTTACCAATCCGGCAGCAGGAAAGGGAGGCTGTTATCCGGAAGATATCCATTCCGTAAGGCGCAGATTGATTGCAGATTTGAGAAAGCATTATACAGCAGTGGAAGCCGCAGATTATGAAAATCTGGTAAGAAGTACTCCGGAATTGTGTATAGATAAGGTAAAAGCTGTAAGAGATGATGTGAAAAATCAGATTCAGATTGCGGTTAAACCTGTTAGCAACAAACCTTTTCCTAAGTTAAGTGAAATCTATTTGGATGCCATTAATAAACGTATAGAAAAGGCAAGACTTCTGACTGTGAATATTGAAGTGCTGCAGCCGGTTTATGTTCCGGTACATGTACAGGGAACCATTTATGTGAAATCCCATTATGAAGGCTGCAGGGAACAGATAGAAGCTGTTATCAGAAGACAGTTGGATTATATATCCACAGAACGTAATTTTGGAGATGTATTTCATTTTGATGATTTGTTTGTACAGATTGAAAGTCTGGCTTGTGTAAAATATATTTATGATTTATCAGTAAGTTTAACCAATCAGCTTCATGCAACGCAGAAAGGATTGGATATACAACCTAAAAATAATTGTCTGTTATATCCGGGAGAAATTATCCTGGAATTGAATACTACAGAATAGGGAGGAACAATGCATGGCAGAATATCGTAAATATTCTATAAAACAAAATCGTTTTAATCGTTCCTTTCTGACAGGATTTGAGACAGACGGGGAACAGGTATTACAATGCATACCGGATGTTTACCATAAGGTTTTTATATGTGATAGCATTGATGGAATTGAGAGTGAGGCTAAATGGGGAAGATTTCATTTAGACTATCAATTGGATGAGGATATGGTAGTAACCACTTATGCAGTTGCAATGGATGAAAAAGAGATTCCATGGAAGGACGGATATATAGATTTAGGTACTGTTTTAAAGGACAGAGAAATTCGTTTAGAAGATAAAATTAAGCTTTTGGAAGCTCTGGAAGCGCAAAAGCATATTAATCAGAAAGATATTCTTTTGTATGAATTGGAAGGAAGATATTTGTATCTTTGTGTAGAGGTATTGGGATTAGGCAAAGGAGAACTTAAGAATCTGTTTGTGAATAATCAGGGAGATATCTTTCTGGACACTTTTCCGGAAGTATACCGGGAATATGGAAGTTTTTTTCATAGATATATGTCCATATATTCTTCCTTGTATATGGATTTTCAGGAAAAAATTGATAATGTGGCAGATTTTCTGGATATTGATACGGCACCGGTACAGCTTCTTCCTGTTTTCTGTCAGTGGATGGGGCTGGATGTCAGCGGAGATTTTCTGACAGAAGACAGACTACGGACATTGGTAAGGGAAGCTTATCAATTGAACCGTACAAAAGGAACCAGAGAGGCATTGCTTCGGGTATGTGATATTATACTGGGTGAAAAAGTTGTAATTTTGGAAAAAAATGTAATTCGGGAAAATGCTCAGGCTGAGACTCATAAAATATACGAAGAGTTATATGGAAACGGAATTTATGATGTGACTCTATTGATACATACTTATGTGCCGGAAAATCAAAAGTCACAGTTGGAATTCTTATTAAATCAGTTTAAACCGGTACGAAGCCGGTTAAGAATTAAATTCTTAGATAGGAAAGACAGTCTGGATGGACATGTATATATGGACGTGAATGCTCAGGTAATGGATACCAGGAATGTTGTTCTGGATGAAAGAGCCGGACTGGATGGAAATATTATGTTGAAAGAATAAGAGAGGAAAAGAATTATGCAGATTACAGAAACAAGAGATAATGAGGTTATTACAATTGCCATTGAAGGAAGAGTAGATACCAATACAAGTCCTCAGGTGCAGGATGCAATTTTAAAAAGTTTTCAAAAAGTTAATCAGGTAGTGTTGGACTTTTCTCAGTGTACTTATGTATCCAGTGCAGGACTTCGTGCATTATTGATTGGACAGAAAACAGCAAGTTCCAAGAAAGGAACCATGAAACTTGTACATGTACCAGAAATTCTTATGAATGTACTTCAGATGTCCGGTTTTGTAAATATTTTGACGATAGAGTAAAGTAGTTTAATTTATTTTGGATTTGGAATCAGAAATAAAAAATAGGAAAGAGATTACATATAGAATGGAAAAGGACAGAGTTTGTTTTCTGAAAGAATGTCAGGATGCTGTGAAAGTAAGTCATGATACTCTTTATAAGATATTACAGGATAATAAAGATACGGAATATGGAAGAAAATATAATTTTGCCCAAATTACAGAATTGGAAGAATATAAAAAACTTCCGATTACAGACTATGAGGATTACAAAAATGCTATAGAACGTATGATGACCGGGGAAGAGAATGTTCTGACAGCATATCCTATAGAATATTTTTTAACCTCCTCCGGAAGTACCAAACAGAAAGTTATTCCCATAACCCGGGTTGGTCTTAGCAAAGGATTTGATGTTTTTTATAATGTAGCACTTCCGGATGACGAAGAGTGGGAAGGTTCAAAACATTTACATACCAGTATGGTACGAACCAAAAAGGAAGAGAAAGTTACGTTTCTTTCTAATGCACATTTCTGGAATGTGAGAGAAACGATGCCGGGATTTTTTGATAAGTTTGTAGGTGAAACAGATTTTATGTTTGCCGAAGAGATTGGGGATGCATGGTATGTAAAGCTTTGGCTGGCGTTGGCAGAACCGGAATTAAGATCTATATACAGTATTTATCAGTATGATATATTGCTGTTTTTACAGTATTTTAAAGAACATTGGAATGAAATCTTAAGGGATATGGAAAGTAGAAACATTCCGGAAAAGATTAATATTTCACCTGCTGTAAAAGAAAAATTGTTGCAGAGACCATTGCCGGAGAAGGAATGGTTGGAATTTATCCGCAAAGAGTGTGAAAAGGGATTTGAAGGTATTGGAAAACGTATCTGGAAAAATCTTGCCATGATTAACGGAATCGGAGGAGAGGTTTTCGGGACTCAGGAACAAATGTTGCGGTATTTATTGGGGGATGTTTCCATACATTATTTTGCATATGCTTCTTCAGAGGCACCCATTGGAATTGCCATAGAAGAAGAAAATGATTCTTATGTGTGTATTCCTCAAGGATGTTTTTTGGAATTTATAGATATAGAAGAGGAAGAATTATCTGTAAAGTGGATGGATGAGCTGGAAATAGGAAAGAAATATGAGATTATCGTGACTAATTATAGCGGGTTTTACCGTTATCGTCTTCAGGACGTGGCAGAGGTAACAGGATTTTACGGACAGTCACCAATCATACGTTTTGCTTTCCGGAGGAACCAGGCAGTGAATATTGCAGGAGAGAAAACGAATCTATCTATGATTGCGGATGCAGTAAAGGAATGTGCAGGGTACTTTGGTAAGAACATTACAGAGTATAGTGTTTGTGTGGATGAAACAGTCATGCCTAACCGCTATTGTTTCTTTTTGGAAGGAAATTATGAAATTTTCAAAGAGAATTATGATGGATTTTTGGATGCTTTTCTTTGTAAGAAGAATAATGATTATGATGATTTGAGGCAGTTGGGACAGGTTGCTTCCTGCGTGTGGGTTCATGTAGAAGACGGTAGTCATACTGCTTGGAAAATGAAGCAGGGGATGAAAGGACACAGTAAGCCGTTACCGTTTTCTAAGGAAGATGATTATCATAAATTTATGATGGAGAGGGAACGAAAGGTTGAAATATAAGGATAATCTTTTGCAAAAAATATATATCAAAGCTATATTTCCCAATATGATTGCCATTTTGGGTGGCACCATTAATGTCTTTGTAGACGGAATCTTAATTGGTCAGAAAATGGGAGATGTGGGAATTGCTGCCGTAAACCAGAGTTTAGCAGTGTATTTGATTTTATGTACAATTGGTTCTTTATTTGCAGCCGGTGCTTCTGCGGAATCAGCCTATGCCTTAGGGCAAAGAGATGAACGAAAGGCTAAGGAGTATTTTGGAATTGCTGTAGAAACGGCATTTGTAATCAGTGTGGTGTTTTGTTTTGTGGGGATTTTGGCGTCTCCTATGTTAGCAGGAATCCTTGGTTCGGAAACAACCAAAGATTTCATAGAGACCTATATCCGTATTACTTTTGTGGGGGGTGTTTTTAAAGTTATGCTATACATTCCCTATTATTATATGCGTTTAGTGGGGAAAATGAAGCAGGCAGCGTATGCTATGACTTTGATGACTATTATTAATATTGTTTTGGATTATATATTCTTATTTCCTTTGGATATGGGAATTGCAGGTGCAGCCTGGGCAAGTGTTATTGCGACTATGGTTGTTTGCGGAATGTGTTTTTATATATTATGCGGGAAAGACAGTATTTTTAAAATATGTCTCATAAAATTAAATATAAATAGATTGAAAGATATTTTTGTTAGTGGAAGTCCTATGGCTGCCAATAATTTGTTTTCTACCATAAGAATTCTTGCATTGAATTTTATTATGAATTTGGCAGGTGGAAGCAGTTTGGTAACCATATTTGCCATAACCAACAATCTGAACGAATTTTCTATTTGTGTACAAAATGGAATTCCTCAGACGGGAAGTGCGTTACTCGGGGTATACCATGGAGAAAATGATAATAGGGCACTAAAAAAACTATTAGTATTACAGTTAAAGTCAGGAATTGTAATTTCTGCTGTGGTGGCAGGCTTTATAGCCTTGTTTTCAGAAAAAGTGGGTATACTTTTTGGAAGTCATTTAGATGTAAAAACGGCAGTCCTTTGTTGGGCAGTAAGTCTTTTGTTTGCTACTTGTAATAATATAATGAATTATTATTATTATTCCATAAAACAGGCAGCCATGGCAAATATTATCACTATACTTCGTGTATTTGCGGTGACCTGCGTGGTAGCTTGGTGTATGAAAGATATGGGAGATTACATATGGTTATTTTATCCCGTGTCTGAAGTTTTGACCTTTGTAATATGGGCTGTTTACGGAACATGGTATGCGAAGAAATGGAACAAAGGCAATTTGTTATTTATGGAGAAAGAAGAGGGTGCCAATCTTAACCTTACCGTAAGTTGCAATGTGGAAGAAATCTGTAATGTCAGTGCGGGAATTAATGATTTTGGAGAAGAACACGGTTTGGATATGCAGCAGACCATGACTTTAAGCCTTGCTGTGGAAGAATTGTTGATGATTACGGCAGAAAAAACATTACAGCAGAGCGGAACCATGGATTTACGCGTTTTAAAAACAAAAGATGGCGCAATTTTAAGAATCCGTTCCGAAGGAAAGGCATTTAATCCATTGGAACATGCAGAAGATAATCTGGAATATATGGGAGTGGGAATGATTATGAAAATGGCAAGAAGAACCCTATATCAGAGTACCCTTGGATTAAATACATTAATTGTAGAGATATAGAATCTGTGAAAACAGAGATTCATAAGAAAGGGATGGTCAGTGATATGAAAAAAAGAAGTTCACTGGTGGCAAAATTTATTATAGGTTTTTTAATTATAGGAATTGCCATTTGTACAGTTACTACGGCAAGAGGGTATTCCCAGTATAAGTCCTATATTCAAAAGAAGTATAATGATATTGCTTATGATATTGCTGAAATATTTGAAAATTATATGACAGAGGAAGAACTTGCTCTGTATATGAACGCGGTAGAAGGCTATTGTATGGGAAAAGTTTCAGAAGAAGCATTAGAAGTAATAAAAGAAACATCTGAATATCAGGAAACAGAAAAATTACTTTATTCTTTGCGGGAAGCTACGGAAGCCAATGACATTTTTTTAGTGTATACCAATAAAGATGTTATTTTGTCATATGAAGAAGCAAATGCTGAAAATTGGAAACCTCTTACTTATGTTTTTGATTGTTACATGGTGGAAGAATTGAAATTTGGAATGGGGCAAAAAAGTGGATTTAATCCAATCTTCAACGAATCTATAGTAGAAGTTTTGGAAACCGGGAAACGGGCAGACAATTATTTTATATCTGAAAGTGACTTTGGATATAATACTTCTGCGGTATATCCGGTTATGGTGGATGGAGAAATAAAAGGAATCATTGGAGTTGAGATTCCTATGTCTACCTTGGAAAGTGCATTGAATGAGTATATTGCCAATTCCGTATTGGCAACAGTAGCCATTGTAGTTGTTTTTATAGTTATATTTATGATTTATATGTATCGGAATATGATTTCACCGATTCATCTCATTGCTCATGAAGCAGAGCAATTTGTGGAAAATGATGCTGAAGTTTCAGAAAAACTTGCCACTATAAAAACAAAGGATGAAATTCAGAAATTAAGTGAAAGTGTTCTGAAAATGGAAATTGGTATTAAGGAATATATTGCTAATATTACCAAAATTACCGCTGAAAAAGAAAGAATTGGAGCAGAATTGAATGTAGCTAAACAGATTCAGGCAGATTTATTACCAAGTATCTTCCCGGCTTTTCCGGAGCGAAGTGAATTTGATATTTTTGCGACTATGAATCCGGCAAAAGAAGTAGGGGGAGATTTCTACGATTTCTTTATGGTAGATGAGGATCATTTGGTATTTTTGATTGCAGATGTTTCCGGAAAAGGTGTTCCGGCGGCACTGTTTATGGTAATTGCCAAGACTTTAATTAAAAACCAGGTGTTAAAAGGAGAAGAACCTGCAGCTGTTTTTGAGGCAGTCAATAATCAGCTGTGTGAAAATAATAAAGAGGGAATGTTTGTAACAGCTTGGATGGGAGTTATGGAGATTTCTACCGGAAATCTTACATATGTAAATGCAGGACACAATCCCCCGGTAGTAAAGGGAGAAGACGGTGTATTCCGTTACTTAAAGTGTTCACCGGGATTTGTTTTGGCAGGTTTGGAAGGAATTCCTTATAGTCAGGAAAGTATCCGGTTGTATAAAGGTGATAGTATTTATATCTATACAGATGGTGTAACAGATACCATTAATATGCAGGAAGAAATGTATGGAGAAGATAAATTAGAAAATGCTTTGAATATTCATAGGGAAGAGACTCCGGAAGAAATATTAAAAGCAATTAAGGAAGAATTGGAATTATTTGCGGGAGAAGCAGAACAGTTTGATGATGTTACCATGCTTTGTATGAAATATAAAGGATAGGAGGGAGCATAATGAAAGAATTAACGCTTAGGGCAGAGACGGAAAATTTAAATCAAGTGTTGGATTTTGTGAATGCTCTCTTGGAAGAAAAGAATTGTCCTATGTATGTAGTGTATGAGTTGGATATTGCGGTGGAAGAATTGTTTGTAAATATAGCTCATTATGCATATACACCTAAAAAGGGAGATGCCACTATTCAGCTTTCCTTTGAGAACGGAAGTGTTATAATCACACTTATTGATAGTGGAATTCCATATAATCCATGGACAAAAGAAGATCCGGATACAACCCTTTCCTTGGAAGAACGTCAGATTGGCGGTCTTGGAATTTATATGGTGAAAAACAGCATGGATGAAGTGGATTATGTATATAGAGATGGAAAAAATGTTGTAACCATAAAGAAAAGTATTTTAAGTGATTTGGAAGAAAATTGAAATTTGATAGTCAGGAATACAGAAAACTTTGATTGGTAAAAAGGAGAGATGAAGGATATGTTACATGAAGAAAGTATTGTAAAAGGAATTGAAGAGTATTTGAAAGAAAACGATTGGACCTTTGAGTATGATTCTTTTCATGGAGTTTTTAGTGTGGAGGCAGATTTAACCTGTGCTTTGGGGACTGCACTGGTTGTTTATCAGGCAATGGAAGGTGGATTTTTATGTTATACCACCATTGCAGAAGAAGCAAGAATTCAGGTGCTGCCTGTAGTTTCAGAGTATTTGCATAGAGCAAATTATGGACTTCCAAATGGTAATTTTGAATTAGATTATGATACAGGAGCAATTCATTTTAAAACATATTTTGATTGTCCTGATGGAAAGCCAACAAAGAAGCAGTTGGATGATAGTATGACTATCGGTCTTACCGTATTTGATCATTATGGAGATGGTCTGTATGAGATTTTACGGGGAACAAGTATGGCAAGAAGGTTAATCGAGGAAGCAGAAGAACAAGGTGGTGAATAATTTTGAAAATACAAGAAATTATTTGTAAGCCTATGGGAACCAAGGTAGAGCCTGAGGTGGAAGATTTTTTGTCCAAACAAGAATTACGATTGTTGGAAGATTTAAAATGGAAAGGTTTTTCAGCTGTCTTTAACAATGTTACGGTGGGAATACTACTTTATCGTATGCAGGGAAAATACATATTGTTGGAACGTATTTTTGTAAAACCCGGATATCGAAGAATCGGCATTGGAAGAGAAATGTTGGGAATGTTATGTAAGTTTGCCAAGGCTAGTAAGAAACCATTGCTGTTTTCTTTTGATGCTACCGGAAACAGGGATGTTTTTTATCGTTTTGTTGCTTCTACCCATGAGTTCGTGATAGAAAGACAGGAAGGATTTGAAGCTTATTTGACTACCGGAGAAGTTTTGAATATTGGACAGAAAACTGTAGGAAAAGTTAAAAATGCGGAACTCTTTTTTGAACAGAAAAACAGTGCCCGAGAAGAGTTTATAACACATTTGGCTGAGAGCCATGAGCAGATTGCCTGGGAATTGAAACATAGTAATCAGGCGTATCGAAGAGATCTGTGCTGTTGTGTTACGGAAAATGGCGTAATCCAGGCAGTAAGCCTGATAAAGCAGCAGAAAAAAGAACTGGAACTGAAGTTAATGTATGGAAGAGCCAATAAGGGGAAACAAACCGCAGAAGCTTTGCTGGGTTCTTTCCATAATATGAAAGAAGAAAAGGTTTTTCCTATGAGAATTACCACAGTAACTGAAGCAGAAATAAAAGTGTTTAATTTTATTTGTCCGGAATATGAAATTACAAAACGTTTTTATGTGGCTTATTATATAGGTTCATAAGGAGGTGAAGAGAGTTTGGATAGTAAATTTATGCATAAAAATAAGAATGGGCAGGAAAACAGTTATATCATTGCTCATGATTATTTGAATGAACAGCGTGAAAAAGAACAGAATAAAGGCTTTACTCCTGATCCTTATATGCCATGGATTAACGAAGAGGAATATTATGAATCAAACTCTAATGGAGATGAAAATATTTCTGTACTTGAGAAAGTAAGCACATATATTTCACAGAGTAAAAATGACAGGGTTTTAGCCGGTATAGATAAGAAGTTCGAAAAGCTGGAACGAAAGCGAGAAAAGAAGCTTTTAAAAGAGCAACAGAAAGAGCAAAAAAGAGTAGAAAAAGAAGCGAAAGCACAGAGGAAGGCAGAAGCGAAACTTCATCAAGAACAGGAAAAGAAATGGAATAAAATTCAAAAAGCAGATAAGAAAAAAGTGGCTACAGATAAAGTACGCCACGGATTTTACAGTTTTATTAAGGGATTTGTTAAAGTTGGAAGATTTATCTCCGGGAGAGACAAGGAAGCCAGACATACTAAAGAGAATTCCCCATTCCGACAAAGTCTTTTGGATGCTTATGACAGAATGTATGCCATGCATCTGGATGCCGAACTTAATGGAACCATGGAAGAGTTTGAGAAAACTTATGGTGAATATTATCGTAACCTTAAGGACGAATATGAGTCTCTTAGAAAAGTTGTCAAACTGTATGCTAAAGAAGATAAGCAGGAAGAAGAATTTGTAGAGTTGCTTCGACATAAAAATGCTCCTATGCAGTTTGGAAGCAGTCTCCGTGCCAATGTAGAAGGCGGGACTAAACCGGCATCCGTTCAGTATAGTCAGGATGGCCGTAAATGGCTGGTGAAAGAAAGCCTGTCTTGCATTGGTGTGGCAGAACCTAATGCGGCGATTGTAACAGAAGCAGGCTATAAGATTCAGAAATTAGTGTCACCGGATACAGCCATTGAAGCTTTTAAGGGAAAAAGTGTGGGAAAAGGTGTAGTATCATATCAGAGAATGGTTGCCGGAGTGAAAAAGGATGTGGATTTGTTTAAATTTTCACGAACACCGGAAGCTATGACAGAAGAAGAACTGGCAAGAATTGAGGAACTGGCGCCACAAATTTTAAGAGAACATACTACAGATTGGCTACTTTGTAATTTTGATACCAAAGGTGAGAACTTTATTATTGCTAACGATGGAACAGGTCAAGATAGAGTATACGGCATTGATAAGGAAGCGGCATTTAGGGCAATTCTGGATAAGGGAGCTCAGCATATGAGCAAGGATTATCAGAGATTTGATCAGGATACGGTGTACAATCAGTTATTTCGTTTGTATGCCCAAGGCAAAATCAAACTGGATCTTCATGCTATTGAAGCACAGATTCTAAAAGTGGAATCTTTGGATTACAGAACCACTTATAACAATAACGGAGAAGCACGGCAGGAACATGATCCTAAGTACGGTGATACCGAATATATGCGTACTTTTTCTGAATATATAGAACAGCAGAAGCAGGACAGACCGGATAAGGTTAAGGAGATTGAACGTAATATCTTAAGAAGAAAACAGAATCTTCGAATGGAATACCGCAATTTCCTGGGAGAATTGGTAAGAGAACGAATAGAAAAGTGTCCTGAAGAAGCACAGGAACTGCGGGAAAAGTATTTTGCAGGACAAGAAAGCGGAGCCTTTTTATTTAAAAGTGATACCGTAGAAACGTTGAAGCAGGAAAGAAAACAGGTAGTTCTTCAAAAAGAAGAAGATCTCGAGGAACTAATGGCCAAGGCCAAAGCTGCGGATGCAGCGGATGAGAAGGCTTATAAGCGTCGCCATGGGTTCTATGATTTTTCCAAAGCATTTATTATGGGGCTGAAAAAGTTTGGAGATAAGTTTAAAAGTAAGAAAAATTTTACAGAGATTCGTTCTACGCAAGTCCCTCTTTCTAAGATTCAGTTTGATAGAGAGGCGAGAAATACGGAAAATGGTCCGGAATTAGAAAGATATCTGGAGCTTGTGAATCAGGTAGAAACAGAAGAAGAACTGGAAAAATTAATGGAGAGAGAGACCAGGGAAGTTCGCATGGTGCGGGATGAAGAAATTCATCTTGGCGGTACCAAACCCATGAGTCAGTATATTGGGTCAGATGGCAGTCAGTGGTTGGCAAAGCAGGCAGTGAACTGTATGGGATACTATAAAATCGAAGGGGCTCTTTTAACAGCTGCAGGTGCAAATCTTCAGAAAATTGTTCATCCGGAAACCGCAGTGGATGCCTTTGTGGGAAGAACCAAAAAACATGGAGATGTTTCGTTCCAGAGAAGACTTCAGAATGTGGAAAGCGGACCGAATAAATTGGATTTGTTTAAATTTTCCAAACATCCGGAACTGGCAACCAAAGATACGATTGAGGCAGTAGAAAAGTTAGGACCACAGATATTAAGGGAACATACCACCGACTGGCTTCTTTGCAACTTTGATACCAAGGGAGAAAACTTTATTATTACAAAAGAAGGGGATGGACCTCGTGTGCTTCATGGAATTGATAAGGAAGCAGCATTTAATAAAATTTTAAAAACGGAAGCTCAGACTATGAGTAGAACTTACAAACCGCATGCCAACAATACCCTGTATAACGTGGTGTTTTCCATGTATGCAAATTGTGAGATAGATTTGAATCTTTTTGATGTCTTGCCTCAGATTGAAAAAGTACAGGAACTTAGTGATACAGATTATATGGCTACTTTTAAGGAGTATCTGGATCATGTGAAGAAAACCAAACCAAATCAGTTTGGAGAGATATACAGTAACATTTTGCGAAGAAAAACGGAACTGAAGAAAGAATATGCCACTTTCTTTACAAAACTTGTAAATGACAGATGTAAGAAGCTGCATCCTAAAGAGGCAGCGGAACTTCGTCAGAAATATTTTGGAGAAGATGGAAAATTTCAGTTTCCGGTAAATAGAACTTCTAATAACAATGATGAGCCTGCAAATAGGGATTCCGGTAATAGTAATGATGCGGTGAATTAAGGTAATATTAGAAGAAAAGGAGAAAGTATGAAAAAGTTGAGTAAATTATTAAGTGTTATTTTAGTTACATCTATTGTATTAATGACGGGATGTGGAAGCAAAGAAGAGATAAAGATTGAGAATAGTGTAAGTAAACAGGAAGAACCTTCAAAAAACATGTCAACTACAGATTCAGAAGTTTCTGAAGAAGTGACTGTTGCAGAGACAGAAGAAGTGCCGGAGCAGGAAGCTTCCAAAGGAGAAGATATTGATTATCTTGGAATTCATGGAGTTACTCTGGATAGAATCTATGCATGGGTTATGGAAGGAACTGAAGATACTCATATTGCAGATGGGGAACAGGTGATTGTGGATGCTATTAAAGAATTTGAAGATGGTGCAAAGTATGATTTAGGGTATGCTGTTACAGAAGTAAATGAAGATGGTATTCCGGAGTTAATAATCGGACAGACAACCCAGGAAGGCATAGGAAATATGATTTATGCTATCTATACATGGAAAGATGGCAACTTTGGGTGCAATGTAGATGGTGCAGAATATGGATTAATTACTCCGGGAGCTGTTAATAATGCAGAAGTTTTGTATTTAACTCCTTTTTCAGAGTATGAACCCGGGATGAAGATAGAAGCAGAAATGGAAGCAATTTCTATGGAAGAACCACCGGTGTGTGCACAGTGGATTGATGATGTGTACCTGGAACCAAACGGCTACGATGTATTTACGGCAGATGATAACGCAGAACAAAGACAGGTAGTATTTATCGCGATTTCTAAAGTATCTGATTTTAAAGTGTTATCTTTAAGCTTTGAAGGGATGGATGAAAATGGAAGTATGGTACATTTTGCCACCACAGAGCTTTATAGTCAGGCGGAATTAAAACCGGAACGTCCTTTGATGGTTGGAATGTCTTGTGACAGTACCATTCCATGTTACGGAATTTCTTATGTAGATGAAAATGGTGTTACCAGAAATTTTGCCATTGAAGTAAGTGGTATGGATGGTTCTGTTTTACTCAGCGGGTTTTAAGTGATTGGAAATATTTTGAAATAAGAAAAATATAAAAATCTCCAAAGCAGAAAATTGTTTTGGAGATTTTTTGTGCTGTTTATTCGGCGGTTTCCAATACTGCCTGTACATAAACTCTTTTTTCAGGTTGTTCGCGGATACAGGTAATCAATGTAATGATTTTATCAGTATCTGTTATTTTTATGTCTTTTCGTAAATTAACATCTTCGGAATCCATGTTCTGGATTTCAGAAAGGTAGTCAGAATAAACATCTTTGTCAGAAAAGTCGAAACTGTTAAGCAGATGTCTGTCATCATAGAGGTAAGCTGCAAATATTTTATAGGTGAATTGCTTCTTGGGAGTATAAATATATACTGTATCATTGGTAGCAAAAAAATCAGCTTCACGGAATTTGTGTAAGTCTGTAAACATGGTGCCGTTTCGCATATTATGTCCGTAGATTACAGTATTGTTATCTGTAAAATCTTTGGAATTCACACGTTCTGTATAAATACATCCGGGATAACCTTTCAAACCATCAATGGTATAGTCAAGATAGTAGGAGTCATCTGCTTCATGCTGTAAAATAGGATAATCAATGGCTGTACCGGGAATGGTAATCCAGGCATATACATCCTGATTGGTTTCCCAAAGAGATTCAAAGTCAATGGGGCACTGAAAGTCCGGAGTAGTGTCTAAATCTGAGGCTGTATCAGAAACAGCATTAGCATTGGAAACACCTGCTAATTCTATGTTTTCTGTAAGTAAGGTTTCCGTTTCGGGAGGAATTTGGCGGCCTGTGGAAACAGAATTGCCTGATTCTTGTAAGATAATTGTGTCCTTATCAACCATTACTGCGTCAATATCTGTTTTTTTGATTCCTGTTTTTAGTAAAAGAAAGCACCCTGTCAGTATACATATAAGGATGATACCGACAGCTTGGATGGTTTCTTTTGAAAATTTATGATGATTCATATTTGTCACTTTCTTTGGTAATAAGTATAACAAAGATAAGATAGATTCTATATTTATAACTGTTCTTTTTGTAAATTATTTAGAAGGACCTTTCCTTCCGGAGTTAATTTAGTTTTTGTCAGCAGATGTTCTATCACATTGATATTAGTATCCACATAATGTTGGTGTATCTTTAAGTTGAATTTACATTTGTCCATTATTTTTGAGGCTGTGCTAAAAGCAAGCATACGCTCTGTACCAATTTCATCTGATGGTTGTTTTTTAAAATTAAAACTTTTATTGGAAGTAAAAGATAAATGTGCACAAGTATCTGCACTTACAAGAAGATCCTTATAAATCTTATCAATGATACCCATATGTTTTTTATATTGAGCAGGATTAGAATTCATCAGTTGCTTACAGTTTTCCAATTTAACATAAGCCGGAAGTTCGCTTTTAACGACGCCTTCTTCTAATTCTCCATCCAAATCAAATATTTTCGTGGTTTTTTCATCCCGGATTTTTAAGGAATTACTTAAATTTTCGATACTTTGGTTTAAAGCATTACAATAGATGGAATAGCCATCAGATCTAATGTAGTCAGCTTCATTCATATTTACCGCTTTAGAACCAATCAATGAGACTAAAGCATGGTTAAGAGGTTCTATCTGATCCAAAATACGGACCTTAATCAATTCTTTTATTCTGGGTGATTTTTCATCAAAATAAGGTTTGTTTACGGGATCTTCATATATATTTTTAAAGTAAGTAAAGCGGGTACACATAAGTCGCACTTCTCCGGCATGGTCTTTTAAGTAATTATAGCTAAACATATCCATGGATAGTTCTTTACTTAGTAATTGAGACATAATATCATCCAGAAATTCGCGACGTTTTTCTATATCTTTGGATGCATAAGCTTGGCAAAATTCCATGTCTACATCCTTAACGTTCTTGTCACTCCAGCTGGCAGGTTCTCCGTTTTCTTTTACTTTAAAACCATTGCAATAACATCTGATTACCCGTGTATCAACCTGATTATTAATAATTTGTTCTTTCACGTCTTCAGGAATAGCTTCAATGGAATTGTTTAGATTATCTTTCATTCGCTGGAGACTGTGTACGATACCATAGCTGTAATGGTCTGCTCCTGGATTTTGTTCTTTCGCAAGTTTTTCCTGACGTTTACGTTCCTTTTTTTGTTTATAGGTTTCTTTGGCAGGAACTTCCAGTGGTTTATAGGATGCCTCCGCATAAGTGTAGGCAACAGATGTAGGAACGCCTGCATAAACCTGTTTTATTAAGGTTTGATTACGTTCCAGGTTTGTTAAGCTTACATATTTGTTTTGAAAATCGCGCAATTCTTCTTTTTGATCTTCAGGCAAATAATTATAGCTACTAAGAGTACCCAGATGTCTGTCAATTGCAGTGGTTTGATAAGTCAGATGTTTATTTTGCTGCATCTGCATGTTGTTATGTTGGACAGGTTCCCGTTGTATCTGTAAAGCATCCTGTGGTATGGCATTATTGTTTTTAGGCATTGTTATATCTCCTCGTATATTAGTAAAGTCTTGTAGAACAGGTAAAAGAAATACATTCCGCATCCGGTACGAGATTATGAATCAATTTGGCTGAAGCTTCGTTTACCGGCTGAACGGCAATCATGGTATCCGGGGAATAAAGTTCATTGGCACGTTGCAGTGATTTTCTAAGTAATGCAGCTAATATTGCGGGCTGTGCTTTGTCTACCCAGGCGCAGGAAAGTGTCAGCATATTCCCATAAGAATGGTCAAAAGTAATAAAAGCTTCTATTTCTCCATTCTTTATATATGCATGGCTGAGTTCTCTATCAAGTTCATTGCTGGTAAGAGGAACTTCCGGTAAAGGAACGTCTTGAACGGAAGCAGTTTTCTGAACAGTCATTAATAAATTATCCGAAATTCTACTGAAAGCTAAAAGATGGGATGATTCCAAGGTAGAGGCTGTAAATAAAGGAGAATGAAGTACTTTTTCCAATGGAAATCGGTATATAGTTAATCCATCATTTTGTTCAGTTGTAAAATCAGATGCATCCAGAAAGGGCATAAGGGTTTCATGCTCTTCATGGGTTACGGTATAATCAATCATTATTTTTTCAATGGAACTATATTCATATAAAATTCTTTTTAATCCATTCAGCATCATGGTTGCACCGCCCTGGCGACGAAAGGCGGGAGCAACATAAAGAGAAGTAATTTGGAAATGTTCCTCATCAATATAACCTGCAAGGGCACCACAGGCAGTTTCACCTTTCACAATCCCCAATGCGGTGATGGGTTCACCCTCTTTTAATGCAGCGACTACCTGCGGATCCATGAAAGGTGAAAAAACAGGGAGCTGTTCTATGCTGATATAACCTAGAGTCATAGTAAATACCTCCTAATATTTTTGTGTTAAGACTATTGTCAATATTATAGCATAAGTGGAAGAAAATGATAATAGCAACAGGTTTTGTGCTTGCAAGAAATTTTTGTAAGATGGTATGATAAAAGAAAAATAGTATTTATTATTAAAGGTTGTGTAAAAAAGTTTTTACAAAGGAAAGAGGAGAGAAAAAATTTGGAGAAGATAAGAATAATCACATCAAAACTAGCCTTTCGAATTATTGCAGGAGCAATTGGATTATTGGGGGCATTGACTTGCATTGCAAGTATTATAGGATATACACGTTTTACAGAATCCCTTACAAGAGAATATACGGAGTCTGCTTTTCGTACGGCATATACTGCGGCTAAAATTGTAGATGGAAATAAAATTGATGAATATTTGGAAACAAAAGGAGACAGTGAAGAATACCGGAGAAAGTGGAACAATCTGAATATTCTTTGTCAGGAACAAAATGTAACATTAATTTATGCTATTTCTGTAGATACCGGCGATTATAATAGCTTTGAGTCTGTATTTAATACGGTAAATGAAAACAGCAGTTATACGCCATGGGAAGTAGGATATCAGAGAAATACCACAAATGAAGAGTACCGCGGAATTTATAAAAATATTTATGAGAATGGTTTGGAAAAAGGATACATAGCAAGAACTTCTAATTTGGGAGGGAAAGAACCCCATATTACAGTGTTAATTCCTATCAAAGATTCGGAAGGTGTGGTGCAGGCAATTCTTTGTGTGCAGCGTCCTATGGAAGAACTTAAGACCGGGCGTATGGATTATTTAAAATACATTTCTTTGTCCGGAGTTATTCTGATTATAATTTCTGCTTGGGGTGTTTCTGTATTTTTAAAAGGTCAGATTATCGGACCATTGGAAAAAATCGTAAACGAATCTAAACGTTTTGCAAAAGAAAAGACTCAAATAGATGGAGAAGACTTGGACAAAGTCAGCAAAATCACTGAAATAATGGATTTGGGTAGTTCTGTTCAAGTAATGGAAGATGATATTATTCATTATATGAAAGATTTGACAGAAGTGACAGCGGAAAAGGAACGTATTGGTACGGAATTAGCGCTTGCAGCAAATATCCAGACAGATATGCTTCCAAGTATTTTCCCGGCATTTCCACAGATTTGTGAATTTGATATTTTTGCATCCATGGATCCTGCAAAAGAGGTTGGTGGAGACTTTTATGATTTCTTTTTAATTGATGAAGATCATGTGGCATTGGTAGTAGCTGACGTTGCCGGAAAAGGGGTACCGGCCGCGTTATTTATGATGATGACAAAAATTATGATAAATACCTATGCAATGATGGGAATTTCCCCAAAAGAAATTTTGGAACGTGTGAATAATTCTATATGTCAAAATAATAAAAATGACATGTTTGTTACGGTATGGTTGGGAATTCTTACGTATTCTACAGGTCAGGTAGTTGCATCTAATGCAGGACATGAGTGTCCGGCAATCAAGAGAGCAGGCGGAATGTATGAAATAATGCAAGATCCTCATAATCTGGTAATTGGTGCATTGGAAGGAATGCCATATGGTGAATATGAGTTTACACTTGGAAAAGGTGACGCACTGTTTGTATATTCCGATGGAGTACCGGATGCCATTAATCTTAAGGAAGAACAATTCCAAAGAGAGAGAATGTTAGATGTATTAAATAAGAACTGTGATGCAGCACCGGAAATGTTGATAAAGAATATGAAAACAGAAATTGATGCATTTGTGGGAGAAGCAGAGCAGTTTGATGATATTACCATGTTGGCAATTCAGATGAATTAGATAGTCTATTTCCAAGTTCAAAGGACACCATGTATAGAAAAATGTACATGGTGTTTTTTGAATAATAAAATTAGGAAAGGCACTTTCAAAAGTTCATTTTCATAGAATAGCATAAATGAACTTTTGGAGGCCTTTTTGAAGACATTTCAGCAGCCGCTATCGAAGAAGGAAGAAGAGTTTTATCTGGCAAGGCTTCAAGAGGATGATGAAAATAAGAAAAACGAGGCAAAGCAGATTTTAATAGAAAGAAATCTCCGTCTGGTTGCCCATATTGCTAAGAAATACCAGGGAGCAGAAGTGGAACAGGAGGATTTAATTTCCATAGGAACCGTAGGATTAATCAAAGCCATCATGTCTTACGATTTGCGGAAAAAGTCAAAGCTTGGAACATATGCCGCCAGATGTATCGAGAATGAAATTCTAATGCATTTTCGAGCCAGAAAGAAATGTTCCAGAGAAGTATCCATTTATGAGCCTATCGGAACCGACAGAGAAGGCAATGAGATTAATCTTTTGGATATTATGGAAACCCAGCAGACTGATGCGGTGGAACAATTACAGATGCAACAGGACATTAAAGCATTGCAGGAATATATTGATATTGTCTTAGATGAACGTGAAAAGGAAATTCTGTTGTTACGGTTCGGACTTCGGGGGCATAAGGAGTTAACACAGAGAGAAATTGGAGAAAAGTTAAATATTTCAAGAAGTTATATCTCCAGAATCGAAAAGAAGGCATTGTATAAATTAAGAGTTGCACTATTGAAAGAATAGTAGTATAATCGGTAAAACAAATTAAAAATCACATTAAAAAATAAATCTAAATCATATTTAAAACAAATATTATCAAATGAACGAAAATCCAAAATGTAGATGAAAATTGAAAAAGTACCTTGATAACTTGATAAATGGCTTTACATAAGAGAAAAATCCACCTATAATTAACATATAGTTATTGAGAGGGTGGTGGAAGGATGCTAGAGATGCCAACAGATGTTCAGTTTAAACATGAATTAAGAAAACAATTAGCAGAAGTGGAACGAAAACTGGAAATGCTTAGAAACAAAGAATATGAAAAATTAGAGAAAGAGTATTTAAGAGAAATCGAAGATATTCAAAAAAGCTTGCAAGATTAAAAATATAGTAACTATAAACTAAAAGTGTAAAGTCTATTGTTAAGTAATCAGGACTTTACACTTTTTTATTTTATAGAAAAATTAATAAAGGAGAAAAATCATGTTTTGCAAAGTTATGGCAGGGGGAATCCATGGTATTACCAGTTTTCTTGCTCAGGTAGAAGTGGATTCTACTCAGGCTATGCCCGGTTTTGATATGGTAGGAATGTTGGGCAGTGAAGTTAGGGAGGCAAAGGAGAGAGTCCGGGTGGCATTGAAGAATTCAGGATTCCAACTGCCGCCAAGAAGAATTACGGTGAATATATCGCCGGCAGATATCAGGAAAGAAGGCTCCGCTTATGATTTACCTATTGCTATAGGAATTTTGGTTTCTATGGAGAAAGTGGAAGAATCTGTTTTGGAGGATACCCTGTTTATCGGAGAATTAGGTTTGGACGGAGAGATTAAACCGGTGAAAGGAATTCTGCCAATTATGATGATGGCAAAGGAACAGGGAATTAAAAGGTGTATTTTACCTAAGGAAAATGCTTTGGAGGGAGCTGTTATCTCCGGTGTAAAAATCGTAGGTGTTTCTTCTTTTTTAGAGACCTTGGGATATTTAGCGGAAGACAGGGGACGGGCGGATGATATGATTCCTCCTACAGTATTGAATATAACCTCGCTTTTTGAAGAAAAAGATGGAGAGAAGATACCGGATTTTGCAGATATAAAGGGGCAGGAGATGGTAAAAAGAGCAGCAGTAATTGCGGCGGCAGGCTTTCATCATTTGCTTATCACGGGGACACCGGGGGCAGGCAAAACCATGATTGCCAAGCGGATACCGTCTATTTTACCGCCGCTTTCTGTAGAGGAAAGTTTAGAAGTATCGAAAATATACAGTGTATCCGGTCTTTTAAAAGAGGGGCGCCCCCTGATTACTAAGAGACCATTCTTACATCCACATCACACAATATCCCGCCAAGCTCTTGCAGGCGGTGGTCGAATTCCCAGACCGGGAATCTTAAGCCTCAGTCATAGAGGCATCTTGTTTTTAGACGAATTACCCGAATTTGGAAGAGAAAATATTGAAGTTTTGCGTCAGCCTTTAGAGGACAAAGAAGTGCAGATTGCCAGGAACTACGGAAGTGTTACTTATCCGGCAGATATTATGTTGGTGGCGGCTATGAATCCCTGTCCTTGCGGATTTTATCCGGATAGGGAACGGTGTAAGTGTACGGAAGCAGAAATCAGGAAGTACCGAAGCCGGATTTCCGGTCCTATTTATGACCGCATTGATATCTGTGTGGAAGCGCAGGCTGTGGAGCTTAGTCAATTACAGCAGGAATCTATGGGGCAAAGCAGCAGAGAGTTGAAAGAACAGGTAATGAGAGCAAGAAGAGTACAAGAGAAAAGATATAAAGATAGTCCTTATTTTTTTAATGCGGATTTGGAAACTAAGGATATCGGGAAATATTGTCCTTTGGGTGAGGAAGAGAGGAAGTTTATGGAACAGGTTTTCTATGCCTTGAATTTAAGTGCAAGGGCATATCACAGAACTTTGAAAGTTGCCAGAACTATTGCGGATCTTGCAGACAGTGAGGAGATTAATAAGGAACATTTGACAGAGGCAGTCTGTTATCGGGGATTTGAGGTGTAGGGAATATGGACGAAATGTATTATTACTGGTTACATAATATAGAAGGAATTGGGAAGAAAACATTTCAGAAGATTCTTAAGTATATGACTCCTCGAGAATTGTATGAGAGTAATGAAGAGAAGCCTTTTCCCTTTTTAACAGAAGCACAAAAACAAAATATCAAAATGAGTAAGGTAAAATGGGATGTTACAAGGGAATGGGAGAGGTTACAAAGAAGAAAAATAGAAGTGACAGGATTAGGGCAGGAAAGCTATCCCGACAAACTATCGCAAATCCCGGACCCGGCACCAATCTTATACTACAAGGGGAAGAAGGATATTTTGGACAAGCCATCCGTGGCTGTCATTGGTGCCAGAGGATGTTCTAATTATGGTAGTCTTGTAGCCAAAGAATTGGGACGTCAGTTAGCCTCCATGGGAATTATCGTAGTTAGTGGCATGGCCAGGGGAGTAGATAGTATTTGTCAATATAGCTGTTTGGAACATGGAGGGGAGAGTATTGGAGTGTTGGGAAGTGGTGTGGAAGTATGTTATCCGCCGGAAAATCGATTTCTCTATGAACGACTTCAAAAGCAGGGAGCTTTGGTTTCAGAGAATCTTCCCTTCACTAAGCCCGGTCCGGGTTTGTTTCCCCTGCGTAACCGTATTATCAGTGGCTTGGCAGATATTGTTGTGGTTGTGGAAGCACGGGAGAAAAGCGGAAGTTTAATTACTGTAGATACGGCATTGGAACAGGGAAAAGAGGTATATGCCATTCCGGGACGCATTACGGACAGTGTTAGTAAAGGGTGTAATCGCCTGATTAAACAGGGGGCAGGCATTATTTTTTCTATGGAAGATTTTTTGGAAGAAATTTGTCCTATGCTGCAAAAGTCTTATAAAAATGAAAAAAGTATATTAAATCCCAATTTGTCTGAAGAAGAAAAGAGCATTCTCAGAGCCTTAGATGTATCCTATAAAACAATAGAGGAAATTTATAATTTAGTAAAAAAAGAATTTCCAACAATGACAATTATTTATTTGATGGAGTTGATGCTGGAACTTCAGATGAAGCAAATTGTGAAGGAAGAGAGTGGATATTATTATTGTAAGAGTCTGAGAGATTGTTCTAAATAAAATACATATTCCTGCAATATTGCTACTATAAAAAGGCAATGATAAAATGTGAGGGTTGTAATACAATGAGTGAAATTAATTGATAAAGAACACAATAACATATAGATATGCAGGAAAAATGTATCGAAAGAAGGATATAGGATTAATGAAGATAGAATGGAAAACAATGTCTTTGGAAGACAGAGAGATTGTGATGCCTTATTATGAATATGAACAAAGCAGTAGTTGTGAGATGGTCTTTGCCAATAATATTTTATGGGCACCTTTTTATGATGTAGAATATGCCATTGTTCAAGAAATGCTGGTTTTTTTAACTAAGAGAGGTGGATATTCCATCAGCATGCCATTGGCAAAAGATGATGAGAGCGCATCTAATCTTAAAGCAGTAATTTTAACATTGGAAGAATATTTTATATCTTTGGGACAAGCTTTCCATATTCATATGGTGACGAAAGAAAAGTATGAGATTTTGGAAAAGTTGTTTCCGGGGAAATACAGTATAGAATATGACAGGGATGCAGCTGATTATATTTATGAAGTGGAACAAATGATTTCACTGGCAGGGAAAAAGTTACATGGTAAGAGAAATCATATTAATAAATTTAAAGAAAATAATCCACAGTGGAGTTATGAAATATTAACTGATGATAATCTGGAAGAGTGTCTTTTAATGGCAGAAGAATGGAAACAGATTAATTTGTGCGGGGAAAAAGGTGAGAAACATGCGGAATTCTGTGTTACCAGAAGAGCCTTAAAGAATTACAAAGCTTTAGGGTTAACCGGTGGTGTTTTAAGAGATGGTAGTCGTGTGGTTGCGTTTACCTTGGGAGAGAAATTAAACAGGGATATGTTTGTGGTTCATATAGAAAAAGCTTTTGCAGATGTGCAGGGAGCATATCCTATGATAAATCAACAGTTTTTGATTCATGAAGCATCAGAATATAAATATGTAAACCGGGAAGATGATACAGGAGCTGAAGGCCTTAGAAAAGCAAAACTTTCTTATTATCCGGTCTTTTTACAGGAAAAAGGAAATGTTATAATTAAGCAATAGGTATTCAGAAAGAAGGAGAAGCATATATGAGTTATATGGGAACAGCACAGAAGTTATTTGATTTCATTGATAACAGTCCAACCTGCTATCATGCAGTGAAGAATGCAGAAGAAAAATTGCTGCAGGCAGGATTCGAAAGATTATCTGAAAAAGAGACTTATTGTTTAGAAGGTGGAAAAAATTATTTTGTTGTTAGAAATGATAGCTCTATCATTGCGTTTTCCCTTCCGGAAAATGAAGCAAAGGGATTTCGTATTTTTGCATCCCACAGCGATTCACCATGCTTTAAATTAAAAGAAAATCCTGAAGTAGTATTAGAAAATGCTTATGTGAAGTTTAATGTGGAAAAATACGGCGGAATGATTCTTTCTACTTGGTTGGACAGACCGCTGTCGGTAGCCGGTCGTGTAGTGGTAAAAGAAAATGGAGAATTAGTAACTAAGCTGGTAGACTTTGAAGAAAATTTATGTATTATTCCAAATGTGGCCATTCATTTTAATCGTGAGATTAACAAGGGTATGGAATACAATCCGCAGGTAGATATGCAGCCATTATGGTCTGCAAATAAGGAGGATAAAATTTATTCTCTTATTGCTAAGAAACTGGATGTGGAAGAAGATGCAATTTTAGGAACTGATTTATTTGTATATAATAAAGAAAAGAGTGCATATATCGGTTGGGACAATGGGTTTATCGCTGCACCAAGAATTGATGATTTGGGTTGTATGTTTGGTTCACTGGAAGGTTTCCTGGAAAGCGGAAACAGTGAATATATTAAAATTTATTGCGTTTTTGACCACGAAGAAGTAGGAAGCCGTACCAGACAGGGAGCTGATTCCGATTTTTTGGCATCTACTATGAAGCGGATCGGAGTAGCTTGCGGCTTTGAAGATAAACTGTCTCAGATGTATGCTGACAGTATTTTGATTTCGGCGGATAACGGTCATGCTCTTCACCCGAATCATCCGGAAAAATCTGATTCCGGAAATAAACCGGTATTAAATGGAGGTATTGTTTTGAAATACCATGGTAATCAGCAATATACTACCGATGCATATACCGGCGCTTATGTGAAAGATATCTGTAAGCAGAATGAGATTCCTTATCAGACATTTCACAACCGTTCTGATGTTGCGGGAGGTTCTACTTTGGGGAATATTTCTATTTCTCATTGTTCTATCCCATCAGCAGACATAGGACTTCCTCAGTTGGCGATGCATTCGGCATATGAAACTGCCGGTGCTAAGGATATGGAATATCTTGTGAAATTTGCCAAAGCAGTATATGAATCATAATTAAATAGATAAAGAGAGCACCTGATGTTATGAAAATGTCAGGTGCTTTATTAATGAAAAGGAAAAATGGTTCATATATATGTTAAAAAGGAATTGTCATGGTTAGTCAGAAACAGGAAAATCTGTTATCCCTTGCCTTAGATTCGACCAGGGAAGAACGTGAAAAATCCGGTATCTTAAGTGTGGGAGTGGATGAACGGGAAGAAAGATGGGAAGTAATCGTAAAATACCATGGAGATTTGGAAAGAATTGCAAGTGATGAAATTCAGGTGGAAATCCTGATTGCCGGTTATGCCATTGTTACATTGCCGGCTTTTTTTATAACTGCTTTGGCGGATTTAGAAGAAGTGGAGTATATAGAGAAACCTAAGAGTCTGGTGTATGGGCTCTATGAAGCAAAGGAGAAATCCTGTCTTACGTCGGTTGCGGTTCCGGTGGGGGAACTCTCGGGGGAAGGAGTTCTGCTGGCGGTAATTGATAGCGGTATCGATTATTTTTTGCAGGATTTCAGAAATCAAAACGGCAGCAGAATATTATATTTGTGGGATCAGGGACAGGAGCCGGATGCAGAAAAAGATTGGTATCCGCCGGAAGGATTCCGGGTGGGGGTAGAGTATACCAAAGAGGAGATTGACAGGGCGCTAATGACAGGAGACAGAGGAGAGGCATTCGCCATAGTACCGCAGCAGGATGTTACCGGACATGGTACGGGAGTAGCAGCCATCGCAGCCTCTTCTAATCCGGAAGTATTATTGAAAGGAGTAGCACCGGAGTGCCAATTACTGATTGTAAAACTTGGCAAGAGCTGGGAAAGTGATTTCCCGGCAACCACAGAACTGATGCGCGCAGTTACCTATGTTGTGAGAAAATCCTTGGAATTGAACCGCCCGTTGGTGATTAATTTAAGCTTTGGCAATACTTATGGTTCCCATGACGGAAGCTCTTTGTTGGAACGTTTTCTGGATAATGTTTCAGAAATCGGTCGTACCTGTATTTGTGTGGGAGCGGGGAATGAAGGCAGTAGCAGTGGTCATGTAACAGAGAATGTGAAGAATGTACGGGAAGTGGAGCTGGCCATTGCGGAGAGGGAAACCAGTACCAATGTACAATTCTGGAAGTCCTATGAAGATGATTTTCATATTATTCTTATCACACCGGCAGGTGAGGAATATCGGATTGCGGAATTTGACAAGCCTGCAAAACGCGAATTTATGTTTGACCAAACCAAGGTTTTGATTTATATAGGAGTACCGGCACCTTACAGCACGAAACAGGAAATTTTTTTTGTTTTCATACCACAGCAGGATTATATTAATTCCGGAATATGGAGATTCCGGTTAGAAACAGAAAAAATTGTGGACGGAGAATTTCAGATGTATTTACCGCCGGCATTACAGAGAAATAATGGTACCCGTTTCTTTCGGCCCAGCCCGGAACTCACCATGACCCTTCCGGCAACTTCGGTACGGGTAATATCCGTGGCTGCTTATAATGATTCCATAGAAGCCTATGCAGATTTTTCGGGAAGAGGGAGACAGAATGGTTTCAGTTATCTTGCGGCAGAGGGCAATAAGCCGGATTTAACCGCTCCCGGCGTGGGGATTTTAGCAGCAAGGGCAGGTGGGGGAAGTGACAGTTATACGGGAACTTCTTTTGCCACCCCTATGGTGTCCGGAAGTGCGGTTTTGCTTATGGAATGGGGAATTGTAAAAGGTAATGATCCTTATTTGTATGGTGAGAAATTAAAAGCATATCTTAGAAAAGGAGCAAAACCTATCCGGGGAGAGGCCCAATATCCCAACAATAAAACCGGCTGGGGAGCCTTATGTGTGGCGGACAGTATTCCACAAGATTAACAGAAAAGCAAGGAAAACAGTCTTAGAAATTAAGACCAAAAAAATGTGTGTAAAATTGGAAAAAAATAGCAAAAATGACTATAAAAATAACGATAATTAGTTGACTTGAAAGAAATATGAGAGTAAAATTATACCAACGAGTTTTTGCTATATTACAAGTGGGACTAATTGAGTATCGACAATACAATAGGGGAAGACTCAGAAAACTTACGGAGGGTAAAGTTATGGCAAAAGAAACTAAAAAGGCAGTGGATAACGGTCTGGATAAGAAGTTAAGTCAGGAAGCGAGATTAAAAGCGCTTACACAGAGAATGTATACAGTTGTTGGAGTAACTGTGGTTGTATTGTTAGCATTCATATTCCTTACTACATATTCCCGTACATCTTCGGCAGAACAGTTAGAAACAACCATGTTTTTAAATCAGTATCGTACAGGTTCCAAGAACCTGACAACAGCAGTGCAGTCCTATGCGGCAACCGGTGAAGAAGTGTACTACGACAACTATATGAAAGAGTTGAACGAAGACAAAAACCGTGATATTGCGTGGGCCGGATTACAGGAAAATGATATTAAAGCAGAAGAATGGGCAATGCTGAATGAAATTTCCGGTATGTCTAATGGTTTGGTTCCGTTGGAAGAAGAAGCTATGGCACAGGTGAAAAAGGGCAATAGTGCAAAAGCTATAGAAGCTGTTTTTGGCGCGGAGTATAAGGAAACAGCAGAAAAAATTAGTTCCAGAACAGATGAAGCAATCAATACAATCCAAAACAGACTTGCAAGATATCAGAGTATTTTAAATATTTTAGTTATCGTATGTGAAGTAGTTTTTGTAATATGTTGTGTTCTTATCATTTATATGATTGTAATGACAATCAGCTTTGCAAGAAAAGAACTCTTGAATCCAATTATTGGTGTATCTGCAGCTTTGGCTGAGCTTTCACAGGGTAACTTAAATGCAGATTTAGGTGATATGAAAGCTAATAACAGTGAAGTTGGCCGTATGGTTGGTGCACTTGCTTACATGAAAGAAAACTTCTCTAAAATGATTACAGAAATTGCTGATGTATTAGGTTCCATGGGTCAGGGTAACTACAGAGTGGAAGTAAAAGAAAACTATGTAGGTGAATTTGTTAAGATTAAAGAAGCTATGGAAGATATTATAGCGGAAACAAAGAGTATGTTAAATACTATCCGTAATACAGCGCAGGAAATCGACGGCGGTTCTGAACAGCTTGCAAAAGCAGCTATGGATCTTGCAGACGGAAGTACTGTTCAGGCAGCTAAGATGCAGGAAGTTGCGGATATGGTTAACCAGATGTCCATGTCCATGGAAGCAAAAGCGGAAGAAGCACAGGAAACAGTAAGAATCGCATCCGAAGCAGGAAGAGCTTTAATGGATGGTAATGAAAAGATGCAGGAATTAAAGACTGCAATCGGCGACATCGAAAAATGTTCCAACGAAATCCGTACTATTATCGGTACTATCGAAGATATTGCTAACCAGACAAACCTCTTATCCTTAAATGCAGCTATCGAAGCAGCACGTGCAGGTGAAGCAGGACGTGGTTTTGCAGTAGTAGCAGAACAGGTTAAGAACTTAGCAGAAGAATCCGCAAAAGCTGCAGGCGAAACAAGAAAACTTATTGATACTACTGTAGAAGCAGTTCAGAAGGGTATTGAATATGCGGACATTACAGCTGAAAGTATGAATGAAGTTATGAGCGGTGCTCAGCAGTCTACAGAAATGATGGAAAAAATGTCAGTTGAACTTCGTGAAGAAGCAGCTAACATGATGAAGATTGATGACAACGTAGCAAGAGTTGCTGAAATCGTAGATAATAACTCTGCAACAAGTGAAGAAACTGCAGCAGTTAGTGAAGAACAGACAGCACAGGTTGCAACTATGGTTCAGATGATGGAACAGTTTACAATCTAGTTTTCCATTACTTTAAGAAGAAAAATATGTTTTTAAGAGCTATGATATTTTCATAGCTCTTTTTGATAGGAGGAGTATATGAAGATAACCTGTTTGATGGAAAATACAATAGGAAATATAAATTGTCAATCTGAGCATGGGTTAAGTTTGTTGGTTGAAACGAAAGACAGAAATTTTTTAGTGGATACCGGTGCCAGTGCATTGTTTTTGGAAAATGCTGATAAACTGGGAGTGGATTTAAGAAAGATTGAAACAGTTTTTTTGAGTCATGGGCATTATGACCATGGCGGAGGAATTTTAGCTTTTTCCGGGATTAATTCAACTGCAAAAATTGTAATGCAAAGAAGTGCTTTGGGAAATTATTGGCATAAAAGTGAACATGTGGAGAAATATATAGGATTAGATCCTGCGATTAAAGAATTGGATAATCTGATTTTAGCAGAAGGAGATTTTGAATTTTGCAAAGATGGTTTAAAATGTAATTTTAACACGGAAAATTCAGAAGGTGTATATGTATTCACTCTTAATAAAGGAAGTAAAAAAGAATTAAAATGCTGGTCTGAAGGAAATTTAGTTTTAAAAGAAAAAGTAGGAACAGAGTATGTGCAGGATTGTTTTAATCATGAACAATATATTGTTGTAAAAGAAAATGGAAAATCTATTTTGATTTCCGGTTGTGCCCATAATGGTATTTTAAATATACTGGAAGAATATCAAAGAAAATTTGATGGGAATCCGGATATGATTATCAGTGGTTTTCATATGCGAAAAAAAGAAGGATATAGTCAAACGGATTTTGGAGTAATCAGAGAAACGGCTAAGATTCTTAAAGATACGGGAATAGTATGTTATACCGGGCATTGTACCGGAGAAGAACCTTATCAGATAATGAAAGAGATTATGGGAAACCAGTTACAATATGTACGTTGCGGAGATAGTAGTGAAATAAAATAAAATAAGGATATTTGGTACGAGTAGAAGAACGATTTATTTATGATATCGACGATTGCCTCCTCTTGTGATAAAATGCAAGGGGAGGCATTTTATATGAGTAAACTTTTGGAAAAAAAGCATATTTGTATGGGGATTCTTGCCCATGTGGATGCGGGAAAGACAACCCTTTCAGAACAAATTTTATATAAATGTGGTGCCATAACGAAAGTAGGAAGGGTTGACCATCAGGATACTTTTTTAGATACACACAGCCTGGAAAAGGAAAGAGGAATTACAATCTTTTCAAAACAGGCTCTTTTTTCGTTACCGGATTTTGAGGTTACATTATTAGATACCCCGGGCCATGTGGATTTTAGTACAGAAATGGAAAGAACTCTACAGGTACTGGATTATGCAGTTTTGGTAATTAATGGGGCAGATGGTGTACAAAGTCATACCAGAACTTTGTGGAAATTATTACAACGTTATCAGGTTCCGGTCTTTTTGTTTGTTAACAAAATGGATCAGAACGGAATTGAAAAAGAACCATTATTGCAGGAATTGAAAAATAAGTTAAGTAATGATTGTGTGGACTTTAATCAGGTACATTCAGAGGATAATTTTCTGGAAGAAATAGCAGTCAGGGATGAAGTCCTTATGGAGGCTTTTTTAGAAGGAGAAGTACCGGAAACGGAAGATATTAAGCGATTAATTTTAAATAGACAGATTTTTCCATGCTTTTTTGGGTCTGCCTTAAAAGATTCCGGTGTGGAAGAATTGCTGGAACAGATGAATCTTTATATGGAAGCAAAAGAATATGGAGAAGAATTTGCGGCCAGAGTTTTTAAAATCGGAAGAGATAATCAGAATAATAGACTGACTTATATGAAGATAACCGGAGGAAGTTTAAAGGTTAAGCAGATTCTGGAAGGACTGGAATGGGGAAAAGAGGAGAAGTGGAGCGAAAAAGCGGACCAGCTCCGATTCTATTCCGGTAATACTTTTGAAATGAGAGAGACTGCAGTAGCAGGACAGATTTGTGCAGTTACAGGTCTTGCCAAAACTTATGCAGGAGAGGCTTTGGGAGCAGAACGGGAAGATACGGTTTCTGTATTGGAGCCGGTGTTAACTTATCGTTTGGAACTTCCGGAAAATGTAAATGTGCATCAGGCGTATGAGAAGATTCAATTACTTGCCCAGGAAGATCCGGGATTGCATTTGGAGTGGAAAGAAAAGCTTGGTGAAATCCATATCAAGGTTATGGGAGACATTCAGATAGAAGTTTTGAAACAGGTAATCAGGGAACGCTTTGGTATGGAAGTTGAGTTTGGTTCCGGCCATATTGTATATAAAGAAACTATTGAAAATATTGTAGAAGGTGTGGGCCATTTTGAACCTCTGCGCCATTATGCAGAAGTACATCTTTTGTTAGAACCCTTACCTCAGGGAAGTGGTATGCAGTTTGATACTACTTGCAGTGAAGATGTTTTAGATAAGAACTGGCAAAGATTAATTATGACCCATTTAATGGAAAAACAACATGTGGGTGTCTTGACCGGTTCTGTAATTACAGATATGAAATTGACTATCCTGACGGGGAAAGCCCATGCGAAACATACAGAAGGCGGGGATTTCCGTCAGGCAACTTACAGAGCTATCCGTCAGGGACTTAGAAAAGCAAAAAGCATTTTGCTGGAGCCGGTGTATGAATTTGTATTAGAGGTACCTACCAATATGGTAGGTAGAGCTATGTCCGATGTTCAAAAAATGTATGGGGAAATTGTGATATCAGAGGAACAAAATTCGGGAAATCCGGATATGACAGTTCTTACAGGGACCTGTCCGGTGATTACTATGCAGGAGTATCAAAGAGAAGTACTGGCATACACAAAAGGATGCGGCAGACTGGAATGTCAGATGAAAGGTTATGCTCCTTGTCATAATACGGAAGAAGTGATAGAACAGATAAACTATGATCCGGATAGAGATTTGGAAAATCCTTGTGGCAGTGTATTTTGCAGTCATGGAGCGGGGGTAACTATTGATTGGAGTGAAGTGGAAGACCATATGCATCTGGAAATGGTTTACCGGGAAGAAGATGATTCTTGGAAAGAAGAAATCAGAGAAGTACAAGCTGTCCGTAGGGAAGTGTCCCGTTCCATAGGTACGGATGAAATAGATGCTATTTTAAACAGAACCTATGGTGCTAATAAAAAAGGAAATGATTATATAGCGCCTCAGGGATGGAACCGGTCAAAATTTACAGGAAAAAAAGAAGCTGTTACTAAGGTGTATAAAGGTATACCTAAAAAAGAAGCTTATCTGTTAGTTGATGGATATAACATTATTTATGCATGGAAGGAATTGAAGGAACTTGCGGCAGTCAGTTTGGATGGTGCCCGTGGAAAATTACAGGATATCTTGTGTGATTACCAAGGGATGAGAGGTTGTCAGGTGATGGTAGTATTTGATGCATATCGTTTGCAGGGACATCCGGTAGAAGTTCTGGACTATCATAATATTCGTGTAGTATTTACCAAAGAGGCGGAAACGGCAGACCAGTATATTGAAAAGTTTGCAGTACGCCATGCAAAAGAATATTCCATAACCGTTGCTACCTCCGATGGTCTGGAGCAGGTAATTATCCGTGGACAAGGATGTGCCTTACTGTCAGCCCAGGATTTACAGAAGGAAATTGAGCGGAGCAAAGCTGATTTCGAAGAACAACATATGAAACAGCCAAAAGGAGAGAAAAATCTGCTTGGAGAGTACTTGCCGGAAGGAATTTTGAAAGAATTAACAGATTAAAACAGAGAACTTAAGAAGTAAGATGGAGATGTTATGTTACCACAAGAATTTCAAGTCAGAATGCAGCAAATGCTTGGTGAAGAATACGAAAATTTTCTTAAAGGGTACGATAAACCAAGATTTCATGCGCTGCGCAGAAACCCTTTGAAAATAGCAGAAAAAGATTTTTTGGAAAAAGTACCTTACCAATTAACCCCGGTGCCATGGTCAAAGCACGGATATTATTATAATCATGAAGACCAGCCGGGAAAACATCCATACCATGAGGCCGGTGTTTACTATATTCAGGAACCCAGTGCCATGTCGGTAGTAGAATATCTGGAAGTTAAGCCGGGAGAACAGGTGTTGGATTTGTGTGCTGCACCGGGAGGAAAAACTACCCAGATAGCAGGATTCATGGAAGGAGAAGGTTTGTTGGTATGTAACGAAATTCATCCTCAGAGAGCTAAGATTTTATCAGAAAATATAGAGCGTATGGGAGTGAAGAATGCTATGGTGACCAATGAAACACCACAGAGATTATCAGTAGTGTTTCCGGGATTTTTTGATAAGATTTTAGTGGATGCACCATGTTCCGGAGAAGGAATGTTCCGTAAGAACGAAGAAGCTCTGGTGGAATGGAGCCTTGAGAATGTACAAATGTGTGCCGACAGACAGGATGAAATTCTGGAAGAAGTGGCAAAAATGCTTCGTCCGGGAGGAAGAATCTGTTATTCTACTTGTACCTTTGCACCGGCAGAAAACGAAGATTGCATGGCAAGATTTATCACAAGACATCCGGAGTTTCATTTGGTAGAAGTTGAGAAAAAAGGAAATATGTCTGCAGGTAATCCGGGATATGCTTCAGAACCGGTAGGCGGACTGGATAAAACCATCCGTTTATGGCCCCATAAATTAGATGGAGAAGGTCATTTTATTGCAGTTTTGGAAAAAGACGGATGCTTAGAGACAGATTATAAGCCTATTTCAAGAAATGGGAATGAAAAGCCTATAAAGGAAAAAGAATGTAAGGAATATCAGGAATTTGAAAAAGAGTTCTTAAAAGAAAAAATCGGCAAAGATTTGTTCATGTTTGGGGAACAGCTTTATGCCATGCCGGAAAATATGCCGGGACTTAAGGGATTAAAAGTACTGCGTCCGGGATTGCATCTGGGAACTTTAAAGAAAAACAGATTTGAACCCTCTCATGCCTTAGCATTGGCATTAAAACCGGAAGAAGTAAAAAATAGTTGGGATTTGCAATCTGATAGTTTGGAAATCAGACAATACCTTTCCGGTCAGACTTTTAATGCGGAAGGAGACAAGGGATGGTATTTGATTACGGTGGATGGATATAGTATCGGTTGGGGAAAACTTGCCGGTGGTATTATGAAGAATCATTATCCGAAGGGACTTAGAAAAAGCAGATAAGAAAAAGGGTATGACTCAAAAGAGTCATACCCTTAAACATTCTAAATAAGTATTACTGGATGGTTACATTTTCACAAAGATAAGATATTACCATGTTCTGCATAGTCATCTGCATAATATAATTTTTTCCGTAGCCACTCAAAGCATTGGTTCCCATAGCAGTAACAGTTGCTTCATAATCACTGTCCTCTACGGAAAGACCTAATTCTGTAAAGATGTATTGATAGGTCATGTCAGCAGCAGCACGGATGCGGCACTGAACATCAAGGTAGGTCTCAAATTCCTTGTTAGACATTCCGGTGTATTCAGAGAAACTTGTGTATGCAGGAGCACCTGTGTAAAGCATCATTGTCTGGTTGTAACTATTGTAATAAGTTTCCTGTTCGAATTTGGAGATACCTTTTAGATATTTCAAGTGTCCCTCATCTACTGTTGTAGCAGAAGCATTTGCACTGATATAATTTATCAGGTAATTCTGCAATGCAGTCTGTTCTTTGGAAGTCTTTAAATATTCTTTATATTCTTCCACGGTCGTTGCTACTTCGCTTAAGTTTTCAGCTACAAATTCATCTGTAAATTCAGTGGCTTCATAAGTTGTGAGAAGAGAATCAATCGTAGATTCCATTTCTTCCTCTGTAAATTCAATTTCAGACTTAGGTACTACAATATTTTGGTAATCGATTGGTGTGATATGGTCTGCAGGATTAATACCTTTGAGAGTGCCGTCTTCATTTAAATATGCGCTGTAATCGCTGCTTGCCTGAGTAGTGGTCATTCTGTAGTATACATAGGAACCGATTCCGGCAGCGAAGAGAGCAACTACAAGAACAATGATAAGGTTAGTGGTAAGTTTGGTTCTGCTGGCTTCACGTTTTGCTTTTTTGTTTTCTTCCAGTCTGGCTTTACGTTTTGCCTGACTTTTTGTCATGTTGTTTTCACTCATTTTCATAATCTCCTATAAATTTTCAAGATAGAATCAAGTATAACATAAAATATAAAAAGAGAATATGAAAAAAATATGAAATATGTAAAAAACACAAATAAATTTTCTTATTTATGACAGAGAGTTGACGGAAATAAAATAGCTATTTAAAATGATAAGAAGTAAATGGTAACAGAAAAAGGAGAGCATTTATGGTACAGAATGAAAAAACATATGAGAGTAACGAGTTGTTAAAACGATTTTTTACGTATTTTAAAAAATATAAACATATTTTATTCCTGGATTTGTTTTGTGCAGCCCTGACAACCTTGTGTGAATTGATATTGCCATTGATTATGCGCTACATTACCAATGAAGGAATTTCTAATCTGGCAGCATTATCGGTAGAAACCATTGTAAGATTGGGAGTATTATATCTTCTTCTCAGGGTAATTGAATGTGGGGCAGGATATTATATGGCGGATATGGGACATGTAATGGGTGCTGCCATTGAAACCGATATGCGACGTGATGCTTATGGACATTTACAAAAGTTGTCAGATACGTATTATAACAATACTAAAGTTGGTCAGATTATGGGGAGAATTACCAACGACTTATTTGATGTAACGGAATTTGCGCATCATTGTCCGGAAGAATTTTTTATTGCCGGGATTAAAATTATTGCTTCCTTTGTAATTCTGGCAAGGGTGAATGTGAGTTTGACAGTGATTGTTTTCATAATGCTTCCGTTGATGTTTTTTGTTTGTATGAAACTGAATTTTCGAATGAAGAGTGTGTTCCGTGTGCAGAGAAGTCATATAGGAGAATTAAATGCCCGAATCGAGGACAGTTTATTAGGACATAAAGTAGTAAAAGCCTTTGCGAATGAAGAAGTGGAAAAGGCCAAATTTGAAGTTGATAACAGCAAATTTTTAGATATTAAAAAAGTATCTTATCGATATATGTCACAGTTTCAAACCACGGTAAAAGCTTTTGATGGTTTGATTTATCTGACGGTTTTGGTGGCTGGCGGTATTTTTATGGTAAAACAATGGATTTTACCGGGAGATTTGGTAGCATACATGTTATACGTAACTACTTTAATTGCCACCATACGAAGAATTATAGAATTTGCGGAGCAGTTCCAAAGGGGAATGACGGGAATCGAAAGATTTTTACAAATTATGGATTCAGATATTGAGATTTTTGATGAACCGGATGCCGAACCTATGGAAAATCCTAAAGGTGAAATTGTATTTGAAAATGTTGAATTTGAATATCCGGATGATCATAACCAAGTGTTCCATAATTTGAATTTGTCGATTAAGCCGGGAGAAAAAGTAGCTATTGTAGGACCCAGTGGCGGAGGTAAAACAACTCTTTGTAACCTGATTCCGAGATTTTATGATGTTACCAAAGGTAATATCTATATAGATGGGGAGAATGTTAAGAAATTTACCTTGAAGAGTCTTCGCAGGAACATCGGTATGGTACAACAAGATGTGTATCTGTTTTCGGGAACTATTTTTGATAACATTTCTTATGGGAAACCCGGTGCTTCGAGGGAAGAAGTGATAGAAGCAGCGAAAAAAGCCGGTGCCCATGAATTTATAGAGAAACTGAAGGATGGTTATGATACCTATGTAGGAGAACGCGGAGTAAAATTATCCGGTGGACAGAAACAACGTATCAGCATTGCCAGGGTCTTTTTGAAAAATCCGCCAATGATTATATTAGATGAGGCTACTTCTGCATTGGATAATGAAAGTGAATTTGCAGTGGCAAAATCTCTGGCAAAGTTATCGGAGGGAAGAACTACTCTTACCATTGCCCACAGACTCAGCAGTATTAAGAATTCAGACAGAATTTTGGTGTTGACGGAAGATGGAATTGTAGAAGAAGGAAATCATGAAACGTTATTGGAGCAAAAGGGTATTTATTATCACTTCTATATGACGGCCAATGCATTAAAATAAAAGTGATTTAAAGAAGTTATAAAATAAAATGAATAGAATTAAAAGAGAATGGTCCGTTAGGGTAAAATAATGATATAATAGAAGTAGAAAAAACCACATATAGCAATTCACATAGGAGGTGTTTCTATGGAACTGATGTTTATCGGAGCAGCCCATGAGGTAACAGGAAGTTGTCATTATTTGAAGGTGAACAACAAGCATATTTTAGTTGATTACGGTATGGAACAGGGTGTGAATTATTTTGAAAACGCAGGTTTACCTGTGGATTCAGCCATGATAGATTATGTATTCTTAACTCATGCCCATGTAGATCACTCCGGATATCTTCCGCTATTGTATTCCAGAGGTTTTCGCGGAGAAATCTATATGACACAGGCCAGTGCGGAACTTTGCAGTATTATGTTACGAGACTGTGCTCATATTCAGATGCAGGAAGCAGAATGGAAGAACAGAAAGGCGAAACGAAGCGCGAAAGTAGCAGCAGTGGAGCCGTTATATACCATGGAAGATGCGGATGGAGCCATTAAACGGATTATTCCATGCCCATATGATGCAGAAATTGATGTGGATGAAGGAATAAAGATTCGTTTTACGGATATTGGTCATTTACTGGGATCATCCAGCATTGAAGTCTGGGCAACAGAGGGAGGCGTTACCAGAAAACTTGTATTTTCCGGTGATATAGGAAATGTAAATCAGCCGTTAATTAAAGATCCGGCATATACAGAAGAGGCAGACTATGTTATTATGGAATCTACTTATGGTGACAGATACCATTCTGTGGAAAGACCGGATTATGTAACAGAGTTAGCTTCTATCATTCAGGAGACATTTGACAGAGGCGGCAATGTGGTGATTCCGTCTTTTGCTGTAGGAAGAACGCAGGAAATGTTATATTTCTTAAGACAGATTAAGGAAATGAATCTGATTAAGAGGCATGAAGGATTTGAAGTATATGTAGATAGTCCGTTGGCAGTGGAAGCTACGGGAATATTCCATCAAAATATATATACATGTTTTGATGAGGAAGCTATGGAATTAGTAAATAGAGGAATCAATCCTATTGCGTTTCCGGGTCTGCGATTATCTATCACCAGTGAAGAATCCAAAGCTATAAACTTTGATATGAAGCCGAAAGTAATTTTATCTGCATCAGGAATGTGTGAGGCAGGACGAATCCGTCATCATTTAAAACATAATCTCTGGAGACCGGAATGTACTATTCTTTTCGTAGGATATCAGGCAGTGGGAACTTTGGGACGAATTCTGGTAGATGGTGTGGAAGAAGTAAGACTGTTTGGGGAAACCATAGAAGTTCGTGCATCCATACAGAAATTAGCAGGTATCAGCGGACATGCAGACAAAGGCGGATTAATTAAGTGGATTCGTGGATTTACCGGTAAACCCAAAAAAGTATTTGTTGTCCATGGGGAAGACAGTGTATGTAAATCTTTTACTAATTGTCTGATAGATGAGTATGGTTTTGATGCTTATGCACCATACAGCGGGACCAGATTTGATTTAATTCGCGGAGAATTTATACGGGAAATGCCGGCAATTCCAATTACGCAGAAACCAAAGACAAGGCACGCATCAGAGGTATTTGCAAGACTTTTGGCAGCGGGGCAGAGACTTATGGTGGTTATCGGAAGGAACGAAGGTGGAGCCAACAAGGATTTGGCGAAGTTTGCGGATCAAATCAACTCCCTTTGCGACAAGTGGGATAGATAAAAAGAGGAGAAAGAAGAAAAAAGTATGAGTTTAGCAGATCAGATTTTTATAAATATGTGTAAAGATATTTTAGAAAACGGTACCAGTACCGAAGGAGAAAAGGTAAGACCAAAATGGCCGGATGGAACACCCGCCTATACCATTAAAAAATTCGGTGTGGTTAATCGCTATGATTTGTCCAAAGAATTTCCGCTTTTGACTTTACGTCGTACTGCATTAAAGTCGGCTACTGATGAGATGCTTTGGATTTGGCAACAGAAATCTAATAATATTAATGATTTACACAGTCATATCTGGGATGAATGGGCAGATGCAGATGGTTCTATAGGGAAGGCTTATGGTTATCAGATGAGAGTAAAACACCAGTATAAGGAAGGTATGATGGATCAGGTGGATAGAGTCATCTATGATTTGAAAAATAATCCTTTCAGCCGTCGTATTATGACTAATATTTATGTGCATCAGGATCTTCATGAAATGAATCTGTATCCATGTGCGTATAGTATGACTTTTAATGTAACTCAGAAAAAGGGAGAAGATAAATTAACATTAAATGCAATTTTGAATCAGCGTTCCCAGGATATTCTTGCAGCTAATAACTGGAATGTAGTACAGTATTCTGTCTTAGTCCATATGTTGGCACAGGTTTGTGATATGAACGTAGGAGAATTGATACATGTAATTGCCGATGCCCATATTTATGACAGACATATTCCTATTATTGAAGAATTAATTTCAAGACCTACTTATGATGCACCAAAATTTACACTGAATCCTGATGTGAAAGACTTCTATCAATTTACACGCCATGATGTATCTGTAGAAAATTATATTACGGGAGAACAGGTAAAAGATATTCCGATTGCAATCTAGATACCGTTTTAGATATGTCACAATAGCATTGTGTCAGCAATCTTTTCGAGTTTAATGGATAAGCAATAAAAAGAAGGGAAAAAGGAGAAATACATGAATTTAATTGTAGCTGTAGATGAAAATTGGGCTATTGGATATAAGAATGAATTGTTAATCCGTATTCCTGCGGATATGAAAATGTTCCGTCAGGAAACTACAGGAAAAGTAGTAGTTTTGGGAAGAAAAACTTTGGAAACATTTCCTAATGCCCAGCCTCTAAAAAACAGAACTAATATTATTCTTTCTACCCAGACAGATTATGAGGTAAAAGATGCCACTGTGGTACATTCCATTGAAGAATTGTTGGAAGAATTGAAGAAATATCCGGAGGAAGAGGTTTATATTACCGGTGGGGAGACTGTTTATCGTCAGATGCTTCCGTATTGTGATGTGGCTCATGTTACTAAGATTGACCGTAAATATGAAGCGGATGCATTTTTCCCGAATTTGGATCAGGATCCGGAATGGGAAATTACCGCTGAGAGTGACGAACAAAGTTACTTTGACACAACCTATACTTTTGTGAAGTATGAAAGGATAAAATAAGATAGAGGAATTATAGTTTATATACCAAAAACAGGATGTTGTATTAAACCACATCCTGTTTTTTATGATAATTAAATTTCTTTATTCTTCATCTTTTTTGTTCATTCTGTTAAATACCAGTTCGTAACCGTCATTGCCGTAATTTAAAGAGCGGTTTACACGGCTAATGGTTGCAGTGGAAGCTCCGGTCTTTTCAGCAATTTCCAAATAGGTTTTGTGGTCTTTTAACATAGATGCAACTTCGAAACGTTGGGAAAGGGAAAGAAGTTCATTTACGGTACATAAATCTTCAAAAAAACTGTAACATTCACTTCTGTCTTTTAAGTGTAAAATTGCATCAAATAAAAAATCCACTGCTTCTGTTTTAATCTTTTTATTCACAAGTATACCTCCGTCTGCTTTTATTCTGTAAAACATCTCTGTTCTAAAGTTTAACATACTAAAGTTTTAAAGTAAAGAAGAAAATTGTTACAATATGAAATTCTTAATTTATCCTTAAGAATTGCAAATATAGATGACTTCTTATGTGGTTTTTGATACTATATATCGTAATAATAGATGTTGCACATGAAGATAGAAAACAATGTGAAGTAGGAATAAATAAACAATATGTGAAGAAGGATGGTTTGCACAAATGGAGAAGAGCAGACAGGATATGTTAAATGAATTAATAGGAATGTTAGATAAATTATCTTATGTAAAACCGGAAGAAATTCCTAATATTGATTTGTACATGGATCAGGTTTTAAGTTTTATTAACGATAGAACAAGATATCTTACTTGGAATCCGGAAGAGGATAAGATTTTTACCAAAACTATGATTAATAATTATGCCAAAACGAAAATACTTCCGGCACCGGTTAAGAAAAAATATTCCCAGGACCATATATTATTATTATTATTAATTTATTATTTTAAAGGTGTACTTTCTGTGGGAGACACAGGGAAATTATTAGGAAAGATTACGGAAAATTACTTTGGCAATGCCGGGGAAATGGCATTTGAAGATATTTATCAGGAAGTTTTTAAGTTAGAGGCCGGGGAAATAGATTTTTTGAAAAAGGACATTTCAGAGAAGTTTGCCATTGCAGAAGAAACATTTCAGGATGCACCGGAAAAAAGCAAAGAATTTTTGAAAAATTTTGCCTTCATCTGTTTGTTAAGTTATGATGTATACATGAAAAAACTAATGATTGAAAAATTGGTAGAGGAATGCTGTAACAATGGTGATGAATAAAAAAATTAAGTAACATTTTAATAAAAAACGCGTATTTTATACCATCAGAATTTTTTTGGAGGGATTTATGAAGAAAAGACTGATGGTATTTTTTATGCTCATCACTTTACTATTAGTAACCGTAACAGGATGTGGAAATGTTACGGGAAAAGGAACAAAAGTGACATTAAATGAGGTTGCCCATTCTGTTTTTTATGTTCCTATGTACGTAGCTATTGAAAATGGTTATTTCGAAGAAGAAGGATTGGATGTTACATTGGTGACCGGTTTTGGTGCAGACAAAACCATGACAGCATTGTTATCGGGAGAAGCTGATATCGGATTTATGGGACCGGAATCCACGATTTATACGTATCAGGGAGGAATGGAAGATTATGCTGTGAATTTTGCCCAATTAACTCAAAGGGCAGGAAATTTCCTTGTGGGAAGACAGCCGGAAGAAAATTTTACTTTTGATATGTTGCGTGGCAAGGATGTATTAGCAGGGCGTGCAGGCGGGATGCCTCAGATGGTATTTGAATATATTTTGAAGAAACATGGTTTAGATCCGCAGACAGATGTGAAGATGAATCAGAGTATTGATTTTGGTTCTACCGCAGCTGCATTTTCCGGCGGACAGGGAGAATATTCCGTAGAATTTGAACCTCATGCAACTGCATTGGAACAAAAAGGTGATGGTTACGTAATTGCATCCTTAGGAGAAGAATCCGGCTATGTGCCATACACTGCATTCAGCGCAAGAAAAAGTTACATGGAACAGAATCCGGAAGTGATTGAAAGTTTTACAAGGGCATTACAAAAGGGGATGGAATTTGTAAACAGCCATACACCGGAAGAGTTGGCAAAAGTAATAAAACCACAGTTTGAGGAAATGGATGAGACTGCTCTGGCAACGATTATCAAACGCTATCAGGAACAGGACACATGGAAAACAGACTTGATATTTTCGAAAGAAGCATTTGATTTGTTGCAAGATATCCTAATGGATGCGGAGGTATTGACGGAAACAGTTCCTTACGAAGATATAGTGAATACAAAGTTTGCAGAAAATGTGAAATGAAATTATCTTAAATAGCTTTCCCGAATATGAAAACCATGATATAATTTTGTCTATGAAATGAGAGCAGGGAGATTGTTCGATGTAAATATAAGATGATTATAGCAGGCATAAGGAGGGTAACGTTATGGGATTTTTTTCAAAACAGTTTGCTAGTGTAATTGAATGGAATGAAGGCAGTGAAGGAACACTTTTTTGGAAATTTCAAAGTGATGAAATCAAAAAGGATTCAAGATTAATTGTACGTCCGGGACAGGATGCCATCTTTTTGTATAATGGAAAAGTGGAAGGTATTTTTACTGAGGAAGGTAATTTTGAAGTAGAGTCTGAAATTATTCCATTTTTAACAACATTAAAGAGTTTTAAATTTGGTTTTAATACTCCGCTTCGTGCAGAAGTTCTTTTTATCAATACAAAAGAAGTGTTGGTAAAATGGGGAACCAAGAATGCAATTAATTTACAGGCTCCGGGGCTTCCGGGTGGTATGCCAATCCGTGCATTTGGTACTTTTAGCTGTAAGATTGGTGATTACAATGTAGTGATTGATAAATTGGCGGGAATCCGTCAGTCATATACTGTGGATGATGTAAAAGAACGTATCATTACTGATTTGAATCCAATGCTTATGAGCTGGATTGGAAAAGAAGGAAGAGATATGTTCAATCTTCAGATGGATGCAGGTAAGATTGGCGATGGCATCTGCGAAGAATTAAACAAAGAAATGAGCGAGCTTGGAATCGCAATTACTAATTTCACAATTGAAAGCTTTTCTTATCCGGAAGAAGTTAAAAAGATGCAGGAAAAAGCAGCTGCACAGGCTATGGTTGGTGATGTAAATAAATATCAGCAGATTGCTATGGCAGATTCTTTTGGAAAAGGAAACGGTGGCGGAATGATGGGCGACATGGTTGGTCTTCAGATGGGAATGGCTATGGGGCAGCAGATGGTAAATCAGATGAACATGAATAATCAGATGAACATGAATAGTCAGATGAGCATGGGTGGTCAGCAGCCTACAGGTGGTGCGGCTCCTAAATTCTGTCCAAACTGCGGAACACCAACAAATGGTGCTAACTTCTGCGGAAATTGCGGAAATAAATTAGTATAGATATAAAAATGAAAGCCCTGCTTGCAGGGCTTTTTATTAGGAGAATTATAGAAAATGAGCAAATACGATACATTAAATTCCATGCAAAAAGAAGCGGTCTTTCATACTCAAGGACCTCTTTTGATACTTGCAGGGGCAGGCTCAGGGAAGACCCGTGTGGTAACTCACAGAATTGCATATTTAATAGAAGAGATGGGTGTGCGACCATGGAATATCCTTGCCATTACCTTTACTAATAAGGCGGCATCGGAAATGAGAGCCAGAGTAGATGATATTGCAGGATTTGGTTCTGACCAGATATGGGTGTCTACGTTTCATTCCATGTGTGTAAGAATTTTACGCCGCCATAGTGACAGATTGGGATTTGACACCAGTTTTACTATTTACGATACAGATGATCAGAAGACTGTCATGAAAGAAGTTTGTAAAAAGCTGGAAATTGATACCAAGCAAATGAAGGAAAGAACTCTTATGGGAATTATTTCCAAAGCAAAAGATGAGCTTATTTCACCGGAAGAATTTGCCTTAAACTCAATGGGAGATTATAAACAGCAGAAAGTTGCAGATGTATATAAAGAGTATCAGGATGCATTGAAAAAAAATAATGCTATGGATTTTGACGATTTAATTGTTAAAACGGTAGAATTATTTAAGAATTGCCCGGAAATCCTTGAAAATTATCAGGAACGTTTCCAATATATTCATGTGGATGAGTATCAGGATACTAATACAGCACAGTTTGAACTTGTTAGATTATTGGCAAACAAATATCGTAATTTATGTGTGGTAGGTGATGATGACCAGTCTATCTATAAATTCCGAGGTGCCAATATCAGCAATATCCTGGATTTTGAAAAGGTATTTTCGGATGCCAGAGTCATTAAGCTGGAACAGAATTATCGTTCTACACAGAATATTTTGGATGCAGCCAATGAAGTTATTAAAAATAATATAGAAAGAAAAGAAAAAGCACTTTGGACTAATCAGGGAGAAGGAGAAAGACTTCATTACAGACAGTTTGATACTGCGTTTGAGGAAGCAGAATATATTGCTTTTGATATTTTGAAGAAAAGAAGAAACGGGGACGCGGATTTTGGCGATTGTGCTATTCTTTACAGAACTAATGCTCAGTCCCGTATTTTGGAAGAATGCTTTGTAAGAGAAGGAATACCTTATGAATTAGTAGGTGGAACTAACTTCTATGCCAGAAAAGAAATCAAAGATATGCTTGCATATCTGAAGACCATTGATAACGGGAAAGACGACTTGGCAGTAAAACGAATTATTAATATTCCCAAACGTGGCATTGGAGCAGCTACTTTAAACAAAGTACAGGACTATGCAGATGAAGAGAATTTAAGTTTTTTTGATGCCATGTGTCAGGCAGACAGAATTTACACTTTGGGAAGAAGCGGGGTTAAGTTAGCTCCTTTTGTAAACATGATTCAGGTGTTCCGAAGTAAAGTAAAAGTATATGGTTTGAAAAAATTAATGGAAGATATTTTGGAAACCACAGGATACATTGAATATTTGAGAGAAACAGAAGAGGAAGATGCAGAAGACAGAATTGATAATATCAACGAATTGATTACCAAGATTGCTGTTTATGAAGAAAGTCACGAAGAGCCAAGCTTAAGTGAATTTTTGGAAGAGGTTGCTTTGGTGGCAGATATGGACAAGTTAAAAGAAGATGATAACAGAGTTCTCTTAATGACCCTTCACAGTGCCAAAGGTTTGGAATTTCCTCATGTCTATCTGGCAGGGATGGAAGATGGTATTTTCCCAAGTTATATGACTATCATGGATGAGGATCCGACAGCAATTGAGGAAGAGAGAAGATTGGCTTATGTAGGGATTACCCGTGCCATGAAAGATTTAACACTTACCAGTGCCAGAATGAGAATGATTCGCGGAGAAACCCAATACAATCCTGTAAGCCGTTTTGTAAGAGAGATTCCAAGTCATTTGATGGATAATCGTCCATCACCGGCGCCTAAAAAAGAGGCTGTTTACAGAGAAGATTCCACAGAACGCCTATCTTTTAAATCTAAACCATTTGGTATGGCAGGAAGTACTCAGGACGTAAGCTTTTTATCTGCCGGAATAGGAGCTACAAGGTCTGCTAATATGTCTTTTGCGAAACCTAAGGCTGTGGTACGACCAAAGACTACCGCTTTGGAAAATAAACCTTTTATTGCAAAAGGAATCGGAACATCGGCAGTAAGTAAAGGAGCACCTTCAAGTGGAAGTCTGGGATACGATGTAGGAGACCGGGTAAAACATATTAAGTTTGGAGAAGGTACAGTTAAGAATATTGAAGCCGGTCCGAGAGATTATCAGGTAACTATTGATTTTGACAAAGCAGGACAAA
>JAFXGP010000133.1 GCA_017521195.1 Lachnospiraceae bacterium
CAAAGGAAGCATTAGAAAACCCTTTCCTCTATACTGGACAACAGTATGACAGGGAGACAGGACAGTACTATTTACGAGCCAGGTACTATCATCCTGAGATAGGCAGGTTTACGCAGGAAGATACCTATCGAGGAGATGGGCTGAATCTGTATGCTTACTGTGGGAATAATCCGGTAATGTATTATGATCCGAGTGGGTATCAGAATCAAGTCAATTCAATTTGTAAAACATCAAAAGTAAGAGAAACGGATATAACTAATGCTAGAAATATAAGTACGATAGATTTAGCAGTTGTAAAAAAAATTATAGATAACATTCCAAAACGATTAAAAAAATTTGGAGAATGTGATAGGTTTGCACAAAATCTTGTAGATGCTTTAGGAAAAAAAGAAATACCATATAAAATTATCAGGATAGATAGCCAATATTTAATATATTCTGATAAAGTAGGAGATTCTATTGGTGCAAGTTATCATTATGGGATACAAATCGATGATATAGTATATGATAATATGACAACTGATGGTATGAAATTAAATGATTGGTTATGTGATTTAGGATTATTACAAGGATTACCTGGAATTAAATGGAGCTATGCTACGGAAATAATTAACAAGTAGGAGGTTGGAAATGTATATTGAACAATTAATAGATACAATTAAAAAAAGACCTGGAATGTTTATGAAAGAAGAAAGGATAGATTATATCTATTATTTTATTGCAGGATATTGTTCGGCATGTCATCAAAGTTCAAAGAATGATATGGATAAAATGTTTTGTTGTTGGTTCTGGAAATGGCTAGTGAAATGGATAGAAGAGAATATGGATTCTCAATATGAAACTAGTTCAGCAATGTGGTATGTTGATATTAAGAGAATAGCTGAAGATCAACAGAAAGAGGTTGCTTTATTTTTTGAATTAAGTAAAGAGTTCTTTGATGACTATAAAAACAAAAGAGGATATTTTGGTAGAGAATAGTGTTAGTATATAAGTGTGGACAGAAAAAGTTGAACAATCTATAATAGCAAACGAAATAGAAAAGGAGATGTTCAACATGGAGAAAAACCAAAAATCGTATACTTCAGAGTTCAAACAGCAAATTGTTGATTTGTATAACGTTGGCGGAAAATCATATCCACAACTGGAACGTAGTGCTAGAATATAACTATGGACATGAAATGTTGAACAACTTATACTTATCAAAAAGGAGTTCAATACAATGGCAAAAAATCAAAAATCTTATACGCCGGAATTTAAGTAGCAGATTGTTGATCTGTACTGTAAAGCCGGCAAAGGTGTAACAGAATTAAGTAACGAATATAGCATTCCTAAAGGCACAATCTCTACCTGGATTAAAAAGCTTGCTCCTATAATTACTACCGGAGAAGAAACAATTTCATTAAAGGAATATAAGGCACTTCAAAAGAAAATGAAAGAGCTTGAGATAGAGAATGAAATATGAAAAAAAGCTACTGCCATATTCGCAAAAAATCAATAGCTGAATACGTGTCCTTTATTCAGGCTAATTTAGATAACTATACGGTGAAACAAATGTGTTCTGCACTTAAATTTCCCAGAAGCACTTATTATACCGCTATTAACCATGTTACCTCAAAAAGAGAACAAGAATATAACAAATTCAGTGAAAAAGTATTATCTGTGTATAACGAATATAAAAAACGCTATGGTGCGGTTAAAATCCAGAGAGAGCTTAATGATAGAAATATTTCTTGCTCAATTAAAAGAGTTCAAAGATATATGAAAAGGCTGGCAATTAAAAGTATTGTTGTTCAGAAGTATCACTATCAAAAGAATCAAGGAAATGTTCCGAAAGATAAAAAGAACATCCTTAATCGTGATTTTGAAGCTAACACTGTATTTAAAAAGTTGGTAACGGATAGCACCTATATCCATGTAGTAAATGAGGGATGGAGCTCTCTTGCCTCTGTCATGGATTTATATGATCGAAAAATTATCGGTTGGGCATATGGTAAAAAATAACGGCAGAGCTTGCAACAAAAGCGGTAAAGAATGCATGTCCCAATATTCCTAACGCAACCGGAATTATTCTCCATAGTGATCTGGGAAGCCAATATACCAGCGTAGAATTTGAAAACTATTTACAGAAACAGGGAATCATCCATTCCTTTAGCAGGAAAGGAAACCCTTATGATAATGCTTGCATAGAATCCTTCCACTCTGTATTAAAAAAAGAAGAAGTATATACCACTACTTACCACACATTTGAGGAGGCGATATAGAGTCCTTCTACAAACGTAAAAGGCACCACAGTGCCCTTAATTACAAGACACCACAACAGGTGGAAGATGAGGCTCTGGCAGCTTAAGTGTTACTAAACATTTTATTTGATATCATAACGTGTGAAATTAATCAAATTAAAAGTGGGCATAGCAGAACAGTCCTATGTTCTGCTTAGTCACTCTTAATCATAGGCAAATTTAATGTCAATGGGGCATTCATGCCGGCGTAGCCCTTGCCATTGATATTGAAATGCTGCCTATGATAGCTGAATTTAATTTGACTGATGATGACTCAAATAAAGTATGGTTCTACACTTAAGAAGCAACTCTTTCTGTATATGTTATGCAGAGAGAGAAAAGTTCAACTTTTTGTGTCCAAGGTCTTGACCTAGGTCCAACCTATGATGGAGACCATCGGCTACTCAAGATTTACCATCCCGATGGAGGGATCGAACGATTTTTTTATGATGCGGCAGGCAATCGAATTGGCCATATCCTGACAGAGCAGTATGCCGAAGCACAGGAGGAAGGCGCAGGCTGGCACTATACCTATGATGAGGGGAATCGGTTAATTGGCATAACCAACCCGGAGGGCATGCAGGAGAGTGGCTATCAGTATGATGTCTGGGGCAACTGCATTTGTCATACGGATGAAAAGGGATATTCTACTTTTTATACCTATGACCTGGCAGGCAGGCTGCGGCAGGAGTTACTGCCTGTAGGAAAAGATAAGGGAACGGTAAGGTATCGAGGAACAGGTGATTTGGGTCGGGG
>JAFXGP010000018.1 GCA_017521195.1 Lachnospiraceae bacterium
GGTGTTTTTAAATCCATTTTTTCGATTAAGAATTTAAATAAGAAGTAATATACTACAAAATAGCCAATTCCTACAATAACAATCCAAACCCAATTTGTTTTTTGATTTCCCTGAAGAACACCAAATAAGAACATATCAATCAAACCACCGGAGAAAGTCATACCTACACCTACTCCAAAAATATGCATCAGCATATAGGCTGCTCCTGCCAGTGCACAGTGAATTCCATATAAAATAGGAGCTACAAACAGGAAAGTAAATTCAATAGGTTCTGTAATACCTGTTAACATAGAAGTTAAGGCTGCAGAAAGTAATAAACCTCCTACCAGCTTTTGTTTATCTTTTTTCGCCGTTTTATACATAGCCAAAGCCGCTCCCGGTAATCCAAAGATCATAAGAGGGAATTTTCCGGACATAAATCTTGTTGCAGATACGGCAAACTGTTCTACTGTAGGATCTGCCAACTGTGCAAAGAAGATATTCTGCGCACCTTCTACCAATACTCCACCTACTTCCAGGGTTCCTCCTACTGCAGTCTGCCAGAAAGGCATATAAAATACATGATGCAATCCAAAAGGAATTAACAACCTTTCCATCAAGCCGTATACCCAGGTTCCTGCATAACCGGAAGCCTGAACGATATTACCAACTGCATAAATTCCCTGCTGTACCGGAGGCCAGATATAGAACATTAAAATTCCCACTGCGGTAAATACTAAGGCAGAAATAATGGGAACAAATCTTGAACCGCCAAAGAAGGATAATACCTGTGGTAACTGAATTTTGTGGAAGCGATTATGAAGAGCTGCTGTTCCCAGACCTACAATCATACCGCCAAATACCCCCATCTGCAGGGAGGTAATACCACATACACTTCCTGTAGATCCGCTTAACATATTCTCTGTTCCACCATTGATAACAATCATGGCACTAATAGAAGCATGCATAACAAAGAAAGCTACTGCCGCTGCAAGTACTGCAACCTCTTTTTCTCTCTTCGCCATACCAATAGCTACACCCATGGCAAATAAAATTGGAAGATTGGCAAATACAATATCTCCGGATTGCTTCATAACCTCAAAAATTCCATAGAATACAGTACCCGGTCCCATTGCTTCCCAAAGACCATAAGTTCTTAACATGGTTTCATTGGTAAAAGAACCACCAATTCCCAATAAGAGGCCTGCTACCGGTAAAATTGCGATGGGAAGCATAAAGCTTCGTCCAACTCGCTGCAAAACACCAAAAATTTTGTCTTTCATACGTTTTTCTCCTTTTCTTATGGTGGTGATTTTCTGCGACTGCTCTTTGCTCCATTACCTTCTAATATAGGCAGATTCTTTTATCTTATACCTTTTGCGTAAATAAAAAAGCATCAACTCGCATAATAATCCCTGTGATATTATGACTAGTTAATGCCTCGTTTCCAAGTAACACACTATCAATTAATAAAATTTCTATGAATTTACAATAACATATTCATTTGCTTTTGTCCAGTATAAATTCAATTTATTTAGTAATATTGTAACAGTTCAGCCATGCGACAAAAAGATATAAAATACTGTGTGGGAGCTTGCTCACTGAACAGTATTTTATATCTTTTTGGCATATGGCGCTCTGCCACAGCGAGGAAACTGTGCTTTAGCACTGTTTTCGAGCTGAA
>JAFXGP010000019.1 GCA_017521195.1 Lachnospiraceae bacterium
ACCGCTTGTCGTACTTAGAGAATTAGAAAGTGCGAAAAGGAGGCGACTTTTTTTATGGCAAATCAAGTAATGAGAATCACATTAAAAGCATATGATCACAAGTTGGTTGATGCTTCTGCCAAAAAAATCATTGAAACAGTAAAGAAGAATGGAGCACAGGTAAGCGGACCGGTACCTCTTCCTACAAAGAAGGAAGTAGTTACAATTCTGAGAGCGGTTCACAAATACAAAGACTCCAGAGAACAGTTCGAACAGAGAACTCACAAAAGATTAATCGATATTATCACTCCTACAGCTAAGACTGTAGAGGCATTACAGAGATTAGAAATGCCTGCAGGTGTAAGTATCGATATCAAAATGAAAAACAAATAAAACCCCTACTAGTATGGACGTGAAAGCGCCCCGCTGTAGAATAAACAGGAGGTAAAAAAGATGAACAAAGCTATTTTAGCAACAAAAGTTGGAATGACTCAGATCTTCAACGAAGATGGCGTACTGGTTCCGGTAACCGTACTTCAGGCAGGACCTTGTGTAGTAACACAGGTAAAAACAAAAGAAAATGACGGATACGAAGCAGTTCAGGTTGCATTCGTAGACAAAAAAGACAAAATTATTAACAAAGATGCAAAAGGAAACAAAGAAGTTATCCACAGACATGGTGTTAATAAAGCTCTTCAGGGACATTTCAAAAAAGCAGGTGTTTCCAGTAAGAGATATATTAGAGAATTTAAATTTGAAAATGCAGCAGAATATGCACTTGCGCAGGAAATCAAAGCAGATATCTTTGCAGCAGGTGACAAAGTAGATGCTACTGCAATTTCCAAAGGTAAGGGATTCCAGGGTGCCATTAAGAGACATGGTCAGCACAGAGGACCTATGACTCACGGTTCCAAGTTCCACAGACATCAGGGTTCCAACGGTGCATGTTCTTCACCAAGCCGTGTATTTAAAGGAAAGGGAATGCCTGGTCACATGGGAAGCGTTAAAGTTACAGTTCAGAATCTTGAAGTAGTAAGAGTTGACGCAGAAAAGAACCTGCTTTTGGTAAAAGGTGCAGTACCGGGACCTAAGAAAGCATTGGTTACTATTAAAGAAACAACAAGAGCTCAGGCTTAATTAGGGAATGAAAGGAGGACACATCAGTGGCAAACGTAGCTGTTTATAATATGGAAGGCAAAGAAGTTGGTACAATTGAATTAAACGACAGCGTATTCGGTGTAGAAGTGAATGAGCATTTAGTACACATGGCAGTTGTACAGCAGCTTGCAAATAAACGTCAGGGAACACAGAAAGCGAAAACTCGTTCCGAAGTTTCCGGAGGCGGAAGAAAACCATGGAGACAGAAGGGAACCGGTCATGCTAGACAGGGATCCACAAGAGCTCCTCAGTGGACAGGAGGCGGTGTTGTATTCGCTCCCGTACCAAGAGATTACTCTTTCAAATTAAATAGAAAAGAAAAACAGGCAGCATTAAAATCTGTATTAACAGATAAGGTTGCAAACAACAACTTAATCGTAGTTGATGAATTAAAATTTGACGAAATCAAAACAAAGAAATTCCAGGCAGTTTTAACAAACTTACAGATTGATAAAAAAGCACTGGTAGTTTTAAATGATAACGATCAGAATGTTGTTTTATCTGCAAGAAATATTCCTACAGTTAAAACAAGCCTTACCAACACAATTAACGTATATGATGTCTTGAATGCTAATAAATTAGTATTAACAAAAGACGCTGTTAAGACAATCGAGGAGGTATATGCATAATGGCTGATATTAAATATTATGACGTAATCCTCAAACCGGTTATTACAGAAAAGAGTATGGCCGGCATGGGCGAAAAGAAATACACATTTTTAGTTCATCCTGAAGCAAATAAGAACATGATCAAAGAAGCAGTGGAAAAAATGTTCGAAGGAGCTAAGGTTAAAAAAGTTAACACCATGAACTGTGAAGGAAAAAATAAGAGACGTGGAATGGTAGTTGGAAAAACTGCAAAAACCAAAAAAGCAATGGTGTGGTTAACTGAAGACAGCAAGGATATTGAAATCTTTGCAGGTCTGTAAAATACAGACAACTATATGCAATCAAAGCATGACGATAAAGTAAAGTAAAGGAGAAATAATCATGGGAATTAAGACATATAACCCATATACACCTTCCAGAAGAAATATGACTGGTTCTGATTTTTCTGAGATTACAAAATCAACACCTGAAAAATCTTTATGTACTTCTTTAAAGAAGAATGCCGGTCGTAATAATCAGGGTAAAATTACAGTAAGACACCACGGCGGTGGTTCCAGAAGAAAATATAGAATTGTTGACTTTAAGAGAAATGCAAAAGATGGTATTCCTGCAAATGTACTTTCTGTAGAATACGATCCCAACAGAACAGCAAATATTGCATTAATCTGTTATGCAGACGGTGAAAAAGCATACATTCTTGCTCCTGAAGGATTAAAAGTAGGAATGAAGATTATGAACGGTCCTGAAGCTGAAGTTAGAATCGGTAACTGCTTACCTTTAGCTCAGATTCCTGTAGGTACACAGGTTCATAATATCGAGCTTTATCCCGGAAAGGGCGGACAGCTGGTTCGTTCCGCAGGAAACAGCGCTCAGTTAATGGCAAAAGAAGGTAAATATGCTACTTTAAGATTACCTTCCGGAGAAATGAGAATGGTTCCTATCATCTGTAGAGCAACTGTAGGAGTTGTTGGTAATGGTGATCACAACTTAATTAACATTGGTAAAGCCGGACGTAAGCGTCACATGGGTATCAGACCTACTGTTCGTGGTTCTGTAATGAACCCTAATGACCATCCACACGGTGGTGGTGAAGGTAGAACAGGTATCGGTCGTCCCGGTCCAAGTACACCTTGGGGCAAACCTGCTCTTGGTCTTAAGACACGTAAGAAGAAAAAAGCTTCTAACAAGTTAATCGTAAGAAGAAGAGACGGAAAAGCGATTAAATAATCCAGACTCATATTCAATGTTAAATTAGGAGGAATAAAAATGGCTAGATCACTTAAAAAAGGGCCTTTCGCAGATGCGAGCTTACTGAAAAAAGTAGATGCAATGAACGCAAGCGGAAATAAACAAGTAATTAAGACATGGTCTCGTCGTTCTACGATTTTCCCAGCATTTGTTGGACATACAATCGCAGTACACGATGGAAGAAAACATGTACCTGTATATGTAACTGAAGATATGGTTGGTCACAAGCTTGGAGAGTTCGTAGCAACCAGAACATACAGAGGACATGGAAAAGACGAAAAGAAATCAAGAGTTAGATAATTGAAAGGAGGTTTTATCCATGGCTAAAGGACATAGATCCCAAATTAAAAGAGAAAGAAATGCAAATAAAGACACAAGACCTTCTGCAAAATTATCCTATGCAAGAGTGTCAGTTCAGAAAGCATGTTTTGTATTAGATGCAATCAGAGGTAAAGATGTTACAACTGCTTTAGCAATTTTAGAATACAACCCAAGATATGCTTCCGGTCTTATTAAAAAATTATTAGAATCAGCAATTGCTAATGCTGAAAACAACAACGGAATGAATCAGGAAAACCTCTACATTGCAGAGTGTTATGCTAATAAAGGACCTACAATGAAAAGAGTTAAACCAAGAGCACAGGGTAGAGCTTACAGAATCGAAAAGAGAATGAGCCACATTACTGTAGTGCTTGATGAAAGATAGGAGGAAGTATAATGGGACAGAAAGTTAATCCTCATGGTCTGAGAGTTGGTGTCATCAAAGATTGGGATTCCAGATGGTATGCAGAAGATGCTGATTTTTCAGAATTTTTAGTTGAAGATTACAATATCAGAAAATTTTTAAAGAAAAAATTATATGCTGCCGGAATTTCCAAGATTGAAATCGAAAGAGCTTCCGACCGCGTTAAAGTAATCATTTATACAGCAAAACCCGGTGTTGTTATCGGAAAAGGCGGAGCTGAAATCGAAGTAACAAAGAAAGAACTTTCCAAGTTAACAAGCAAGAAAGTTTTAGTTGATATTAAAGAAATTAAGAGACCTGATAAGGATGCTCAGCTTGCAGCTGAAAACGTAGCTGCTCAGCTTGAAAACCGTGTGGCTTTCAGAAGAGCAATGAAATCCGTAATGGGAAGAGCAATGAAATCCGGTGCTTTAGGTATCAAAACAAGCTGTTCCGGTCGTCTTGGCGGTGCAGATATGGCTCGTACAGAATTCTACAGCGAAGGTACTATTCCTCTTCAGACACTTAGAGCAGATATCGACTATGGTTTTGCAGAAGCAGATACCACATATGGTAAAGTAGGTGTTAAAGTATGGATCTATAAAGGCGAAGTACTTCCTACTAAAGAAAACAAGGAAGGGAGCGATAAATAATGTTAATGCCAAAAAGAGTGAAACGTCGTAAACAGTTCCGTGGTTCTATGGCTGGAAAGGCGTTACGCGGTAATACAATTACACACGGTGAGTTCGGTCTTGTAGCGGCTGAACCTTGTTGGATCAGATCTAATCAGATTGAAGCAGCACGTATTGCGATGACACGTCATACAAAACGTGGTGGTCAGGTATGGATCAAAATCTTCCCTGATAAACCTGTAACAGCAAAACCAGCAGAAACACGTATGGGTTCCGGTAAAGGAACTTTGGAATATTGGGTAGCAGTTGTAAAGCCCGGACGTGTAATGTTTGAAATCGCTGGCGTAAACGAAGAAGTAGCCAGAGAAGCATTACGTCTTGCTATGCATAAGCTTCCTTGTAAATGTAAAATTGTTTCTAAAGCAGACTTGGAAGGCGGTGTGTCAAATGAAAACTAATAAGTATGTAGAAGATTTAAATACAAAATCAGCTGCAGAATTAGCAAACGAATTAGTAGCTGCTAAAAAAGAACTTTTCAATTTGAGATTCCAGAACGCAACAAATCAGTTAGACAACACAGCAAGAATTAAAGAAGTTAGAAAAAA